>NZ_CAKVGN010000013.1 GCF_934747485.1 uncultured Brachyspira sp. | reverse complement strand
AATTGTTTATCTTTACTTAATTTACTGCGTTTCATACTTAAATTTTAACAAATTTAAGTTATCTAGGACAGCCCCAATAAAATTAATTATGTTGATTTACTTTTAAAATCTATATAATTCTATTGACATTTATTAAAATTATGTTTAGATTATACGAACATTAAGTATTATTAACGAGGGGGATTATTAACATGTCAGTACAAGAATTAAAATCAGATAATTTCGAGAGTGCAGTATCATCAGATAAAGCAACTTTGGTAGATTTTTTTGCAGAATGGTGCGGACCTTGTAAAATGCAAACACCTGTTTTGCATAAAGTAGCAGACGCTAATTCTGATAAAATGAATTTTGCTGCTGTAAATGTTGATGAAGCAGAAGAAATAGCTGCTAAATATGGTGTTCAATCTATACCTACACTTATGGTTTTTAAAAACGGTGAAGTTGTTAAAAGAGCTGAAGGTATGAAAAATGAGGCTCAATTAAAAGAATGGCTTCAAGAATATCTATAAAATAAATCCAAAAATAGAAAAGCCTGATTTTTGTATAAAATTACAGAATTAGGCTTTTTTTTATTTTAAATTAATATATAATTTGATTATGTTTATTTAAGGGGTAGTTATGTTTAGTACGAATAATACATTAATTGAGAGATTGTCTTCAAGATTAAGAACAACAAAAGCAGAAATCAATAAACTTATCAATGAATTATTTTCTAGTATTACTCCATATGTTTTGAACAATAAAGTTTTTTATATGTATGAGTTGGGGTATATATATTTAGATAAAAATTATAATATTATGTTTAGAAGTGCGGATATGTCTTTCGACGCTTCTTTAAATACTATCACAGAAAAATATGATACTGTAAAAAACAGAGCTATTAAAAAGAAATTATATGAAATGATTTTTGAAAATATTAGGCATTTAGTTGATAATGGAGAGAAGGTATATATAGAAAATTTTGGTACTTTTTTTCATGATGATGGTTATGTAAACTTTGAAAAAGATAGAACTTTACTTTATTTAGTTGAAATGAAGATTCAAAATATTCAAAATAAATATTTGGGATATAATAAGTTAATAGATAGATTATGTTCTGCAAAAAAAAATTTAACTAGAAATTTTGTTAAAGATGAAATTAATAATTTATTTGAAAATATTGCTTCTTTGGTATTAGAAAAGAAAATATTCTTTATTTATGAAGTTGGAAATATATTTATTGATAAGAATTATAATATAGCCTTTAGAAGTGCGGATATGGGGTTTGATGCTTCGCTTTACAGCATTATATCTAAGATTGATAATGTTGATGAAAGATTAGAAAAGAAAAAATTTTTTGAAGCTGTATTTGAAAATATTAGACATTTAGTTGACCATAATGAGAGCATTTGTATAGATAATTTCGGTACTTTTTTCTACAATAAGGGCTATGTTGGTTTTAATGCTGATGAAGTTTTTATTAATAGAGTTAATAATAAATTCTTTAATGAAAAAGCAGCTATTGCCAATGAAAATAAATTAGAAATGAAAGATTACAGCAAAGATGAATTATTAGATTTATCAAACATTTCTGATAAGCAAGTAAAATCCAATAAACCAAAGAAACAATCCAAAGAAAAAAAAGAATCAACAAACAATTTTATACTATTAAAAATAGCAGCAGCAATAGTTATTGTTATCGCTGTTATCATTATGCTTCTTTTGAATGTTAATAATAATGGAAGCAGTAATGTAGATAATGAGAAACTATATAATATAGTAAACGGATATTTTACAAATGTTAATACTGCAAGTTCGTCTTATACTGTATCAAACAATATGTATTATTGGGATATAGCCAAAGAGGTTTATGGAAATTCTACTTACTGGCCTATAATATCTGCTTACAACAAATATGATATAATTACACCAATAAAAAAGGGAAGTAAAATAACTTATAAATTGATTCCAAACTTTTGCAATGTAGATGACTTGATAGCATTTGAAAACAGCTTATCAAAATCTTTTATTAAGGTCTACCCTATTTTACAAGACGGGAAAAAATACAATCATGCTATGTGGTCATTAAAATTGGCTGCTTATTATGATATAAGAGTTTTCAAAGATAATACTAATTCCATATCTAATGAAGCATATACAAAAATATTATCAGAACATTCCGGAATGAATAATCTATTATATAGAATGAACAGATATAATAAAGTTACTAAAAATCCTATATTTTCATTGATAGGAATAATTAAAGATAATACTAAATATAGGCAATAAGGATAATAGATGAAGGTAGTAACAACAGAAGAGCTAATAAATATAGATAAAAAAACAACAGAAAAAATTCCTTCTATACTTTTAATGGAACATGTGGCTTTAGATATATTTAATTTATTAGAAGAAAGGTATGCTGAAACGCTTAATAATCATTTTGTGCATATATTCTCATCTGTTGGAGGCAATGGCGGAGACGGTTTTGCTGTTGCAAGATATTTAATAAAAAACGGATACAATGTAAATGTTTATATTACCGGCAATTTAGATAAGGTTAATAAAGACACTTATGCTAATTTCAATATATTAAAGTCTATGAATGTTGAAATTAAATACTTAGGCAGTGAAGAGAATGTTTATGAAGCTATTGATTTGATAGATGAAAATGATATAGTTTTAGATTCATTGTTTGGCACAGGCGGAAGAAGACCTTTAGGCGGTATACAAAAACTTTTAGTAGATAGTTTAAATGATTTAAATATTATAAGAATAGCTATAGATATACCTTCTGGGCTATATTCAAATATTGATGATAGCTCTAATAGCTGCTTTAAGGCAGATGAAACTTATACTGTATGTTTTGCTAAAGACGTTATGTTTTTGTATAACACGAGAGAATATATTGGAGATTTATTTATAATAAAATCAATATTTCCAGAGAATATATTAGATGAAGCTCCTTATGTTGCCAATTTAATAGATTTTGATGAGAACATAGATATAGTAAGAAATGCTTTTTATTCTAAGAGGGAGCAGGGAAAGCTTGCTATAGTATGCGGAAGCTATGAATATACAGGAGCTTGCATACTATCTGCAAAGGCAGCCTATAGAAGCGGAGTTGGATATATTAGGCTTTATGTTCCTAAGGCAATATTAGAAACTGTAAGAAATGCTGTAATGATAGATATGCCTGAAATTGTTGTTATAGGCGTTGGGGAATATGATAATAAATATTTTACAGCAGATGATTTATATATTGCTGATGAAATAAATAAGAGTGATGCTTGTATAATAGGCTCTGGTATAGGCAGAGATATGTCTACAGAAGTTTTTATTAATTCTATATTAAAGCAAATAAATATTCCAACAGTTGTAGATGCTGATGCTTTATATTTGATGTTTCAAAGCACTTTATCAGAATTGGGTAATAACTTTTTACTTACTCCGCATGTTTATGAGTTTGAAAAGCTTATGGGTATTAATCATATAGAAGCTTTAACTAATCCTTATAGTGCTTTGAGAAAGTTTAGAGAAAACACCAAGGCTAATATAATATTAAAAGACGCTGTCAGCTTTTTAATGAATGATGATGATATATATATAAATTATAACCCTACAGTTTCTATGGGTAAAGCTGGAATGGGTGATGTATTAGCAGGTTTTATTGGAGCTTTTTTAGCAAGAAAATTACAAATGCTTGAAGCTTCAAAGTTGGCATTGATATTACAATCAAAAAGTTTTTTAGAGGCTAGCAAAAAATTAGGAAATGATTCTGTTCAGGCAAAAGATGTTGCTTATTTTCAATCAAAAATATTAAAGAGGATGATGTAAATTGGCAAGAGAGGTATACGACCCAAAAAAACCAGAATTAGAGTTTTATAATATTAAACCGCCGCACACTCCAAAGATGCCTAAAATACCAAGAAATCCTAGTATATTTTCTAAAAGATGGTTTATGCTTCTTTACGGAAGTTTTCTCACTATTGTGGTGTTATTTTTCTTTGCAAATAGGGCTGGACTGCTTGATAAAATAGAATTTTTTAGAAAGTTTAAATCCCCTATCACTACTAAAATTAATAATATAGATTCAAGCAACAATGAATTTGTAGTAGCCACTATAGAAGTTAATAATTTTAACTATACTAATTCTAACACAATAGAAGAATTAAATGCAAGCATATCATTATATAATAACAAAAAACTCATCTTTACAGGCAATGACAAATTTTATAATGTAATGTTTCCAGTTGGTCAGCGTATTGGTTTTAGAATGCCGTTTGATAAAAATTATTGGAAAGAAGCAAATAGAATATTAATAGTTTTAGATATAGATGATAATTTTACTCACAGCAATTTTGTGAGAATAAGAAGATAGCAATTTTTAGGTTTATACTGAAAAATTATTAAGTCTATAAGAGATTAGTTTTTTTAGCTTAAAATGTTGGTATTATTTTATATTAATACATATTCCTAAGACATTATCTATATATGTGCGTTTTTTGCAACTTTTTGGAGCGGCAAAAAAGTTGATATAAAATAATAGTTTTAATATACACTAATAATTATTAACTTTTTTATTTTAGTTATTTGCAGGGCTTTGCCCCCTGCGAAGCGTGCCCGTAGGGTAGCACCCCACTTCTTTTGCGACCGAAGGAAGTGCCTGTGGTAGTGACCCAAAGAAGCAAAAAGACTGCATTTCTTAGCTTAAAATGTTGGTATTATTTTATGTTAATACATATTCCAAACATACAAAGCTAAAAATATATACAACAAAACATACTCGTTTAGATATACTTTAAAAATAAAAAACGGAGCTTTTAAAAACTCCGTTATAAAAAAGGTATTTATGTTTAATTAAATCTTATCTCTTATTTAGATTTTTTTCTTAATCTGTCCATAGGGCTAATAATATCAGTTACACGAACACCGAAGTTTTCATCGATAACTACAACCTCACCCTTAGCGATTAATTTTCCATTAACAAGCAAATCCACAGGCTCACCAGCTAACTTTTGAAGCTCAATTATAGAACCTTCACCAAGACCTAAAATATCTTTAATAGTCATAGTAGCTCTTCCAAGTTCAACAGTCATATTCATAGTAACGTCCATAAGCAGACCGATGTTACCAGTACCTTGAACATCAGAAGCAGGCATTAAAGAATTAAATTCAGCATGCTGTACGCCGAGCTGTTTTGCAGCATCATTAGCTTGAGTATTATTACTGCTTGCTGCATTAGAATTAGTTTTTGAAGCATTAGATAAAATAGCTTGTAAAACAGGCAATTCAAAAGCAAATATATAAGGAGCGTTATCTATTTCGCCGTCTATACTTAGAGAAGCATTTACTATAGCTAAATGTCCAGCAATATTTATAGAAGCAGCATCATCTAATACGCTAGTTTCTACAGGAGCATTAGTAAAGTTTCCTCCAAACTTAGAAGTTAAAGCACTATCAGAAACTCCAATCATTTGAGAGAAAGCTTCTTTTAATACTTGAGCTACCATATCATTTAAATCTGTTTCAGCCTGACCAGTCATAAGAGAAGCTATAGTTAAAGCCTCCTTTTCATCCATAAAATAATAAACATTACCATTAGCTGAGCCAGTGTATGATACTTTTGCCTCTATCACTTTACCAGAAAGCATTTGATGCAAATTACTTACATCTCCAACAGTTGTAGTAATATTTGTGATGGACACAGTCTTTGTAGAAATAGAAGATAATGAATAAGCTTGATTATCTGCTATAACTTTAGCTGCTTCATTAAAAAGCTGCTTATCTACATTATTGCCGTTTCCAGCAGATGCTGAAGTATTATCATTGCTTCCAAAAGCCTCTTCACTTCCTTTAAGCAAAGCTTCTATTTCATCTTGAGATAATGCACCGTCACTCATCATAACCTTAATCCTCCTCTTTTAATAAATCATCTTCGGTGATATCAGTTTCTCCATCCATAACACCAGTAAGCTGCACAGCCATTCTGCTTCCAGATATACCAGGACAGCATAAGAATTTCTTCATAGTACCAATCTTGAATATTACAGGGTCAGTAATCTTAGTTTCTGTAAACTTAACAACATCGCCCTTTTGCAAATTAAGAATGTCTGATAATGGTAATTGTATAGAACCAAGTTCAGCCGAAGTTTCAACATATATATTTTGTAATTTTTCTTTAATAATCTTTAAGTTTTCACTAGTGCTTCCTCTTCTTACAGAAGCATACCAATATTGAGCAGAGAATTTAGAAAGTATAGGCTCAATAGTAATATAAGGTATACAAAAGTTCATCATACCTTCAACATCAGCAACCTTTGTCTCTAATGTAATAAGTACAACCATGTCATTAGGACTAACCATCTGAGCAAACTGCGGGTTAGTTTCTATAGAACCTAAACGAGGTCTTAAATCTATTACCTGAGACCAAGCCTCCCTTAAGTTACCTAATATTCTTACTATAATACCTTCCATAACAGACAACTCAATATCTGTTAATTCTCTATTTAAGTTTTTAGGACTCTCTCCAGCTCCTCCAAACAACCTATCTATAATAGTAAAAGTAATAGATGGGTCAATCTCTAAAATTGAACTTCCTTTCAAAGGGTCCATACTCACAATGGCTAAAGTAGACGGATTACTTACACTTCTTATAAACTCTTCATAAGTAAGCTGATCTACACTTGCTACGTGTATACCTACTAAAGTTCTTAATTGAGCAGATAATGAAGTTGTAGTAACACGTGCAAAGTTTTCATGCATCATCTGAAGCGTTCTTATTTGGTCTTTAGAGAATTTATCTGGACGCTTAAAGTCATAAATCTTAATCTTTCTATGTTCTACTTCCACACGCTTAGTATCAATATTATCCAACACTTCGCCAGATGATATAGCACTTAATAATGCATCTATTTCGCTTTGTGACAATACTTCTGTCATACTATTATCCTTATACTTTATTTTAACTCATTAACTCAATAAGAAACTATCAAATAATATATCATCTATTTGTCCGTTTTTTAGCATACTATTTATTTCACGTTTAATATCTGCCTTCAATTGCTCTTTTCCCTCATTAGTTCTTAATTGGTCATAAGTATAAGAACTTATTAAAGAATATATTCTGTCTCTTATCATATATCCTCTCTCTGGAAGCTCTACTGCTAATTGTTTTACATTAGTAGTGTAAGTCAATACTATGCTTACTCTTACAAATCTTGCAACATCCATATCAGCAGTATTAACATTAAACTCTGGAGTAATAGGGAAATATGTTGGAGGCGGCTGTTTAATCATGCCATCTACCACTCCGGCATTTACTCCTGCTGCTCTGCCTACGCTCTTAGAAACAAAAAACGCTATAAGTCCAGATATTAAAGCAACTACTAAAATGGCAGCTACTATCATTAGTATTTTTATTATCATCGGGCTTAAAGTGAATTTCTTCTTCGCTTGAGCTTCGTTTTGTTCCTCTTCTTCGCCTTCTTCTAATTCTAAGTTTTCTTCTTGTTCTGCCATATAAATTTCCTCGCTTAATTAAATATTTAATAATACCTTTTATTATATAACAGTAAAATAAATAATCAACTCTTATGTTAACTTTGTTATTACTGTATCTATATTAAAAATCGGTAAACTAAGAAAATACTTAACATATTTTTTTTAGAAAATGTAAAAATTATTATATTGCTTTTTTTTGCTTTAATATTATAATCAAAATAGTATTTTTAATGATAAACAAAAAGGGGTTATATTAATGAGAGTTTTATTAAAAGCTGAAGATTATGAAAAAGTTCTTCCTAGACTTGCCGCTGAAGTAATTGAAAAAGAAAATATGGACAAACTTTCTATTGTGGGTATAAGAAGAAGAGGAGATTATTTGGCTGTAAGACTTAAAAAACTTATAGAAGAAAAAATAAACATAGATATACCTATAGGTGCTATTGATATTAACCTCTATAGAGATGATTTATCTACTTTATCGGAATTCCCTGAAATTAAAGAAACTGATATACCTTTTGATATCACTGGAAAAAGCATTCTTCTTGTAGATGATGTACTTTATACAGGAAGAACAATTAGAGCTGCTTTAAATGCTTTATTTGAATATGGAAGACCGCAGAGAGTTGTTTTGCTTGTATTGGTTGATAGATTTGGAAGAGAGCTTCCTATATCGGCAAACTATGTAGGGCTTGCATTAAATGTCCCTGCTGATCAATATATATCTGTAAGAATAAAAGAATTAGAAGGCGAAGATATCGTTTTACTTAAAGACAAAGCTTAATCATCGAATTTTCTGCTTAAAGATGAATAGGCATCATAAAACTCTGTCTTAGAGAAGTCTTTTAAAAATTCCGGAGGCATTTTCTCTACTATGTTTTTAAAGTAGAAAAATAATTTTTTAAATTTATTCATTTCGCTTTCTGATAATAGTAAATCATTTTTACTGCAGCACTCCATTTCACTGTTATTATTTTCTTCTGCTTCAAACATTTTTATAGCGAAGTCCAAATCTAATTGACTTATTTCTCCGTCAAAATCTTCATTAGGGTTATATCCTGTATTTTCTTTCTTTTCTGTATCTTCATTAAGGCTAAATTCATCTTCTACTTTTACATTTGTTTCTATATTATTTTTTTCTGTTTCATATAATTCTTTTTCTTCAGCCATTGTAAATTCCTTTGTTAGAAGTTTATCTGTTTCATCATATTCTTCAACAGACTTTCTATTTTTATCATTATTATTATTTTTTTTATTCTCTTTATTTTCTATATGTATCAGTTCATGAGCATCTTCATCACTTTCGCCTGATATAAGATGTTCCATAATACTTAAATCGGAATCTTTTACCTGATTAACAGCATTTAATTCCATAATTTCATTCAATTTTTCTAAATTATTCTCAACTATTTCTTCTAACTCTTCATCATCGCCTATTAGAGCAGCATCATCAATTATTACTTCATCATTACCTGTTATATTGTTGTCATCAATAGTCTCTTCTACTTCATCAGCACCTATTAGAGTATTATCATCTATGGTTGGTTCCTCTTCTTCTGCTCCTATTAGAGTATTATCATCTATGGTTGGTTCTTCTTCATCTGCTCCTATTAGAGTGTTGTCATCTATAGTTGGTTCTTCTTCATCTGCTCCTATTAAAGCATTGTCATCAATAGTCTCTTCTACTTCATCAGCACCTATTAAAGTATTATCATCTATGGTTGGTTCTTCTTCTGCTCCTATTAGAGTGTTATCATCTATAGTTGGTTCTTCTTCATCTGCTCCTATTAAAGTATTGTCATCTACAGTTGGTTCTTCTTCATCTGCTCCTATTAAAGTATTATCATCTATGGTTGGTTCCTCTTCTGCTCCTATTAAAGTATTATCATCTATAGTTGACTCTTCCTCTGCTCCTATTAGAGTGTTATCATCTATAGTTAGCTCTTCTTCATCTGCTCCTATTAAAGTATTATCATCTATGGTTGGTTCCTCTTCTTCTGCTCCTATTAAAGCATTGTCATCTACAGTTGGTTCCTCTTCTTCTGCTCCTATTAAAGTATTATCATCTATAGTTGGTTTCTCTTCTTCTGCTCCTATTAAAGTATTATCATCTATGGTTGGTTCCTCTTCTTCTGCTCCTATTAGAGTATTGTCATCTATAGTTGGCTCTTCTTCTTCTGCTCCTATTAAAGTATTATCATCTATGGTTGGTTCCTCTTCTTCTGCTCCTATTAAAGCATTATCATCTATAGTTGGCCCTTCTTCTGCTCCTATTAGAGTATTGTCATCTCTTTTATTTTCTGATTCATCATTTTCCATTAAAGCATTATCGCTTATGCTTTCTTCTATATCTTCAGCTTTTTCTTCAGTTACTTTTTCGTTTTTTTTTTCCTCTTCTTCTCTTACATATTCCGCATTCATCTGCTTTAATTTAGCCAAAAAATCATCGCTATCTTCTTTGATTTGCTCTGCTTTTTTCTTCTCTTCCTCTCTCTTATATTCCTCGTTCATTTGTTTTAATTTAGCAAAAAAGTCATTACTATCTTCTTCTTTATTTTCCTCTTTTTCCGCTTTATTGTTTTCAATATATTCTTCATTTGTTTGTTTTAAGTTAGTTAATGAATCATTATTATCTTCTTCTTTTTTATCTTGCTCTGCTTTGTTTTCTTCTATTACATTATTTTCTATATTATCTTGAACTTCTTCTATTAGTTTTTCTGCTGCATTATTATTTGTTTCTTCTTCGATAGATGCGTTAGATAAATCATTGATTTCTCTATCTTCTTCTGTAGAATTAATAGAATCATCAGAACCGCTATTTTCTATATAAGCCTTATACATTAATTCTTCTTCATCTGTTAAATCATCAGTTTTCTCTTCAGATTCATCTTTCTCTATGTAATTTTTATACATATTTATTTCTTCTTCTGTAAGTTCATTAATGTCTTCTTTTTTATCAGTATCTTCAAAGCTATTAGCCTCTTCTGAAATATTAGTATATTCTCTGCCTTCTATATAACTTTTATACATGTCTATTTCTTCATTAGAAAGCTCATTATCATCTAATTCATTATTTTCTATATATGCTTTATACATATTTACTTCTTCATCTGTTAAATCATATGCTTCACTTTTCTCTTCATCTGATATTTGATTATTATATATATTATTCTCTTCATTAGATAATTCATCTATCTCTAATTCTTCTATATCTTTTTTTATTTTATTCATATCCATATACTCTTTGTTATTATTTTGTATATATTTATATTCAATGTTTTCATCTTTAGTTATTAAATCAAGTTCATTTCCGGACAATTCTATAATATCATCTTGATTATTGTTTTCATTAATATAATTTGCCTCATCTATATAATCTACATCATCAATATCAGGCACATCAATATTATGGATATTTTCTTCATTAGTATTCTCTTCTGCATTATTAATATTCTCATCAATAATTTCTACTACACTGTCATCATTCTCTAAAGAATTATTTTCTGCATATTCGAGATTCTCTATTTCTGCTAAACCTTGAGATACTATGTCAGATATGTCATTTTCTTCAATCTCTTCTACATCTTCAACTAAATTATCTAACTCTTTCAACTCATCAATTAATTCATTATCTATTTCTATATCAGAGTCATCAATATTCTCTTCTATATTTTCTAAATTATTATTGCTTTCAGATACTTCAATACTTTCTGACTCTAAATAATTATTTAAAACATTATTTATCTCATCATTAACAGTAGTTTCAAATACATTATCAATATTAGCAGTAATTTCATTATCATCAATAGAGTTATCTTCCTCAACAATTTCTACTACCCTGTCATCAACTGCCAAAGAATTATTTTCTGCATATTCGAGGTTCTCTATTTCTGCTAAACCTTGAGATACTATGTCAGATATGTCATTTTCTTCAATCTCTTCTACATCTTCAACTAAATTATCTAACTCTTTCAACTCATCAATTAATTCATTATCTATTTCTATATCAGAGTCATCAATATTCTCTTCTATATTTTCTAAATTATTATTTTCAGATACTTCAATACTTTCTGACTCTAAATAATTATTTAAAACATTATTTATTTCATCATTAACAGTAGTTTCAAATATGTTGTCATTTTCTTCTTTTATGTCTGCAGTATTCTCTTCTGCATTATCATTAATTTCTACTATGCTGTCATCATTTGACAAAGAATTGTTTTCGGTACTATTAAAGGTTTCTTCATTATTAGCACTATTAACAATCTCTTCAGTAATGTTATTTTCTTCTGTACTATTAGATGCACTATCAGCAAAAAAGCTCTCTAAATTAAAATCATCAATACTGCCTACAGCATTCAACTCATCTTCAGATATTCCAATACTGCTCTCTATTTCATTATATGCTCTATTTTCTTCTTCTGTGTAAGCCTCTATACTTTCATTGTTAATATCATTGTCTGTTATATTATTTTCTTCAAAACTTTCATCTGTATCAATAATTTCTTCGCTATTGATAGTATTTGCTTCAGTAATGTTATTTTCTTCTGTACTATTAGATGCACTATCAGCAAAAAAGCTCTCTAAATTAAAATCATCAATACTGCCTACAGCATTCAAATCATCTTCGGATATTCCAATATCGCTCTCTATTTCATTATATGCTTGATTCTCTTCTTCTGTATATGCGGATATAGTTTCATTATTAATATCATTTGTACTATCTTCAGAAACTTCATCTATGTTTATAATATCTTCATTATTATTTGAAACATTTTCTGCTGTATCTTCTATACTAGAAGCACTATTAGCAAAGAAACTCTCCAAATTAAAATCATCAACATCACTTATAGCATTCAAATCATCTTCAGATATTCCAATATTGCTCTCTATTTCATTATATGCTCGATTTTCTTCCTCTGTGTATGCCTCTACAGTTTCATTATTATTATTTGAATTTTGGAAATGACTCTCCAAATTAAAATCATCAACATCACTTATAACATTTAAATCATCTTCAGATATTCCAATATTATTTTCTATTTCATTATATATTTTATTTTCTTCTTCAGTATATGCTTCTACAGTTGTTTCTTGATTATTATTTTCTGTTGCTATATTTTCATCTGCAGTAGATGTTATACTATCATCTATTATAGAACTATGTATAGTTGGAGATTCATCGCCTATAGATACAGTAGGGAAGTTGTTTTCATTGATTTCTATATTTTTATCTACAAGAGAATCTATATCATATTCATCGAGAGAGATATCATTATTATCATCAAAAATATTTGAATTATTTAATTTCAATTTCATCTCCCTTCAGTATTTTTTTTAATGCTGTAATACTTAGCCGGTATATTTATAGTTATATCATTTGTAATTGGTGTGTTGTAATCTAATCCTTCAGGCAAATATCCTCTTTCTGTAATTCCGCCAGCTGATTCAAGCAGTTTAGCAAGAGAAGAACCATATTCGCAAAAATATACACCCGAATGTCTTACAGCACCCTTCATAGTTACTTTTATATATCTTTTAGTATTGGTATCATTATTATAAAAAGTATTAATTATAATACCAAATAAAAAAACCAATAAAATAAAAGATAGACAAATAATTTTTTCTTTCATTTCTATTTATAAAAATAAACTATAATATTTAATTATTTAATAATGATATCATTATTTCTATATAAGGTCAAGAAATTATAAATTTAATCTTCAAATAATAAATATATATTTTTAGAGTCATAATGTACAGATTTATAGTATATTATCCAATCAGTAAGATTTTCTATGCTATGCATTCCTCTGTCGCCTTCATGCATATTTAAATCTTTATAAGGCTCATTTATTAACGTAGCATCAAAATACCCATCATCTGTAAAATCATGAACCTCAAACCATAAATGCTCTAAATCATTAGGGTCTTCATCTTCTTTGGCATAACCCAATTTTACTAAAAACGAAATATCCTCATCTTTCTTTTTCTTTGCTAATAACTCTATAAAATATTCTATTTTTTCAAATGCCGCTTCTCTCATTATAGCAGTTTCAAAATTGCTGAGCATAAAAATAGGGTTATCCGTAAGCTTATCTTTATAGTAGTCCATAGTATGATAATTTCCTTTTTCATCTACTGCCGCTAACACACCGGAAGGAGTGTTATGTATATTATCATTTCTGTCTTTATAGCTTCCAGAAAAATCTTTATCAATATTAAGTTTCTCTAAAGCCTCTTGCCATGGAAGCCAGCAAACACTAACCCCATAAGCAGGAGTAAATTTAAAACCTTTTTCAGGAACTCCTCTTTCTATAAATAGTTTTGCTGCAGTGTTTAATAATTCTCCATAATGAGCATTAGAATCCTCAACACCAAGTATCTCTAATTCTATTACACCAGCTCTGTATAAACCATGCGTATGAAACCAATATTCTACTTTGTTTGGATCTTTGTCATCATCATATATAGCATGAATAGTATAGAGATAGTCTAATGAAGGCAAAAGCGAGAATGTGGCAGTGTATGCAAGCCAATCTCCAGAGCGTGCTGTAGAGCAGGACATATCTAAAAATAATGATGCATCTGCTACTATGCTGTTTAATAATTGTAATTGTCTTTGATAGTCTGTAAGCGGATAATTTTGAAATACTGTTGATATATGTATAGCATAATTTACTTCTAATGCCTCTTTATAATTTTCTTCTTTTATTGTATTAACAGAGAATATTTCAGGTACATTTTCTGTTACAGTTTTGGCATCTATTAATGCTATATAGAATGTAAGTTCATCATTTTGTTTTACTTCATCATCATGGCTGCTGCATGAGCATTGATGGTTATGTTCGTGGTGATGAGAGCATGAACACTGATGTTCCTCTTCATGGTGATGAGAGCAAGAACATTGATGACCTTCTTCATGATTATTGGAGCATTCATGTCCTTCGCAAGAGCAATCATCATCGCATTCTTCACACTCATCATCATAATCTTCTATATATTCTGCTTTTAATATTACTTCCCATTTTGAGTTTTCTCTTATGTAGTTCTCTTTTTCTACTTCCTTTAACTCTGTAACTATAAAACTATTTTCCTCTGCTAAAATTTGTTTAAGTTCATCTATAGTTACATTATGGTCATATTCTTTAGAAAATACTGCCGCCATCCAAGATTCTAATCTATGTTCCTTATTTGAAAATACATTATATAGTTTTTCATTATAATCCATACTTTATTAACCTCTTAAAAATAATGAATATATGATAAAATAAAAAATATTTTTTTGCAATTATAAATATATTTATTAATTTTTTACTATTAAATTGTTATTTTTGATTGAAATATTTTTTAATATGATTATAATAATATATATACTAATAATTTTTGGGGGGCATATTATGAAAATATTATTTTTAGTTTTGTTCTTTTTAATTATGTCTTTGTCCTGCAAACAAAATCCGAGAAGTATGTTATCTTCTCCCCCTATAGTTGAGGATAAAATAACAAATAATAATACAGGCAGCAGTAATACAAACAGCGGGGGTATTATAGATAATGATTTAAATTCTGGTTCAGGCTATGGTTATTATGATGTTTCTGTACTTGAAAATAATGGAACTATTAAAACGGTAAAATATAGAATATCAGATACTGATAAATTGCTTGAAGCTTATTCTAATATGATACTAAATACTGATAAAACCCCTAAGTTTGAATTATCTAAAAATGATGATACAGAAACTTATACTTTTGATTCAAATTTGGATCTAAAAGTAAAAGTAAATAAAAGTACTGTAGGAACAACAACAGCTAGAGATAAGAAATTTAGAGGTGTTTGTTTAGTAATAATATATCCTGATGCTACAGATACTACAGCTGCTACAAAAACTGCTAATTCTTCATTATTAGGATGTTATACTATAGCAGGAATTTATAGAGAAATTAAAGGAAACGAAACCACAGGAGGTGTTGCTACCAGAGCTATGAAAAAATCTGAAAAATTCCAAAACGCTGGATATGATGAGCTTATTATATTAAGAACTGATAAACTAGATGATACTAAAAATACTTATAGAGCAGATATATTGTTTGATGATGATAAGTGGATAAGTGTCTACAATTACGACCCTGATAGAACTTTTGAAAAACAGAATACTAATTTTATTTTTAAGAGAGCAACACAGTAATAAAATATTATAATATTTATGTATTGACTTTTTATTATTTTTTTATATGTTGATATTATAATTATATTATGTTATTATAGTATGATGATTAAGAAAAAAATAGGTACTATGGATATGGCATGAAAATAATATCTGGAAGATTTATCTCGAAATCTGAATTACGTAATAAGATACTTAGAGATGTGCTATTAGTATTTCTGTTTTTATCTGCGGCAGGGTTTGTATATTTTCAAATGCGCAGTCCTGTACCTGTAAAGTTTCTTTTTAAGTCTCTTTTTCAAGATGTAAAAAATAGTGTAGTAGAGGAATATTCTAAAATATATTACCCAACCTACTATTTTTCTATGCAAATGACGCCTATATTTGACATAATCAATCAGGCTCCAGATGTTTATAAGGTTTTAATAACTAATTTTTTCCCAAAGCATACTTTTATAGAAAAAGCTGCTATGCAATTTGGCGATAGTTATATGTCTATTACAAAATCTGGCAATGGATATAAGGTTCAAGGTACTATTGCCACGAATAATATGCAAAAATATTCTGCAATACCAATGGAGCAGCTTAGTATAGACTCTTTTTATGTTAAAGACGGTAAACCATATATACATCTAATTTATATTGCAAGCGAAAATGTTGCTTTTGAATATATTTCTCAATTCAATGTAAAGTTTGATGACTTAGATATAAAAAATATGAATAATATATATGCTTATTTGGTTACTGGAAACAGCAGAATAATTTTCCCTGTATCTTTATCTAATACCAATGAAAACCCTATGGATTTTATTGAAATAGCAGATATGCTTAATTATGAGTTTCAAAAAAATGAAAATGAAGATATAGCCAAAGTAGTTTATAATAATAAGCATTATTGGGGATATAAAGGGAATTTTAGTGTATCTGAAAATAATGTTGAAATAGGTATTATAATTCCAGAGAAGTCATTAATAAATAAAATACAAATACCTATTATACTTTTCTTCGTTATGTTTATAGTTCTTACAATAGGATTAATAGTAATGTTCTCTGTTCATTATGTAAGAATAATAGAAGACCTGAGAAACAATCATATGAACATTAAAAACATTATAAAAGAGGGTGAAAGCACAAACATAGAGTTTAAGTCAACTTTAAGATATGACAGCAATACAGAAAAAATAAATAAATCTCTTGAAGAAGTGATAATGAAATCTATTGCCGCATTTGCTAATACAGAAGGCGGAAGACTATTCATAGGAATCACTAATGACGGAGAAATTATTGGACTTGAGCATGATTATTCTACTTTAAGACAGCCTAATAAAGATTTCTTTGAGCTTCATCTTAGAACTTTAGTTGAAACCTATTACGGCAATGCTTTTTCTGCTGAAAATATTAGAATAGACTTCGTTGAAGAAGAAGGAAAAGATATATGTATTGTTTACATAAGCAAGAGCAGAGAGCCTGTATATAGTAGAATCACCAATAAACAAGGTCTTAAAGAAGAAAAATTCTTTATCAGAGTTGGCAATTCATCTAGGGAAATAGCAAACACAAGCGAAATCATAGCCTATATTAACAAGCATTTCAAAAAGCTATAAAAAGTTATAATACTATAACAAAATGTTTGACTAATTCAAAAAATACTATATAATAATTATTACTAATAAAAAAGGAGTTCAATATATGTCAAATAATGTATATGATTCTATTGTTATAGGCGGCGGTCCTGCTGGTCTTTCTGCTTTGCTTTATTTGGGAAGAGCTTTAACTAATTCTTTGCTTATAGAAAAAAAAGGTATCGGCGGACAGATGATGAGCACTGATACTGTTGAAAATTATTTAGGTTTTCCAGAGGAGATGACTTCTTTTGAACTTGTTGATAGAATGCAAAGGCATGCTGAAAAATTTTCTAAAAATCCTATAGTTTATGATGAAGTTACAAAAATAGAAAATATTAAAGATAAAGTAAAAACTATTCATACAGCAGATGGAAAAACTTATCAGACAAAGACTATAATACTCGCTATGGGTGGATTTTCCAAGAAATTAGGCACTAAAGGCGAAGAAGATTTTGCTGGAAGGGGTGTTTCATACTGTGCTACTTGTGATGGTGCTTTTTATAGGGGAAAAACTGTTGCTGTAGTTGGAGGCGGAAACAGTGCTTTTGATGAGGCTTATTTCCTTACAAGATTCGTTAATAAGATATATTTAGTTCATAGAAGAAAAGAGTTTAGAGCTGATGCTATCAATATAGAACATTTAACTAATACTGGAAAAGTAGAATATGTTTTAGACAGTGTGATAGATGAGATTTGCGGAGACGGAAAGGTTACTAACATAAAGATAAAAAATGTATTAGATAATTCTATACATGAACAAGCTGTAGACGGCGTATTTGTATTTGTTGGTCAAGAGCCTGCTACTAGCATATTAAAAGATACTGGAATTGCTATGAAAGAAAGCGGACACATTATAGTTGATATGTCTACTATGGCTACTAATATAGACGGGGTTTTTGCTTGCGGAGATTCTGTATTTAAGCCTGTAAGACAAGTTGCTAATGCTGTTGGAGAAGGGGCAGTGGCAGCTGTGAGAGTTACTGAGTATTTATCTCATCTTTAATTTTAAAAATGCTTGACAAAAATATTTATTGATATAGAATTAATTTTATAATCAATAGGACTTTAATAAAAGAGTGTTGGTTTTATCTCCCACAAGGGAAAAACTGACTCTCTTTTTTTGTTAACATTTAGTATTATGAGCGAAAAAAACAATAGAAGACCGCAAAGGCAAAAAGAATACGGCAGAGATGCTAAAAAGAAAAAAGTTAAGCCTGTAAAAAAAGATGAAATTAAAGTAATAGACCAAGAGCTGCTTTTTGAGAATGCTAAAAAATTAATAGAAAAGCATAATATTTATTTATTGGATTTAAAAGTTCTTGCTGTTAAGGATAATAAAAAAGTTTATGCTGTTATTTTTAAGAAGAAGGAAAGTGTTTCGCATAATCATTGTATTGAAGCTACAAGAGTAATTCAGGAAGTGATAAAAAATAATGGTTATGATGAGGGCGATTACACTATTACGGTATCTTCTGCTGGGTTTAGATGGAAATTTGATGATAATTATGAGCTTTTTGAGGATATGCCTATAAAGATTAAATACAAAGTAGATGATGATAATTATATTACAACTGCTGCCATATTAAAAGAAGCTAAAGATGATTATATTGTTATAAATAATGATGATAATGTTGATATAAAAATATTAAAATCTGATATTATAAAAACTAGATTAAATTGCTAGTAAAAATATAAAAATGGAGAATTAATTATGTTTGAAAATGTTGGTACTTACCTTCAAATGCTTTCTGAGGAAAAAGACATAAGTATTGATTTGCTTAAAGAGGTTGTAGAATCTGTTATGGTTTTGGCTTTGAAAAAGAAGTATGGGGATAATGTAAGTTTTCATATTAATTTTGATAATAATAATAACCCTACAGTATACAGAGGAGTTAATGTTGTTGAAGAGGTAAAAGATGATAGAAAGGAGATATCTTTAGAAGAGGCTAAAAAGCTTGACAGCGATATTAACTTGGGTGATGAGGTTTTAATATTGGTTGATCATATAGGAGATTTTGGAAGAATAGAGAGCACTGCTGCGAAAACTACTTTCTTTCAAAAGATTTCTGAACTTGAAAAAAATATTATATATAATGAATTCAAAAGAAGAGAGAATCAATTAGTTAATGGATATTTCCAAAGAGAAAACAGAGGAAATATATATGTTAATTTAGGTAAGACTGAAGGCATTTTATTAAAAAAAGATTTATCTCCAAGAGAACATTATGCTGCGGGGGACAGAATAAGAGCATATATATATAAAGTAGAAAATGACAGGTCTGGTCACCCTACTATATATTTAACAAGAACTAAAGCTGATTTTATTAAGAAATTATTTGAATTAGAGATTCCTGAGATTGCTGACGGCACTATAGAGATAAAAAATGTTGTAAGACAGCCGGGATTAAAAATAAAAATAGCTGTTGTTTCAAACAAGCCTGAAGTTGATCCAATAGGTGCTTGTATTGGACAGAAAGGTATAAGGATACAGGCTATTATAAAAGAAATTGAAGGCGAGAAGATTGATGTTGTAAAATGGTCTAAAGATATTAGAGAATACATTTCAGAGGCTATTGCTCCTGCCAAACCTACGAGAATAATTATTACAGACCCTGACAAAAAAGAAGCTATGATTATTATACCTGATGACCAATTATCACTTGCTTTAGGAAGAAGCGGATATAATGTTAAATTAGCTTCTCAGCTCACTGGCTATACTTTCGACCTTAAAACAGAAACTGATATTAAAGAAAATCCTGAATTATTAAAAGATATAGTTCCTTTGAATCAAATATTTGCTGAAAATGTTGAAGAAAATGAAGAAAAAGAAGAAATTGCTGCTGAAACTGAAAACACTGAAGATAATACAATAAGCAATTTATATTCATTAACTGATATAGATAAAGATGTGATAAAAACTCTTATTGACGGAGGCATCAATTCTATAGAAGAGCTTTATGGAATGAATGCTAAAGATATTATAGAAAAAACAAATCTTGATGAGGATACTGTTAATAATATAATAAATGTACTTAAAGAAGTTGTTAGTGTTGTAGAAGAGAGTGATGAAAATTATGAAGGAATTGCAGAAGAGGTTGTTGAAGAGATAGAAGTTTATGAGTGTCCTAACTGCGGTTCTAGCATTACTGAAGATATGACTAAATGCCCTAAATGCGGTATTGAGCTTTCTTTTGAATAATTTATATGGCAAACGGCTGCAAAGTTTGTTCTTCCAATAATCATAAAAAAATTGGAGAAATTAAAAATATTTGGAAAGAGTATAAAGACGTTTATCAATGCGATGAATGTTCTTTATACTTTATTAATTCTCCAACAGACGAAGAGATTAACTCATTATATAAAAATGAATATCATAATAATATAAAAAATAAATTATTTGAAACAGCTAAAAGCAAGATGCGTTATGCAAGAAGTTTATCTCAATTCAATTTTATCAAACAAACCATAGATTTGAAAAATAAAGATATATGCGAGATTGGTGCTTTTGACGGATTATTATTAAGCCTTTTTAAAAAAAATAATAATAATGTTTTTGGATATGAGATTAATGATGATGCAAGAGTTTATGCCCAAAAAAAATATAATATTGATTTAAAAGAAAACTTTTTAGAAAGCAAATCTAAATATGATATTATAATACTTTCACATGTAATAGAACATTTCAAAGAACCTAAAGAGATATTAATAAAAATAAAAAGCATGCTTAAAAAAGAGGGTTTTATATATATAGAAGTTCCTAATTCACCTATGCCAGAAGAATGTTCTTATGAAATGCTTATGAGGTATCTAAATACTGAGCATATTGTTAATTTTACTATGGATAATTTAATTAAGTTTGTAGAAAGTGCAAATTTAAAAGTAATAAGAAGCGAATATAATAATTATAACATCAACATGGATAATGAAAATTTAAGAATAAGCTTATTAGAAGGCTCTTTGCCTAATTTTAATAATTTTTTTGATTTTTCTATATTTGCTTTAAAAACGCTAATTGTTCCAAATACAACTTTTATAAATTATAAAAATAAACCTAATAAATGGTCTTATGGAGAGAATATTAGAGTAATAGCACAAATATAATTAATATTCATCAACCAAGTTGCTGTTTAATATAGCACCTAATTCATATCTATTATTCTGACTGCTGTAATTATAAATATAAAATGTAAGATGATTATTTTTATAGCTAGCCATTTTTTTACCCAAATATAAAAGCCTATTAGCCGGTATAGAACTTAATATATGAACTTCTTTAATATTTTCGTATGAAACTATATCATTAAAAATAGAGTTTACTTCGCTTACAAATATATCATAACATTTTTTGTTTACTAAGCTTTTATCAGAGTTCTCTTGTAATCTTATTTCATGTGTAATGGTGATGATATTTGTGTATGAATAATCAAAGCCTTTATTTATAATGAGGTTTTCATTATCTTTATAAACTTCTTCTATGTTATCTATATTAGACCTGCCGGATAATATTATACCTATTGGCTAATTTATATTTGATATTCTTAATTGAGTTGATTTACTGTCTATAAAATTAGTTAATTCTGGGTCATTAATATCAATATCTCTATATCCCCATATAAGAGAATCTTTAGGCTTGGGCAAAAAATCAAAATTATATTTATACTTTTCTAATATAAATGATATGGATACGAGTATGCTATTTGGTGCTATTGCATAAAGTATTATTTTATCTTGTTTTGTAATATTTGACTCTTCCAATTTTGATATTATGATATTTTTTAATTTTTTTATAACATTGTCATTATCTTTATATATATTATATTCTTTGTCCAAATCAATCTCTAAATCAATTTTTGGTATCTCTCCAAAATTTTGAGAAACACCTCTTATAGAATGAAATATTTTAATATTTTTAGTTTCAGCCATAAAAATTACTCTTTACTATATTTAAGTGATATATCTATTATATAAAAATTAATCAAATTTACTATTATATTTTTTTATTATAATAGATTAATATTATTTTTTGTATATACTTATACTATATCGGACTTATTCTAGAATAAAAAAAATATTTTCATATATATTTTTGTATTTTAAATAATATTTTGGAGATTTTTTATTATGAAAGATAAAGATTATTTAGAATTATTATCTCAAAAGTACCCAAATATAGACGATGCTTCTGTTGAAATTATTAATTTAAAAGCAATATGCAAATTACCAAAGGGTACAGAATATTTTTTAAGTGATATACATGGGGAATCTGAAGGTTTTGAATATTTAATAGGCACTTCATCTGGAGTTATAAAAGAGAAAATAGAAATATTATTTAGAAACACTTTAACAGAAAATGAAAGAATAGAACTTCAAATACTTATAGTAGATACAAAGAATATGATTAATAAAAAAGCTTCCAAAGAAGATTTTAATGATTGGTGCAGAATAACTATATATAGGCTCATTAGAATATGCAAACTTGTTACAAGTAAATACACAAGGTCAAAGATTAGAAAGAAGATGCCTCAAAACTTTGCTTATATACTTGATGAATTATTACAAACATCAGTTGAAGACAATAAAGAGAATTATTATTTTTCTATAATAGATTCTATAATAGATGTGTCGGCATCAGAAAAATTTATTATATCACTATGTGCTTTAATAAGAAAATGCAGTATAGACAGGCTTCATATTGTAGGGGACATTTATGACAGAGGACCTCACCCAGACAAGGTAATAGAGAGTATAATGAATTTTAATGAAGTTGATATGGCTTGGGGCAATCATGATATACATTGGCTTGGGGCTGCTAAGGGAAGTTTAATTTGTGTTGCTAATGCTGTACGTTTGGCTGTTAGGTATAATAATTTTGATTTGCTTGAATATAGTTATGGAATTAATTTAAGAGCTTTGTCGTCATTTGCTAATGAGGTTTATAAAGATGACCCTTGCGAAGTGTTTAAGCCTAATACTTTAGATAAAAACATATATGATGAAGTTGATAAAGATTTAGCTTCAAAGATGCATAAGGCAATATCTATAATACAGTTTAAATTAGAATGCCAACTTATAAAAAGACACCCAAATTATGCTATGGACGAACGCATACTTCTTGATAAGATTGATTATAAAAAAGGAACTATTAATATTGAAGGTAAAACCTATGAGCTTAAAGATAAAAACTTCCCAACAATAGACCCTAAAAACCCATTTGAACTTACAGAAGGAGAAAACACTTTAATACAGAGTTTGGCTTTTTCTTTTATTAATAGCCCAACACTACAAAAACATACTAATTATATTTATGCTAAGGGGGGAATATACAAAATATTTAACGGAAACCTTCTATATCATGGATGCATACCAACAAAAGAAGATGGAAGTTTTGATGATGTATATATAGACGGTCAATATTTATCTGGAAAAAGATATTTAAAGCAAGTTGAAGATAAGGTTCGTAAGGCTTTTTATTGTGAAACAGGAAGTGAAGAACAGCTTAATGCTTTGGATTACTGCTGGTATTTGTGGTGCGGACCAAAATCTCCATTATTCGGCAAAAATAAAATGACAACCTTTGAAAGATATTTTATAGAAGATAAAGAAACCCATAAAGAAAACTATAATTCATATTATTATCATATAGATAAAAAAGATTATTGCGAGAGTATATTAAAAGAATTTGATTTGGATATACATAAATCTCATATAGTAAACGGACATGTTCCAGTAAAGACTCATAAAGGAGAAAGCCCAATTAAAGGCGGGGGTATACTTTTAGTAATAGACGGAGGACTTTCTAAGGCATATCATAAAAGCACAGGCATAGGAGGATACACTTTAATATCAAACTCTAATGCCATGATTATCGCAGAGCATAGACCTTTTGCAGAAGTTGTGGAATCTGGTTTTAGAATATCTCCAAAAACAACTATAGTAGATAGGTTTGTAAGCAGAATTACAGTTGGAGAAACTGATATTGGTATTGAATTAAATAAACGCATAAGTGATTTAGAAGAATTACTCAATGCCTATAGAAATGGTATTGTAAAAGAGAAAATCAATTAATTTTATTTATTTTTATAAATAGTAAAATTTTTAAGTTTATCAATTTTGTTTTTATATTTTTAGGACTAGTCCCACTGCGAAGCGTACCCGTAAGAACCTCTCTTCTTTTGCCGATAGACACTTACTAGGTGCGACTTAAAGGAGTGCCGGAGTCGTGCCACAAAGAAGCAAAAAGGCTGCATTTTTTCAGATTAAAACACATGCATTATTATTATACTTTATACATATTCCAAACATACAAATCTATAATATTTACGTTTTCGCGAAGTGTACCTTTAGGATACATAGCTCACTTTTTTACGACCGAAGGGAGTCCTTCAGGGCGACCGCAGGAAGTGCCTGTGGGTGCGACCGAAGGAAGTGCCTGTGGGTGCGACCGAAGGAAGTGCCTGTGCGTATGTAAGGTGGGAAAAATAGAATAAACTAAAACTTATACAAACAATAAAATTAAAACAATATAAATATTTACTGTTTTAAAACAAATTTCAAAATTAATAAAAAAGCTGCTCAACATTATATTAAAGTTAAGCAGCTTTAATTCTTATATATAATTTACTATTTTATAATTTTAAAAAACTTAATGCTTTCTTCTAATGACCTAGCCTTTTCAACTAAACTCTTTGATATTTCATTTGAATTTTCAGCCAATGCAGCATTTTGTGCAGTAGCACTTTCCATATTATTTACTTCTATACTTATTTGATTAGTACCGGATTCCTGTTCCAAAGCATTGGATGTAATAGTTTCCATAAGTTCAGAAGTTTCAGATACTTTTTTCTGTAAATCAATAAATATCTTCTGAGATTCTTTAGCTGTTTCTGTAGCTACAGCAACTTTTTGTGTGGTATTATCTACTAAATCAGTAATATCTTTTACAGAAGCCTGAGTAGTTTGAGCAAGATTTCTTACCTCAGAAGCTACAACTGCAAACCCTTTACCTTGCTCTCCAGCACGTGCCGCCTCAACAGAAGCATTAAGAGCAAGTATGTTAGTCTGAAAAGCAATATCTTCAATTATTTTAGTAATATCCTTAATTTTTTCGCTGGAATGATAAACTTCTTCAACATTAGAAGCTGTTTTTGATATTATATTGGCAGCATTTTCAATAAATACAATAGATTCAGACATCATATTTTTACCCGCTACAGATTTTTCTGCAGATATCTTAATATTAGAAACCATCTCCTCTATACTCGCTGCTGTTTCCTCTAAACTCGATGACTGAGAATCTGTTCTTTCAGACAATTCATTGCTGCTTTCCATCATATTTTCTGCCGCCTCTATTATTTCATCAGAAGCTTTGTTTACATTAGAAACTACTTCGGATAATCTCCTGCTCATCAAATCAAAAACTCTTTCTAATTCTCCAAACTCATCTTTTCTATAAGTTACCCTATTATTTTCTTTTATATTCCCATTAGATATATTCGTAGCATGAATCATTAAATCTTTTAATGGATATGTAACCCTCTTAATATATAGAAAAGCAAAAATATTTATAAAAATAATAGATAATATACAAATAACTATTGATATCTTTATAGAATCATTATTAGCCTGATAAATAATCTTATCGTCCATCGCCATAATTAAATACCAAGGCACATTATCTATTCTTGTATAAACAGCTGTTCTTGAATCACGACTTACAGAAGATATATAAGTCATATATCCAGATAACTTATTAGAAGTAATAATTTGTTCATAAGCCTCATTAGCTTTAGTATTAAGCTCATTTCTAGTGTCTAAAACTATATTTCTATCATCATCTACGGCAAATATCCTTGTTCTTTCAGGAAGTTTTAAATTCTGAAGCCTCACAGATAAATCTTCCCAATCCATAATAATATATACATTCCCTATATGCTCACCATTATAAAATACGCCAGAAAGAGCAGCCAAAGACCATTTATTATCAGCAACAGATTTCTGTAATTGGTCATCAAAAGAAGCTCTATTATTGTTGCTTTTTAATATATTTAAAATATTAGTTCTAATGGTAATAATATTCTCACCTATTTTTACTCCGTTTACATTATCCAATATTATACCATTTGTATCTGTTAAACCTATATCTAAAACCAAATCATTAATCGCCTCAAACTCAGCAAGCACAGACCTAATATCAACAGCATCTCTATTTAAAAGATACGATATTACAGCAGGAGATACTGCATAAGTTCTTATTAAATTCCTCTGGTCATCTAACCAAGTATCCAACATCTCTTTATAACCAGTAACTGTACTATTAAATCCAGATAAAGTAGATTCTTTTATTGTTTTATTAGACCTAAACGATAATATAACAACTATCAAAACCAAAAAAAATGTACTTAGCAAACTGATTACTATAGGCATTTTCACTCTGATGGAATGTCTATTTTTCATAATGTGTCCTTATATTTTTGTTGTAATTTGCGAGTTTATATTAAAATTTCTTTAATGTCAAGAATAATATATACTTTTTTTATTTTCATATTACATAAATATTGAAATTTTATACATAAAAAAGCTGCTCAACTTCTATTATTAAAGTCAAGCAGCTTATATATGTTTATATTAAATAAAATTTATTACTTAATAATTTGGTCAGCTATTCCAAGTAAAGCCTGAATTTTTGGTGAGAAAGCAACAACGGCACCAGCAAATACAACACTTATTAAGCTCATAAGTTTAATAAGAATGTTTAAGCTTGGTCCAGAAGTATCTTTGAATGGGTCACCAACAGTATCCCCTATAACAGCAGCAGCATGATTAGGGTTAGTAATTTTGTTACCATTTTCATCAAGTATCTTTTTACCGCCTAAATTACCAGCTTCAATATATTTTTTAGCATTGTCCCAAGCACCGCCAGCATTAGACATCATAACAGCCATAGCAAAACCAGAAGTTAAGCCGCCCACTAACATACCTATAACAGCAGGTACGCCAAATATAAATCCAACAACAGCAGGTACAACTATAGCAAGTACAGAAGGAACAATCATCTCTTTTTGAGCAGATTTAGTACAGATTTGAACAGCTTTCTCATAATCAGCTTTTACTCCAGCCTCTCCAGCTAATAAACCTTTAATCTCTCTAAACTGTCTTCTAACTTCCTCAACAACTCCAGCAGCAGCACGTCCAACAGCTTTCATAGTTAAAGCACAGAAGAAGAATACTAACATAGCACCAATAAATATACCAACTAATACTTTAGGGTTCATCAAGTGAATATTGAAAGCATTCATAAACTCATTCATATGTAAGCTGTAAACTATTTTCTGATATAATTCTGCAGGTGTGTTAGCAGTATACTCTATAGTACCTATATTGATAGAAGTTAAATTACCTGTATTAATCATTCTGCCTAAAGAAACTTTAATCTCTTCTATATAACCAGCAATTAAAGCCATAGCAGTTAAAGCAGCAGAACAAATAGCAAAACCTTTACCAGTAGCAGCAGTAGTATTACCTAAAGAGTCTAAAGCATCAGTTCTCTCTCTAACACTCTCAGGAAGACCAGACATCTCAGCGTTACCGCCAGCATTGTCAGCTATAGGACCATAAGCATCTGTAGCTAATGTAATACCTAAAGTAGATAACATACCAACAGAAGCTAAAGCAATACCATATAAACCTTGAGAGAATGCAGAAGCACCAGCACCAAAACCGCCTGCAAAACCAAATGCTAATATAATAGAAACAACTACTGTAACAACAGGTATTAAAGTAGATTGCATACCAACAGCAAGTCCGCCGATGATAACAGTAGCAGGACCAGTTTTAGATTGTTCAGCAACCCATTGAGTAGGTTTATATTCAGCAGCAGTGTAGTATTCTGTAAAGAAACCAACTACGTTACCAGCTATAAGTCCTACAATTATAGAAACAAATAATCCCAAATTGTTTGGAAGAAGCATTTTTACTAATATGAAAGCAACAACTATTATTATAGCACTGCTCACATAAACACCAACTCTTAAAGATTTTAACAATTCTCCCATAGTAGCACCTTCTTTAGTTTTAACGAAGAATACACCTATTATAGAAGAAAGAGTACCAATTGCAGCAAGTATCATAGGAAGAGATACAGCATATATAGGGCTAATATCAGGATTAATATAACCAAAAGCAGCAGAACCTAAACTCATAGCAGCAAGTATAGAACCTGCATAAGATTCATATAGGTCAGCACCCATACCAGCAACGTCACCCACGTTATCACCAACGTTGTCAGCTATAACAGCAGGGTTTCTTGGGTCATCTTCAGGTATTCCAGCTTCAACTTTACCTACCAAGTCAGCACCAACGTCAGCAGCTTTAGTAAATATACCGCCGCCAACACGAGCAAATAAAGCTTGGAAAGAAGCACCTACACCAAAGCTAAGCATTGTAGTAGTAACAAAGTGAATCTTAGCAGAAATAAACTCTGAAGAATCACGAGCAATATTACCTAAAGCCAAAAAGTCAGTGTTAAACCAACTATTATCAAGCCAAGCATTAAGTATTATAAACCACATAGATATATCAAATAAAGCTAAACCAACAACAGTAAGACCCATAACAGCACCAGAACGGAAAGCTATAGTTAAGCCTTGGTTTAGTGATTTGCTAGCAGCATTAGCAGTTCTTGCTGATGCATAAGTAGCAGTTTTCATACCTAAGAAACCAGAAAGTGTTGAGAAGAAACCTCCTGTTAAGAAACCTATAGGAATGAATGGATTTTGTACTTTTAAAGCATAAGAAAGAATAGCAAAAATAATGAAAGCTCCAGCAAAAAAGAAAGCTATAACTCTATATTGTTGTTTAAGATAAGCTATAGCACCAGAGCGAACATGCGAAGCTATTTCCTTCATTTTGTCTGTACCTTCATCTTGCTTACGCATCCATTTATAGAAATAGAATGCAAAAGCTAAGGTTAGAATTGCCGCTGATATTGTAAAAAAGCGGGCATTTTGAGCTAAAATTTCGTATTTCATATACTTACCCTATTTTTTGAATTTTTGTTAGAAATTATACAGTTATGTAATATATCATAAAATACATAAATTGTCAACGATTTCACATAATTAGTATGTTTGTAATGGAAATTATTGAATATATTTAGTGTAAAAACTACTTAATTATATCGAAAAACTTTAAAAATTATATAATTTAAGTTAAAAAACATTATGATAAATTTTAAAATTCATATTTTGTACTATATTACATTATCATACTATTATCAATTCTATATTCTTCTCTTCTTTTATTTTTTTTTGTATATCTTTATCTATATTAGAATCTGTAATAATAATATCTATATTAGATAACGGCATGATATGATAAAATGAATTGCAATTAAATTTTGAACTATCAACTATTAATATTAATCTTTCGCTGCATTTTCTTAATTCTTTTTTTACAGGCACTTCAAACACATCTGCATTAGTTATACCCCTTTCCAAATCTACAGCATCTGCCGACATTATTGCTGTATTAACGAAAAAATTCTTAATATTTTCTTTAGCTATTTCGCCGCCTATAGAATAATATCCCTTTCTTATTTCACCGCCTATAGTATATACAGATATGTTTTTATTATCTATAAGCTCCATACTTATTTTTATATCAGTTGAAACTACTTTTAAATTTTTATGATATATTTCTTGTGCAAAAAAATAGCAAGTGCTTCCAGAATCTATAATAATAGTTTCGCCCTCTAATATTAAAGAGGCACATTTTTTAGCTATCGATTTTTTAGCCTCTATATTAATATTTAATTTTTCTTCAAAATATATCTCAGATTCTCTTATATCTGAAACTAAACCTATACCATTTCTTATTTTTTTTAAATCTCTATTATCTGTTAATACTTCTTGTATATATCTTCTCGCTGTAGGGTATGATACATTAAAATATTCTACAACATCTTCTACCATTAACCTTTTTTTTTGTATTACTAATTTTTTTAATTCTTCTAATCTATTATATTTTTCTATAGTATTCATATTTTACCATTATAAAAAGTTAACATTTACATATTCGATTGATTTTTAATTTTGTTTAATAAAATATTTTTAAGTTCATCGTCATTTTCACAATTAGATATATTATCTATAAACTCTCTGTCTTGCAATATTTCAGCTATCTTCATTATAAAATCAATATGGTCATCATCTTTTATTACTGAAATCATAAAAATTACTTTTATAGGATTGAATTCATGATTACCAAAATATATACCATCTTTTGAAGTTACTATAGCAATAGAAGTTTTAATAGCACCAAATTCAGGCGAAGTATGAGGCATCGCTATGTTTTCTCCCAGACAATAATAAAAATTAAGTTTAACAGAATCTTCTATTATTTTTTCCACATAATTATTATCAATACAATTATTTTTTTCTAATATAGAAGCCGTTTCTCTTAAAGCTTCTTTCCAATCAGTGCTTTTTATGTTTGCTTTATACAAATTTGAAGATAAAGCTAATTCTATAGGGTTTACCATATATTTATAACTCCTATAAGTTTTTAAGTATATTTGTTATTTCTTCAATTGTTTTTTCTTTTCCAACACCCGTTAGAAATGGCACCCCGCTTACAACCGGAATATTAGTTTCAAATGGAACTTGAGCGGTAGAAACTATCAATACAGCACCATCAATATATCCTTGTATTTCTTGAACACTGCATTTTATTATTTCCATATCTTTTGATAATGATTCTAATATGTTTTTTACAGCAGCAGCAGCCATAGTTGAAGTTGCTATACCAGAACCGCATGATATTATAATTCTTTTCATTTTATCTCCTTTTATCAAAAATTATTTTTGCCGTATTTATTATCTTTTTTTATATCAATTAAGAAATTGTATAGAAGTTTTTTGGCATTAACTAAATCATTAATAGAAACTGTTTCTATGTTTGTATGGGTATATCTTGTTGGTATAGATAAAGAAGCACAAGGTATACCATAATTCCCAGCAAATTCCAAAAACGCTGTTTCTGTTAAAACTCCTAAAGCTACTTCATATTGATAAGGTATATTATTTTGCTCAGCTATTTTTGTCAAATGTTCTAATAATTTTTTATCAGGAATAATACCAGCTAAAGTTCCTCTGCCGTGGAAATTCATAGCAGTAATGCCAACACCATTATTTAATACAACATCTGAATATCCATTCAAATCCGGAGTGTCGCATGACGGAGTAACATCTAATCCTATAGCTATATATGGTTTAATTCTCTCTATGGCAGGTAATATTCCTCTTATATTAAATTCTTCCTGTACGCTTATTGTTATACATACAGAAAAATCTATATCAAGGTCTTTTATCTCCTCAGCCAAACATAACAATAAAGCACAATTAGCCCTATCATCCATCGCCTTTCCTATTAAAAGGTCTCTATTTTGTCTCGCTTTAGAATATAAAACACCTACAGAACCAACCCTTATATTATAATTATTATATACATCTTTATCTGAAAAAGCCCCTATATCAACATATAAGCTTTCAGGAGCAGCAATAACACCTTTCTCAGAATCTTTCATAAAATGGTGGCTTTTTACTCCTATTACTCCCATAACCTCCTTATCACCACTATTCAAAAATTGAATTGTTGTACCGGGGAGTATATTCCTATTTACACCGCCTATTCTCTCTATCCTTAAAAAGCCGTTTTTTTCAACTTTTTTTACAATAAAACCTATCTCATCAGAATGAGCAAAAAGAGTGATAAATTGATCAGGATTTGATTTAGATTTGAATACTACATTTATATTGCCTATATTATCAACTTCAACATTATCTGTAATTTTTCTGAATTCTTTTACCAAATACTCTATAACCCTTTCCTCTCTATATGAAGGCCCTATTATATCAGATAGTTCCATTACTCTTTTTATTAAAACATCATTATTGCTGCTCATAGAAGCTCCATTTATCTTATGCTTTTTACTTTGTCCATAAACTCTTTAACTCTATTTTTATCTACACCATTAAAAAACTCTCCGTCTTTTTTAAAAGTAGTTCCAACAACCGCACCATCAGCTATAGACAATTTCTCTTCAACATTGTTTAATCTTACACCCGTATTAACAAATACAGCAGTATCCTTTATACAATTTTTTACCCTTTTTAATATAGAGCTGTCAGTCTCTGCCCCAGCAGTAGAACCCGAAACACAAACACCATCAGGCAAATTGTTAAATACTGTTGTTTTTGCTATATCTTCTATTTCTCTGCTTGCTAAATATTTTGCTGCTTCAGGTACTATATTAAATAATAACTTTATATTATTTGCCCTTAACGCATCTCTATGTCTTGATACTTCCCCTATATTAGTATTCCATATACCAAAATCACTCGCATATACACCTGTAAATATCTCTCTTACAAAACTAGCACCAGTAGCAACAGCTAAGTCTATAGAAGCAGTAGGGTCCCACAAAACATTTACGCCAAATGGTTTTTTTATTTCTTTTTTTAACTCACCTATTATTCTTGCCATAGCTATTGAAGTTATAGGATGAGTTTTTGTTAGATACGGCATACTAAATTCATTTGAAAACATTATAGCATCAACATCGCCTTCTTGTAAAGCAACTAAATCATTAAATGCTGATTCAATTACATAATCCATTCCTTTATTATAATCATACCTAGGATCTCCCGGCATAGCTTGAAAATGACACATAGCTATAATAGGTTTCTCCGTTTTAAATACCTCTTTAATCCATTTCATTTTATCCTCCTTAATTATTTTTTGAAAAAAAGTATCTTCCCAAAACAAAATTAGTAACCCCAATTTTGCTCAATTTTTCTATTCTCTCTGCGTTAATATCTCCATCTACCCATATATTATTAAAATTGTATTCCTTTGCTTTTATTATCTTGCTTTCCATATCCTCTATAAAATTGTCTCCATTCCTGTCGGGCTCACTAGTCATAATCATGATGTTGCCGCATATAGCTGATAAATATTTGTAATTGTCTATAGAAGTAGAAGGGTTAAAAGCAATACCAGAATCTACACCTCTATTTTTTATTGTATTAATTATGTATTTTGGATACTGATAGCTTTCTACATGCATAAATACAATATCATTATTTCTTAAAGGCAATTCATCAATCCAAAATAATGGGTTTGTAACCATTAAATGATATGATATAGGCATATTAGTTTCTTTTCTTATAAGGTTTATAAGTTTTATGCCAAAAGTAATATTTGGTACAAAATTGCCGTCCTCTATATCTATATGTAAGCTATAGCAATTACTATTTTCCACTTTTTTTATTTCATTTCTTATATCAAGCAGATTAGATGATGCTATAGATGGAGATATATTTATCATATTAATTTCCTGTTATAAGTCTTACTATATTAGTTAATACATATGCTATCCAGTTTCCTTCTGATAAACCAGTTATCATAGAAGAATTAGCAGGAAACTCATAGCCTATATTTTTAGCTATAGCAGTTAATCCTTCAGCAAAACCTGATGAAACATATAATACAACTACCATTATCACTATTCCGTATATTAAAGTTCTGAAGAAATTTCCTTTTACTAAAGGTGTTACGAATGCTACAAAGAATGCAGTAGAAGCTAAATCAGCAAAAGGCAATACTTTGTTTCCGGGCAATATAAATGCAAGTATGAGTGTAATAGGTATAAGTATTGCACCTACTAATATTGTGCTTGGATTTCCTATCATTATAGCAGAATCCAAACCAATATTGAACTCTTGATTTTTGAATTTCTTTTGCATGAATTCCCTCGCTGCATCAGATACCGGAGCAAAGCCTTCCATAAATATAGATATTATTCTTGGACATAACAACATAACAGCACCCATCTGTATAGCAAGATTCAATGTTTCTTTTTTAAATCCATATGATAATAATCCCAAAATCAACCCTATAACTGTACCCATAACCAATGGAAGACCTAATATACCAAATTTCTTTTGTATGCTTTCTATGTTTATATTTATATCTTTTATAACAGGAATTTTATCTAATATTTTATCTAATACTAATACTATTGGTACAGTAGTTGTAGCAAATCCTTGAGGTATTGAAATTCCCGGTATATTAAAGAACTCCTGTACTTTTGGAGCTGTTATATCAGCTATTTTGAATGATATGAAGCAGTGTATTAAAGCAACCGCTATACCTATAATGTAGTTATTTCCAGACCATAAATATGCTATAGAACCAGAAAAAGCAAAGTGCCAGAAATTCCACATATCTACATCTAAAGTTTTAGTTAATTTTAATGATAATAAAATGATATTAAAAATAAATATTATAGGTATTATTAAAGCTCCTATTGTAGTACCAAAAGCTATTGCAGAACCAACAGGCCAGCCTACATCTAAAGCAACTAAATTTAATCCAAATTTTTCTATTAATATTTTTGTAGCCGGGTCTAAAGCACCTACAAGCAGATTAATTATTAATCCTAAACCTACAAATCCCACTCCTATAGTTAAAGCAGATACTATAGCTTTGCCTATTTTCATTCTCAATATTAACCCCAATATTAAAACAATTATTGGAAGCATTACAGTAGAGCCGAGCGAAGTTATAAAATTAGTAATAGATATGATGGCATTCATAAACGCACTCCTTATTATTAATTATTTATCTATTTTTTATCATTATTTATACATATAATTATATAAATAATTGCTTTGTTGTCAACTTTTTATTAAAAAAATATATGTTTTTGATTAAAATATAATTAATAATTGATTTATTAATGATTTATTTGTGATTTTTTTGTTGTAAACTAAAACATCATTCTATATTCTCCATAATTATTAAAAACTACATAATATAAACTTAAACAAAAATATTATTTTGACAATTTCTATTTATTTGGTTATAATTATTAATCAATAATCAATCATATAAAGGTTTATGCAAAATTATGAAAAGAGCTTTAATTATAATAGTTTCTATAACTGTAATATTTGCTATAGCGATAGCTAGTTTAATAGTATATACAATTACTCCTATATCAAAAAATTCTCAAAAAGTATACTTTGAAATTAAACAAGGAGAAGGAGCTTACAATATATCAAAAAAATTACAAGAGCAAGGACTCATTAGAAATTCAAGATTATTCGTTGTGTTGGCTAAACACTTAAAATATGACAGAAAACTTTTAAGCGGTTATTATGAGCTTGATAAAAATATGAGTATGATAGATATAATGAAGCATTTAAATAGCGGAAAACAAGCTATGGTAAGACTCACTATCGCAGAGGGAAAAAACATATACGAAATAGCTAACTATTTAGAAAATCAAGGATTTACAACAAAAGAAGAATTTTTAAAAGTTTGCCATGATAAAAAAATATTAGAAAAATATAATATTCCTTCTGATAGTGCGGAAGGATACATATTCCCTTCTACATATTATATAGTAAAGGGCAACCCTGCAGAAGTATTAGTTACTCATATGATAGACTCACTTTTCAAACAATTTCCAGATTTAGAAGAGAGAGCTAAAAAAATTGGAAGAACTGTACATGAAGTGTTAACTATGGCTTCTATTGTAGAAAAAGAGATGGGACCTAATGACGACCCTAAACTAATAGCATCAGTATACTACAACAGATTAAATATAGATAAAAGATTAGAGGCTGACCCTACAACAATTTATGCTATGACTTTGGTAAAAGGCGATTATATAGAAAAGCCTAATTTAAAATATGATGACTTACGTATGGTACACCCTTATAACACTTATAAAAATACAGGATTACCGCCGGGCCCAATTTGTTCAAGCAGTGCTAAAGCCATAGAAGCATCTTTAAACCCTGCCAAAACAGATTATATATTTTTTGTAGCAGACGGCACAGGCAAACATGCTTTCTCTGTAACATATGAAGAGCATTTAAGAAATATTGATAAATATATTTTTAAAAAATAATTATATTTTGTTATAGAAGTTTTTATTTTCTATCAACTTTTTACGCCTTAGCACCCACACTTAAAGGTACTCCTTTCGGTCGCCCTGAAGAACACCCTTTGGTCGCAGGCACTTCCTTCGGTCGCAAAAGAAGTGGGGGCGTGTACCCTAAGGGCACGCTTCGTAGGGGGATAGTCCACACAAATAATAAAAAAGATAAAAATTTTATTATTCTTTTTTCCGCAGCAAAAAGAACCAAAAAGTGCAAATGTTTTTACTTTATATTTTGGAATGTATAAGATTAAATTAATACCTATATTTTGTATCTTTTTGAAAATGATTTTATTCTTTAAAAAACCATGCTCATACACCTTAACGGCAATATTATTAGTATCAAGGCACTTTAGCGAACTTCCTAAACGATATAACTATCTGCTGCTTATTTTATACTATTGATATTATAGTCTAATGATATAAAATAATATTATGATAAAGTTTGAATGGGATAACAACAAAAATCTTATCAATATTAGAAAACATAAAATTTCATTTGAAGATGCAATATATGTTTTTGCAGATAGAAATGCCCTTATTATGAAAGATGAAGAACATTCAGATTATGAAGACAGATTTATTACAATGGGAAATATTAAAGGAAAGTTTATTGCAGTTGTTATTCATACAGATAGAACAAAAAATTCTAACGAAGAAATTATAAGAATTATATCAGCAAGATACGCAACTAAAAATGAAATTAATCAATATTATAACAGGAGGGACTATGAGTGATATAAAAAAAGAATATGATTTTTCAAAAGCACAGAAAATTACAAATTTTGAAAATGGAAAGTTTTTTATTGAAAGCGAAAATATAACTCCTCCTATTTATTTAGACAAAAAAATATTATCTGAATTAGAAATTTTATCCAAACAATCAGAGGCATCAATATCTGAAATAGCAAACGAAATACTTTCAAAATATCTAATGAGTAAATAAGCTCAAGCCCCTTTAGCGAACTTCCTAAACGCAGTAACAGTCTGCACCGATCCGTACCAAAACAACACCTTACCTAAAAAATAACTTATTGCTCTAATAATAGTATTGTCTTTGTATATATAACTTTCATTAGTTTTATCTAATATTATTTGATTAAAATTTGTAGGTGTTATATATGAAAGAAGTTCTTTTATAAAAGTTTTATTATCAATATCTATAAGTATACTAAAAATATAGTTTTGAATAGGAATAAATAATATTAAATATGTAAACATTGAAATAAATATATATTTTGTAATCTTTGTATTATCACATAATGGTATAAAAAGAAATGAAATAAGTACAAATATAAAAATTGGTATATTATAAATATTATATGAAAGAGTAAAAAACACCGTTGGAAAAAGAATAGTACAAATAAAAGCCTTAACCCAATTCTGCCCATTGTCGCTATAGAGTGAACTTAATTCAATAGAAAGTATGTCTCCTAAAGTTTTGAAATTTTTATTTTTCTGCCAATCTTTTATTAAATCTTCTTTGTGTTTATCAATTTCCTTAGCCTTATATTCTAATGCATCAATAGCATTGTTTCTGGCATAAGCCTGCTGTTTAAGAAATAAAGCACTTTCACGATTGACAAATTTATGCACTTTGAAATTAACAGGATTAATTAAACCGCCATCAATAATAGAACCTTTAAAATCTGCTTCTTTTACTTCTATATTTTGTAAATCAATTTTTCCTGTTATTCTTATATTATAAAAATGTATTTTATTTATTTCATTATTTTTTTTATTTATATCTTTTAATATTTCTTTTTTCTCATCTTCCAATAAATAATAAAAAAATCTATCATAATAATTATTTTCTATAAAATTATTATCTATTGATAGAATAGAATTATTATCATTAAATTTAATTTCATTAAATGATAATTTACTTATTGTAGAACCACGAAAATACATAATTGTATTCATAGTTGTATTTTTGAATTCTAAATTTGATTTAAAATTAGATATATAAAAACAAATAATATTATTTAATTCACATTTTTTACTAAATATTAAAATTGAATGAAATGTATTTCTTATAAAAAATGAAATACCGTTAAATTTTGAATTCTTAATTTCAACTCTGCAGTCAAAATTACAATATGCAAATGATAACATATTATTAAATTCAATATTATCAAACTCTAATCGTTGCATTTTATAAAAATCAGAATGTGAAAATACTAATAGTTTATTAAAATTAGAATTATAAAATCCAACATTTAATTGCAGAGTAGTATTGCGAAAATATACTGAACCATTAAAGTTAACATTTTGAATGAATAGCCCACAAGAAATTATAATATTTTCAAAATTAATATTATAATTTAATTCATATTTATCTTCTTTTTTTGTACTAAAATATTGAATTACATTCTCTAAACTAAAAGAGATTGGAATTTTTTCTTCAACATTATCATTATTTATAGCCCTTATATTTAATGTATAGTCTTTTTCTTCTTCATCTGTAATAGTCAAACTATAACCTTGTAAAATTTTTCCTTTATTAAGAGCTTGACCTAACAAATTTAATTTAAGATATAATATTAATTGTTCTTTTGTTTTACATTCTCTAATATTTCTTGGGGATAATATTGTTTCATTAGTATCTAATACAATCATAAAAAACTCTTAAAAAATCATACTTCAATTATAACCCAAATATATAAATCATCAATAATAATGCATTTTATAAAAATAGTTTTTTATTTATCTGCAGGGCTTTGCCCCGCACCCCACTTCTTTTATTGGTATAAAAGAAGCAAAAGAACTGCATAAAAAAATTCACCTTTGGCAACGCTAAAAAGTTAAATCAAAAACTAAAATCACTCCTTCAAAAACCCATGCTCATACACCTTAACGGCAATTTTTTGGGCAAGAATATCCATTTCAGACTTGAGGTCTGCAAGTAATGAGTTGTAAGTCTCGTCTTTAGAGGTTGGATTCATACGCCCCTTGTCATTAAACTTCTGGAAAAACGCACGTATGTCATAGTAGGACGCATTAACATTAATAAGGTCGAAAGAATGATAATATTTCCATAAGGATAACCCAGCCTCAAAAACCGCATTAGCCTCACTTGAAAATTTTAAAGGAGAAGACGATTTTGTGTCGCTGCTAAAAAGACTGTCATTGTCTGAAGTAGTTTTTTTAATTTTACCAGAGAGGAAATCAGTCATGAAATGAGAGGCGAAAGAGTCTTTAGCATTAAGCTGCACTTCGGTGAACGGTATCCAATGATTAACGCCCTGCTCTGAAGAAATTCTGTTTTTAGAGTGGAAAAGCGTAAAAGCTATGCAATCATTCTGAAATTCAGTGTCCTCCTCCCAAGAATTTTGGGGGTAAAGTAATTGGTCGTTGTGATTAATCCAAGTATGCTCAATACAATGACGCACTGAAAAATATATACAGAATTCTTTTAAATAATTTTTTGTAATATAGAAACAATATCTTGCTTGAGGTTTAGACAATATAGCTACTTGTTGATTATGCTGAAAATCTGGAGAAGAGCTAACAATTAATCCAATAAATTCTTTTTTTATATTAAATTGAGTAATCCATTGATTTATACTTTTTATATTTTCATTACTATAAAATATTCTACTATATAAATAATTTTCTATATTATCAAAAATATCAAGTTTTATTTCTTTTATTTTCTCTTTTTTAGAAGTATCCCAAATTATAAAGCCTATAGGAAATTTTCCATTAACATTATCAAATGTATAAGCAGGTACAATAAAGCCTTTTAAAAATTTAGTTCTAAAAGTTTCTCTAAACTTTATAAAATTAGTAGAGTTAACATATTTTAGAGTTGAAAAAGAAGCCAATATACAATTAGGTATTTCTTTATAAACTCTTATAAAAAACTGTGCAAATAGTTCATTACTCGCACTGCTCATTATATCTTTATATTTATAATATGTATTATTATCTAAAGCAACGTTTGCTTTATTTTTTCCTGTTCCTGATATAGTTGTTCCCGTTGTAGCCTCGGCGTAAGGTGGGTTGATATAGATTACTAATTTCTTCCTACTCTCTTCATCTTCTACTATTCGCCTCAAATCTTCTGGAAGCTTATCAAACTCGTCATTCAAAAAGTCAAATTGAAATATATGATTCTCTAGCAAGTTCGCGCCATTCTTCACTCGCTCTTTCATTATCTCTACATCTGCCTTGTCCAAAGTAGATGCCCATATGTTATATTTATTCGTAAGCCCCGCAAGCAAATTCCCCGTGCCTGCCGCACAGTCCCATATATAATATTCATCCTGCCAATTCTCCCCCAATACTTCCGCTATATATTCCTGACTCTTCTCAACCCATATCTGCGGCGTGAAAAACGACCCCTTTCGCTCTCTTATATCCTGCGGCACAAGTAAATCCCGCCTCTCTATTATATAATCCCAATACTCACTTTTAGGCGGTCTTTGATACCTCTTCCAAAACTCATTATGTGCCTTCTGCTTATCATAAAAATACGCTTCCTTACTCGATGCAAGCCCCATATCGTCTATTTTTCTGTCAAGCTCATAATGGTCAGTTTTTAGTATTACATATAGTTTTTCTTTTAATGTTAAATTATTCTCGCTTAGTAAATCCGCCAAATAAAAATCGGCATCTATTATACCAAAACTTTTAGCCCTATCCCAATCCACAGATATAGATTCTTTTACGGCATTAAGCCACTTTGAATATATATTAACAAAATTATTCTTATCAATCTGCACTTTCGATAAGGAGTTTTTACCCGCTATAAAATTAGCCCTTATAAACTCTTTTAATTCTCTCTCATCATCATCAAATTTATAAATATAGCTTTCATTTTTCAAAGTATTTTCTACAAGGTTGTATAGCTGTTTAAACTCTTTAGACTCATGGTCAGAAGGCGTTACATTCCAATTAAAATCATTTTGATTAAATACATCAAGCACTTTATAATACTGAATAAAAGCGATTTTCTCAGCATCAAAAGCCCCCAAGAAAGGCGGCGGCAAATGTTTATCAAATACTCTTTTTTTTCCGATAGTGAGTATAAGCTGCACAAAGGATTCATAAATATCATTTTTATTTCCTTTTTTAGCTTCTGCCCACAAAAAATATTCTGTATCTTTTTTGTCAGCTTCTTTTTTTGGAGCGATACTAAAATCAATCTCCTCTATAATTTGAGTATTATCAAAAGAGTAAAAATAATCCCTAGCAACTTTATTTTTTAATTCTTCTTCTCTGATAGTTTTACTGTAAGACATAATAGTTATAATATTTTAATTTTCACTAAAAGTCAATAATTTCATAATAGTTTTATAGAGTCTTAATTTAATTTTACTAAAGAACAATATTTTGTCATATAAGTTTTTGTTTTATTCAACTTTTTCCCGCCTTCGCACCCATACCTAAAGGTACTTCTTTCAGTCGCCCTGAAGGACTCCTTTCAGTCGCAGGCACTTCCTTCGGTCGTAAAAGAAAAGGGGGGGGCTGCACGGTGTGTACTTCGTTAAGGGCAAAGCCCTGCAAACAACTAAAATAAAAAAATTAAAAACTCTTAGTGTATATCAAACATTACAGCTTCTAAATATATTAAATACATCGTCTTTATTCAAAACTCTAAAATGTTTAAAAGTTAAACTGCCGTTTTTAGTAGTGCCATTCGTAAGCACATTAAGCATATTATCATCTTGAATGCCAATTCCTAACTCTGTAAAATTAGTCGGCATATTAATTTGTTTGAAATATTCTATAGTTTTATTTATTCCTTCAAGAGCATCATCTATATTCCACACATTTTTTGCATATTTTCTAAATCTCTCTTTAGTATAATCAGAATAATCATAACAATATTTAGCCCAATGCCCCCAAACAGTAGAAAGACTAGCCCCATGTGCTACATCAAACTTAGCACTAAGTTCATGACCAAATTTATGTGCTATAAAATCAGCTTCATTGCCTAAACCTGTTAAAGTGTTATGCGACAAACTTCCGCACCACATAAGCTCGCTCATAGCATCATAATTAGTTTTGTCTTTCATAGCTATAAGACCATTTTTTATAACAACTCTGAGCAGTGCCTCAGCAATAGCATCAGTAGTTTCATTATAGCAATTATCAGCAAAATATCTATCTAAAGTATGCATCATAATATCCACTATTCCGCATGCCACTTGATAATAAGGCAAAGTAAAAGTAAAACAAGGATTCATTATTGCAAATTTAGGGCGATTAAACTCTGTATTAAAACCTCTCTTTTCTAAAGTTTCATCGTTTGTTAATACAGCAGATGTACTAGTCTCACTTCCTGCCGCAGAAATTGTAAGTATAGCTCCTACATGAGTAGTTTTCTCTAAAGTTTTTTTGTTAGTCCAAAAGTCCCAAATATCAACATCAGGATTTGCAACTCCTATAGCTATTGCTTTTGCAGTGTCTATTACACTTCCTCCGCCAACCCCTAAAATTAAATCAGCATTAAACTCTATAGCTTTTTTTACTCCTATTCTTGCATGCGAGAGTAGAGGATTTGCTTTTACATTATTAAAGAAAGCATAATCAATACTTTCTTTTTTTAACATATTTTCTATATTATCTAATAATCCATTTTCTTTTATTCTATTAGAACCATAAACTATAAATACTTTTTTAGCATTTAATTTTTTTATTTCTGAAACAGTGTTCTCCTGAGCATTTTTTCCAAATATTACTTTAGTAGGAAGCTGTAAATTAAAGCTTTGCATATTTTATCCCCTTATAAAAATAATAAAATATAAAAATGATTGCACTTTATTAAAATTTTAATTTTTACAAAATAATATTTACTAATAAATTATTTTTATAAAAAATCAAAAATAAAAAAATGCAATCATTTGAGAATACTATAAAATAATTAAAATTATTTTCTTAAATCATCAACTAATTTTGTTTTATCAATAGTTTTACTGTCTTTCTCTTTAATAACTTTAGCAGGATTACCAGCAACAACCTGATTCTCAGCCACATCTTCTATAACAATAGCACCAGCACCAATAACAGCATTTTTACCAATATGAACACCCTCCAATACAACAGCATTAGCTCCTATTACAACATTATCCTCAACTATAACAGGCTTAGCAGAAGGAGGCTCTATTACTCCAGCCAAAACTGCACCAGCACCAATATGACAATTCTTTCCAACAATAGCACGTCCGCCTAATACAGCTCCCATATCTATCATAGTGCCCTCGCCTACTTCAGCACCAATATTTATGATAGCTCCCATCATTATAACAGCATTGTCCCCTATTTTCACCTTGTCTCTTATAATAGCACCCGGCTCAATTCTGGCATTAATGTTAAAGTAATTTAATGTAGGTACTCCAGAGTTTCTTCTGTCATTTTCTAAATAATAGTCCATTATAAACTCTTTATACTCTTCTAATATTTTTTTTATTTCATCATAATCGCCAACTATAAAATTAAAGTCTCCATAAGAGAAAATTTTAGCATTAGTTTTTATATTTGATAAAGTACCTTTTATATATGCTTTAACAGGTGTTTTTTTTGTAGAGTTCTTTATATAAGCGATTATATCTTCAGATTTTTCTAACATATCCATTTTTTACTCCCAAATTTAATTTTTTAGATTAACATAATACACAATTAATTAAAATTTGTCAAAAAAATTATATTATCTATTAAAAATATATACATAAATATTATTATATTTTTATAAATAATAACCATCGGGATTATTAAAAGAATAATAAAAGATTTTTATTTATATTTAAAAAATATACATTTGCATTCAATTTTAAATATTATAATTCCGTTTTATTATACGGTGTGTTATAATATTGAAAAATGGAGTTTTTCTATGTACAGATATATATTTATCTTTATAGTGTTTAGCTCTCTAATGCTATTTGCTCAAAACGATATGGATACAAACAGTATAATGTATGATATTATAAAAAACAGAGCATATATCACAGAAAGAGATAAACTCACATCAAAAATAAATATACTTACCTCTTGGAAAAATACTCAAAAATATATGCGTGAAAATAGTTTTAGATTTTTCAAAAGATATGGAAGAACTTTAACATTAGAGTTTAGATATAGATATCCGTACTATTTTCAAGTAGCAAGCTCAACTCCTATAATATTTATGTTTGATGACGGAAGCACTTTAGAATTAACAAACATACAAAAAACAGTGTATAATCCATTTACAATGGGTAATTTAAAATACTATGATATAGAAGTAAGATATAAATTTAATAATGATAATGAGTTTGACAATTTCACTGCAAAAAGCATATCAAATATAAGATTTAATTTTATTAATAATTTTAATGAAAACACATACGAAGATATAGCAATATCCCCTACAGCAACAAGCAATTGGCAAAGTAATTTTACTATGTTTAGAGATGCCATTAACAAGCTTGAAGAAATTCAAAATTCTACAAATACTTATTAATAGAATTCTTATATAAAAGAATAAAAAATATTAACCGCACGGTGGACAAAATTCTGGTTAAAAATTTGGTTTATCATTTTAGATTTACTATGTTTTAAAGTAATGTTCTGCGTGCGTTGTGTGATTTTTCATCAATTGGTATTTGCTAAATTTTTTTTGCTTTATTAAAAAATATTAACTATAGTATTTGCACTTTTTGGTTCTTTGACGAAGTCCGCACCGTGTAAGGCGGGAAAAAGAACAATATAATTTTTATGTTTTTTTATTTGTGGGGACTAGCCCCCCCCTGCGAAGCGTGCCCTTAGGGTACACACCCCCAGTCCTTTTACTACCGTATGTACTTCATTTAGCAGTAAAAGAACTTAATCAAAAATACAATTTATTAAAAATTATTTCTCTTTATAAGCGTATGTAAATCTATGTATTGAAAGAGGATTATAATATACACCTTTTAATTTCTCTGATACAAGCAAAGGCTCAGTATTGAAATACATAGGCATTATAGCATAACTATCTATCAATATCTTTTCAGCTTTATGCATGGCGTCCATTCTAACATTTCTATCTGAAGAAGTTAAAGCTACTTTTAAATATTCATCATATTCTTTATTGCTGAAAGTTGGGAAGTTTAGGGGTGCTGGAGTGGTAAATAAATCTAAAAAATTAATAGGGTCATTAAAATCTGCATACCAACCGCCTCTCACTATAGTAAATAATCTGCTATATCTATTGCTAAAGAAAGCAGCCAACTCCTCTTGAACTATTTGAACATCTATACCTAAATTCTCTTTCCACATCTGCTGAACAGCTTCAAATATTGTAACATTTAATCCGCTGTCTGTATTAAACTCTAAAACAGGAAAACCCTTACCATCTGGATAGCCAGCCTCTGCTAATAACTTTTTAGCCTCTTCAACATTTTTAGCATAATCATTTATATCAAAGAACTCTCCGCCTTTTTCTCTAAAATCGCCCCCATCAACATCATTAACACCATAAGGCACAAAAGCACTAGTAGGTATCTCTCCTCCCTTTGTAACATTTTCAACTATATATTTTCTGTCAATAGCTAATGTCAAAGCCTTACGTATTCTAACATCTTTTAAAATCTCATTAGTAGTGCTGAAACAATAATAGTAAGAGCCTAATAAAGGTTTTATTTGCAATATACCCTCTTCTTTTAATACAGGTATATCTTGAGTAGGAACTACTTTAGAAAAATCTAATGTTCCGTCTTTTATACCAGCAACTGAAGCAGTAGGGTTTTGCATCATTATGAAGTTTAATTTTTCAGGCAACACTTCTTTATAATTCCAATAATTTGTATTTTTTACCATTACTATTCTATCATCAGGAGAAATTTCTATAGTTGTAAAAGGACCATTTCCTATATAAGTTTCTGCATTTAATTCCCATTTATCAGCATATTGTTCTATAATGTCCTTTCTTACAGGGTAGAATGTAGTAAAACTTACCAAATCCAAAAAATAAACAGTAGGTCTTTCTAATACTACTTCTAAAGTATAATCATCTATAGCCTTAACACCTAATTCTTCTTTAGGCAATTCACCAGCTATAATTTTTTCTGCATTTTTTACAGGAGCAAATTGATATCCATAATCGCTTGCAGTTTTCGGATCAACAACCCTCCTCCAAGAATATACAAAATCTTCAGCAGTTACAGTTTTACCATCATTCCATTTAGCATTAGTTCTTAAATGGAATATGTATCTCAAACCGCCGTCAAGCTCTTCCCAGCTTTCTGCAGCTCCGCCTGACATTTTTCCGTCTTTATCAATTGTAGTTAAACCCTCAAAAGCATGAGTGATATAGTATGAACCTATAACTGTAGAGCTTATAGCAGGGTCTATACTTTTTGTCTGCGGACCAAGGTTGATATTTAATGTGTTATCAGATGATTCATTATTATTAGAACAAGATGCTAATAAAACAGATAACATCATTAAACAAGTAATAATTTTTAATCTCATAAATTAACTCCAATACTTAATATATATTTAAAAAATACTGCATTTTTTAGCTTTCTTTATTTTTATTATTGCAGGGCTTTGCCCCCCTGCAAAGCGTGCCCGTAGGGTAACACCCCAGTTCTTTTAGCAAATAGCTACCTTTCGGTATTGGTATAAAAGAACCTTATATCCTTCGGATACGCTTCGCGAAAAACTGCATTTTTATTATAAATTTTATAATTTAATTGTACATTAAAATGCACTCCCCTACACGACTAAGAAGTTATAATTAAACCATAGCATTACCGTGCGGCAAGGTGGTACAGCTCGTACGAGGGAAAAAGAACAAAAAAAACTAAAAAGATAAAAATTGAAAAAATATAATCTTTAAAAATATTCTCCCAATTTCTATCTTTAATAAAATCATTATCAATTATAACTTTAGCATTAATTTGCTCATTCTGCTTGCAAATAATTTAGGGTCTTCTAAAGGAAGTCCTTCAAGTATACAAGCCTCATCATAAAGAAGTTCGCTATACTCCTTAAACAAATCAGAAGTTTTATTAGCCTGATACTCTTTCTCTATAGCTTTAAATACATCATGTGAAGTATTAATTTCTAATACCCTCTCAGGCTTCATAGCAAACATAGGGTTTCCGCTTTCAGCAAGCACCTTAGCCATATTAAAGCTTATAGAATCTTCTTTATTTGATAAACAAACAACACTCTCTTTAAGTCTGTTAGTCTCTCTCACCTCAGAAACCTTATCAGCACCTAACACCTCTTTTATAGCATTAAGTACATCTTTATTAGCAGAATCTTTGTTTTCATCTTTATTTTCTGTGTTGTTATCAGCCTGAAGTATAGAATGAAGCTTAGTGCCGTCAAACTCTCTCATCATATTAACCATAAACTCATCAACTCTATCAGTAAAATAAAGCACTTCGTATCCTTTATCTTTCATGCCTTCCATATGAGGAAGTTTTTCTATTGTAGCTTTATCTTTAGCAGCTGCATAATATATAAACTCCTGACCTTCTTTCATTCTTGATTTATATTCTGCTAATGTTGTATACTCTCCGTCAGCTGTTTCTGATGACTCAAATAATAACAAATTAGATAATTTATCTTTTTTACTAAAGTCTGAATATATTCCTATTTTTATAGATTCTCCAAACTCTTTGAAAAACTCTTGATATCTTTTTCTGTCATTTTTTAATATATTTTCTAAAGTCTCCAAAACCTTTTTTTCAACATTAGAAGCTATTCTTTTTAATTGAGTGCTATGCTGTAAAATCTCTCTTGAAATATTAAGTGAGAAGTCAGGAGAATCAACCAAACCTCTAACAAATTTTAAATATTCAGGAAGCAAATCTTTACATTTACCCATTATAAACACGTTTCTTGAATAAAGCTCTAAACCTCTCTCAAAATCTGGATGAAGGAAATTGAAAGGTGCTTTTGAAGGTATGAATAAAAGTGCAGTATATTCTATAGTACCCTCTGCCTTTGTATGTATTACTTCAAATGGGTCTGCATAGTCGTGGAAATGCTCTTTATAAAACTCATTATACTCTTCTGCCTTAACATCGCTTTTTGATTTCTGCCATATACTCACCATTGAGTTAATAGTTTTCTCTTCATATTGCTGAACTTCTTTTTCATCTTTTTTTGGTATAGGCATATCCATAACTATAGGATAATGAACATAGTTTGAATATTTATGAATAAGACTTTCTAAAGTGTATCTGTTGCAATAATCATCATCAACAAATCCGTCTTCTTCTAGTTTTTTATCTTTTGGTTTTAGCTTGAGTATGATTTTTGTGCCTCTGTCTTGTTTATCAATATCTTCTATAGAATAAGAACCGTCTCCATTACTCTCCCAACGAACACCCTTTTCACTATCAACATTTTTAGTTTCTATTATAATATCATCAGCAACCATAAATGCAGAATAAAAACCAACACCAAATTGCCCTATTAAATCTATTCCGCTTTCTTTTGAAGCTTCTTTATCTTTTTGTATTTTCTCCAAAAATGCTTTAGTACCGCTTCTTGCAATAGAGCCTATATTATTGATAACATCTTCTCTTGTCATACCAATTCCGTTATCTATAATACTTAATGTTCTATTTTGCTCATCTACTTCTATCTTTATTCTTAAATTATCTATATCAGTATATTTATCGCTTTTAGTTATAGATTCAAATCTTGCTTTATCTAAAGCGTCGCTTGCATTTGATATAAGCTCTCTTAAAAATATTTCTTTATGAGTGTATATAGAATGCACCATTAAATTTAATATCTGTTTTGTTTCGGCTTCAAAATTAAGTATTTGTTTTTCTGCCATAATAAACTCTCCTTTTATAGGTTTTTATAAATTAAAAAAATTCTTTATACGGATTAAAGATTAAATATGTAAAAAGTATTGAAGTGAATATATAAAGTCTAAAATAAAGTTTAATATATTATAAAATAAAAATAAAAAAATTCAAATATTTTTTAATAATAACTATGTTTAGGAGCCATACATATTGCACGTTTTTTAGTTTAAAAAAAGCAGGTATTCCTTATAATTTAATTAACTAAA
>NZ_CAKVGN010000012.1 GCF_934747485.1 uncultured Brachyspira sp. | reverse complement strand
ATCGCATCGCATCGCATCGCATCGCATCGCATCGCATCGCATCGCATCGCATCGCATCGCATCGCATCGCATCGCATATAAACTAAATTCTGCTTCTATTAATACATTATCATATTTAAATAAAATATCGGCAATATTCTCATTGCATTTGTTTTTATCAATTTTTGGCGGCAATAAACATTGTCAGTTAATCATTCATAATAGCATCATAAAAACATTATTAATATCATCATTAAGGAGATTTCTATGTTAAATAATTTGAATAAAAAAATTATTAAAATTGTTGTCAGCATTTTTTTGTTAGCTTTAATTTCAATAAGCTGTGAATCGAAACAAGATCCTACAAAACAAGATCCTATTACTTTCAGACCTATGGATTTAGTTGGCACATGGTATAGTACAGATGGAAAAGCTGATAGTTTTACTATAACATACGAAGGCTATATGACTTTAAATGATGGGTCTCAATCTAAAACCATTCCAATAGAAAACTGGAGATATACTATGAGTAATGAAGTTACTTCCTATGAGCTGTTTTCGGGTATAGTACGTTTTTATTTCAAAAGTTCTAGTGAATGTGAGGTTATTATTAGTACTGCAAGCGGAGAATCACGAGGGTATTTCAGAAAAGCAGTATAATATATATTTTTACTGTATCTTATATGCGGTTATTTTATTATTAACTGCATATAAAAAATTTAAAATTCTTCGTTAAAAAGAAAAATAATAACATTAATTAAGATTAAATCTATACTGCAAAGCTTCTGTTATATGCGATATTTCTATTACTTCTTTATTTTCTATATCAGCTATAGTTCTTGCTACTTTCAATATTTTATTGTAGCTTCTTGCACTCATTGAAAATTTTTGCATAGCCATATTCAGCATATTTTTAGCTTTGCTGTCTAATATGCAAAACTTTTCAATATCTTTTATTCCCATAGATGAGTTTGAAAATATTTTAACTCCATTTTCTCTAAAGCGTTTTTCTTGTATCTTTCTTGCATCAGTAACTATTTTACGCATAGAAGAAGAACTCTCTCCATCTGCTTTTGAAATCATTTTATCATAATCTACTCCTCGTACCTCTATTGATATATCTATTCTGTCAAGTATAGGTCCTGAAAGTTTAGCAATATATTTTTTTCTTGCATTTTCAGAGCATCTGCAAATATGTTTTTCATCTCCATAATAACCGCATGGGCAAGGGTTCATAGCAGCAATTAAAGTAAAATTAGCAGGAAAAGAAATGCTTCCATTAGCCCTGCTTATAGTGATAGTTTTCTCTTCCATTGGCTCTCTTAAAGTTTGAAGTGCTGAGCTTTGAAACTCTACAAACTCATCAAGAAACAATACTCCATTATGAGCCAAAGTAATTTCTCCTGCTTTTATATTTCTTCCTCCTCCTACTAAACTAACATAAGAAGAAGTATGATGAGGTATTCTAAAAGGGCGTTTTTTTACTATCGGCATATTTTTTGACAGCAGTCCGTATGATGAATATATTTTTGTTACTTCAATAGCCTCTTCAAAAGTGAGCGGAGGAAGTATTGTAGGTATTCTTTTTGCTATTAAAGTTTTACCGCAGCCAGGGGACCCTATCATTATAAAGTTATGCCCGCCAGCAGCAGCTATCATCGCAGCACGTTTTGCATATTCCTGACCCTTTACTTCAGAAAAATCTACTGTCTCATTATTATCTGCAGTAAAATTAAAATTGCCTTTGGATATTATAGCTTCTTTTTTGCCTTCAGAAACATCCATTGCTTCTTTTAATGTTTTTACAGGGTATAAATTAAGTCCTTCAATAATATTAGCTTCTTCCATATTATTAAAAGGTATAATAGCATTTTTTATTCCTAACTCTTTAGCATTCAAAAGCATTGAAAATATTCCCTTTACTTCTCTCACACTTCCGTCTAATGCTAATTCACCAAGTATTATGGTGTTATTCATAAAATCAGAAAAAAATAATTGTGCACTCGATGAAAGTATACCCAAAGCAAATGGCAAATCATACATGCTTCCTGTTTTTTTTATGTCTGCCGGAGCTAAATTTATAGTTATTCTCTTTGGAGGGAAAAATCTGTCGCTATTGTTTATTGCAGCTATTACCCTCTCTTTTGCCTCATTAACTGCTTGGTCTGGCAGCCCTACCACATCAAACTTAGGCAAGCCTTCGGATATATTTACTTCTATAGTTATTGGTATCCCTTCTATACCATAAAGAGCTTCTGAATAGATTTTTGTATGCATAAAACATTACTCCGATTAATTTTTTATGCAATATAGTTAAACAAAATTTTTATAATTTTAAGCCTAATTTTTTATAAAAAACTAATTAACTTTTTTTAAATAATCTTATAACTAATTTAATATTTTCAATCAGCATTGCTTACAATAAAAAACTCACTTGATAAAAGTTTGATTTATTGTTAATATCTTGAATATAATTGATATGATTTTATAAATGTTTATGTGTATTATAAATATTTGTGAATAAACAAAGTTTAAATAAATTTAAAAAAAGGAGAATAATACTTATGTCAATAGCTTTTTTATTTCCGGGACAAGGTTCTCAAACTGTTGGAATGGGTAAATCTTTATACGATAATGTAGCAGAGTCTAAGGCTATATTTGATAAAGCTGCTAATATTTTAGATGATGTAGATATTAAGGCATTATGTTTTGAAGGAACTGAAGAGGATTTAAAGAAAACAGAAAACACTCAGCCTGCTTTGGTTACTGTTGGTATGGCTGTTTATGAGGCTTTAAAAGCTAAAGGAATAAAGGGAGACTATTTTGCAGGACATAGTTTAGGAGAGATTACTGCACTTTCTGCTGCCGGATACATCTCTTTTGAAGATGCTGTAAAGATTGCAAGAACAAGAGGACTTCTTATGGCAAAAGCCGGTGCCGATGCTCCTTATGGTATGGCTGCTGTGCTTGGTTTGGATTATGACACCGTTTCTAAATGCATGCCTGAAAGCAAAGAAGTAGTTGCTGCTAACTATAACTTAAAAGACCAAATTGTTATATCTGGTTTACTTAGTGCTATAGAAACTGTTACTCCTAAACTTCAAGAGGCTGGTGCTAAAAGGGTTATGCCTTTAAAAGTTTCTGGTGCTTTCCACTCACCTTTTATGAAGCCTGCCGCTGATGAACTTAAAAAATTCTTGGATAATGTTCAATTTAATAATAGCGGTAATAAAGTTTTATCTAATGTTACGGCAGATGTGCACAACTTCGATAATATAAAAGACAACCTTTACAAACAAATGTTCTCTACTGTAAGATGGTATGATAGTATGATTAATCTTCAAAGCAAAGGAGTTAATAAAATATATGAATGCGGACCCGGTAAGGTTTTAGTTGGTATGTCTAAAAAGATAGCTCCTGAAATAGAGGCTGTTTGCGTATTTGATAATGACTCTCTAAACTCAGTACAATAAAAAATAATTTTTTTAATATTTATAAAAATAAAAAGGAGGCTTTTTGAGCCTCCTTTTTAACTATATTTTAAATGTTTAACTAATTAGATTTTTCCAACTAAATCAATTCCTGGTTTTAAAGTTTTAGCACCTGGCTTCCATTTAGCAGGACAAACTTCGCCGCCATGCTCAGCTACATATTGAGCAGCTTGTACTTTACGAACTAATTCATTAGCATCTCTACCAATGCCCATATCATGTACTTCATAAGCTTTAATTAAACCTTCAGGGTTTACAATAAAGCTTCCGCGTAAATCTTGTCCAGCTTCTTCTACAAATACTTCAAAGAATCTTCCTAATAATCCTGTTGGGTCTCCAAGCATAGTGTATTTTAAATTTTTAATAGTTGCTGAAGCATCTGCCCAAGCTTTGTGTACAAAATGTGTATCTGCAGATACTGAATAAACTTCACAATTAATTTTTTTAAGTTCATCATAAACAGTACCTAAATCTTCTAATTCTGTAGGACATACAAAAGTAAAGTCTGCAGGATAGAAGAAAAATACACTCCATTTACCTAATACATCTTTTGTAGTAACTTCTTTAAACTCTCCATTTTGATAAGCATCAACCTTGAAATCTATAAGTTTTTTATTGATTAAACTCATTATAAACTCCTTTTTATTTATGTTTGTATACTCTAACAATACAATAAATAATAAATTTTGTCAAGTAAAAAACTGTACAAATTAGTAAAAATTCCTAAAAAATATGTATTTTTTAATGCTTAAAATGTCTTATGCCAGTAAACACCATAGCAATGCCATGTTCATTACAAGCATCAATGGACTCTTGGTCTCTCATAGAGCCTCCTGGCTGAATTATAGCTTTTATATTATACTTAGCACAAGCGTCCACTACATCTCTAAATGGGAAGAAAGCATCAGATGCCATCACAACTCCGTCACCAGCACGCTCCAAAGCATCTTCACAAGCCCATATTCTATTAGTTTGTCCGCTTCCTATACCCTTAGCCATAAAGTTTTTTATAACCACTATAGCATTTGATTTAGCATATTTTACAACCTTCATTCCGAATATTAAATTCTTCATCTCTTCTTCTGTAGGCTTTTTTTCTGTTACAACCTTATAATCTTCCATTAAAATAGTGTCTTCATCTTGAACAAGCAATCCCCCATCAACTTTAACAAGATTGATTTTATCATTAGTGTTAGTTTTGTATTTTATAACCCTTAAATTCTTTTTAGTTTTTAATACTTCCAAAGCTTCTGGAGTAAAGTCTTTAGCAATAACAATTTCTAAGAATATTTTTATAAGTTCTTTTGCTGTATTCTCATCTACAGTGCTGTTAAATGCCACAATTCCACCAAATATAGAAGTAGGGTCGCATTCATAAGTTCTATTATAAGCCTCTAATACACTGCCTCCCAAAGCAGCACCGCAAGGAGTAGAGTGTTTTATAGCAGAGCATGCATATTCTTTTTTAGATTCATCAAACTCCAACACTATTTTTAAAGCTATATCCATATCTCTAATGTTGTTAAATGAAAGCTCTTTTCCGTTTAACTGTTCATAATCTTTCATAGAGCCTTTATCTGTAGTTGCTACATAATAGCTTGCACCTTGATGAGGATTTTCCCCGTATCTTAATTTTTCTTTTAATGCATAAGACATATTCAAATAATTAAGTTTTTTGTCTTCTTTGTTTTCTAATGAATTAAACATAAACTCAGACACTGCAGCATCATAAGCAGAAGTTAAATTAAATACTTTAGAAGCTAAATATTTTTTTGTTTCAAAACTAACTTCTCCTTTTTCCATTTCACTTTTTACCAAATCATAATCTTTTACATCGCTTATAACAACAACATCTTTAAAAGACTTGGCAGCAGAACGAAGCATAGTAGGTCCGCCTATATCAATAAACTCTATCTTCTCTTCAAATTTTAAACTCTCATCTTGAACCTTTTCAAAGAAAGGATAAAGATTAACTATAACCATATCAATAGGAGTTATTCCTCTCTCTTTAATAGTTTCCATATGAACAGGATTATCTCTTATAGCGAGTATTGCACCATGTATTTTTGGGTCTAAAGTTTTTACTCTTCCATCAAGCATCTCTTTAGCCCCTGTAACTTCAGCAACCTCTATTACAGGCACATTATTCTCTTTTAAATATTTATAAGTTCCGCCTGTAGAAACAATTTCCACATTCTTTGAAGTTAGAAACTTAGCAAAATCTAATATCCCGTCTTTATAAAATACAGATATTAACGCCCTTTTAATCATAAACAATCTCCATAAAATATAGTTTTTTGATGAAGACATTATAATATAAATAGTGCTATTGTAAAGAGTAATTAATATTCAAGGTTGATTTTTATTAAATTTATGATAAAATGTAATAAAAATTAAAAAAATAAAGGCTAACATATAATGTTTACTTATGTAAAACTTAAAAATTATAAATCATTAATTGATTTTGAAGTAGATTTAACATCATCAAAAAATAATCCTAAAAAAATGATTATAATTTACGGCGAAAATGGAGCTGGTAAGACAAATTTTATAAATGCATTTTTTACTTTATTTGACACATTAAATACTAAAATATATAAAACAGCTATAGATAAATTTATGTTAGAAAATTCTGATGATAAAAAAAATAAAAAAGAATTAGATTTCTTTTTTAATAAAGTATTAAAGGATAATTTCAAAAATTTAGATACTATAATAGAAAAAAATAAAACTATTGGTTCCAAAGATAATATGATTTTAGAATTTGGTTTTAAACTAAATGGTAAAAACGGAGTATATTATATTGAAACTGATAATGAAAATATTGTTAAAGAAAAATTAGAATATGTTTTAGACAAAAATAAAACTAAATATTTTGAATTATCTAATAAAGATAATTATATAAATCCATCATTATTTAAATCTGATAAATATTTAAATGAAATAAAAGATTTAAAAGATAAATTTTGGGGTAAGCATTCTTTTTTATCTATTCTATTATTTGAACAAGAAGATAAATCAAAAAAATATATGTCAAAAAATATAAATAATAATATATTTGAGGTTATTAAATATTTTTTATCAATGTCTATTTATATAAAAAATGAAAGTAATATAGAAAAAGGAAAAATAAGTGTAGATAAAAAATTTATTTCTATTATGGATAATGGTTCCATCAAAATAAATGAAGAAGAAAAACTTAATCATACAGAAAAAATATTAAATAACTTTTTTACTTCTATATATAGTGATATAAAAAAAGTATATTATAAAAAAGAAAGAAAAGATAATGAATTTTATTATAATTTATTTATAAAAAAACAAATATACGGAAAAATTATAGATATAGACTTTAAATTAGAATCAACAGGAACACAAAAATTACTCAGATTATTTCCATTAATATTATCATCTATGAAAAAAAATAATATAGTAGCAATAGATGAATTAGATAGTGGTATACATGATATTTTAACTGCATCAATACTAAAATCACTATTTAGTGATATTAAAGGACAATTTATATTAACAACTCATAATACAACTATTTTAGAGTCAGATATAAAAAAAGAATGTATATATATATTTAATATAGACAGTGAAGGAAAAAAAATACTAGTTCCTATAACAGAATATGATAAAGAACATCCAAATATAAACTTTAGAAAAAGATATTTAAAAGGAATATACTATGGAATTCCAATTGTTTCTGATATAGATTTTAAAGATATATTGGAGGAATAACTATATGTCCTATAAAGGAAATTATCTTAAAGCTATAGTTATTGTTCATGGTAAATCTGAATTACAAATGTGTGATTTTATAAAAAGAAAGTTAAAACTAAAAATTGATATAGTATCAAAAAACAAAGGTGGCAATTCTATACAAATATCAAGTATAATGAAAAGATTAAAAGGTAAAGATATTGATACATTAGATAATTTTAAAAATACATATAAAGATGATTTGGAAATTAAAGATAATGAAATAATAATAGATAAAGATTTTAAAATATTTATAATAATGGATACAGATGACTGCAAAAATAATGAAGAAAAAAATAATTTCATAAATAAAAATATGTTCAAAAATTATTGGGGTTATAAATATATACTACCAATATATAATATTACAAACTTAGAAGATGTATTAATTAAAGCTAAAATTATTGATAAAAATACTATAAAAAATAAAAAAGATAAGAAAAATTATATAAAGATATTTCCAATTACCAAACAAGATATAGAAAGTGATGTTAAGCAGATAGAAGAATTTTATCAAAAACTTTTAAAAGTAAAAAACATTTCAAATATGCATGAATTTATTAAATTTTGTTTAGATAACAGATATATTCATAAATAATTTAAATAGCATCGTAAAAGTCAATATTTCAACATTCACACAAACATGATATTACATTCGTTAATACTTTACAATTTTTTTTATTTCTATATAATAATTTTTTAATTACAAATAAAATTATGGAGAATAATTTGATGGCAAACTTTCAAAAGAAATATATAATACTCTCTTCTATAGTGGTAGTTCTAACAGTAATTTTAATACTCACAATTACATTAAAAAATAAAGGCTATTCTTTGCCTCAATTTAAAGCTATAAATACTCAATTAAGCGAAATCACTATTACAAGAAACGGCAACGAAACTATTACAATAAAATTTAATGATAATAAATGGATAATAAATGATAAATATAATGCTAATATTAATGCAGTAGAATCAATAACAAATGCATTTAATAATATACAGCCTGTAGAATTATTATCCAGAGGAAATACTGAAATATTAGATAAATACAGCCTCACAGATAATGAAGCTTTAATTGTAAAAGCAAAAGACTCTTCATCTAAAGAAGTTAGAAATATAAGATTCGGCATGAAAGCTAATTTTGGAAACTTAGTATATGCACAAATTAATAATGACAAAAATGTTTATTTGATTGGAAACACACCTATTAACCCTAAAGATATATTTGATAAAACAGAAGATGATTTAATAAATAAAACCATATCATCTGTAAAAATTGATGATATAAATAAAATAACTATATCATACAATAACAATTCATACACTATAGAAAAAACTGATTCTACAAATTGGACTAAAACTTGGAATAGCAAAAATGTTAATCAAGAAGATATATATACTTCTCTATATTCTACTGCTAATCTTGAAGCAGACGGGCTTATAAAAGACAATGCTCAAAAATCTAATTTATTATATAAAATAGAAATATATTTATCAGATAATAAAACTGTAAATTATAATATATATTCTAAAACAGATAATTATGAAATAGAATTGGTAAATGATAATAACAGATATTATTTATTAGAATCTAATTTTCAAAATTTAGAAGAAAAAATAAATGATATAATAAAAAATTAAATATCATCATCTAATGCAGCATTAGTAACAAAATCTCTATTTAGGAAATATAGTGATATTAATATTTTAAAATAAGTATCAAAGAAATATAGTATTATCATAGATAAAAAATAGTATAACACTCCTTCCCTTGTATCCATTGGAGCAGAAGGGAAAGTAATTACTAAAGCATTTTGAAACAATACTATAAAAGCAAGCATAGATAAAGATTTAAAAAACTTAGGCTTTACCAAAGAAAAAGAATATCTAATAGCATCTATTCCCCAAGTATGCCTTAAAGCACATATGTTTGTTGTAAACATAAATAAAATCATAAGCACTAAACCGGGAAATACAAAGAAAGAAAGCCCAAAAAAGTATATAATTATTGTGATAATGGAAGTTATTAATATTGGAATTATCATTTGAAAAGTTTTAACTATTGCAAAAGAAGCCGTTCTAATTTTATCATAAATTAATCCCTCTACTAATAATGAAATTGATACTGTAGCAATGATATCCAAAAACCAAGATAAGAACAAATTAATATAAAAACCCTCATTAACCTCATTTTGAAACCAATCAAGAATATCTTTAGGCGTTTGCATCTTTGCAGGGTCAAACATAGAAGGAGGAAAATATATAGTTGTAATAATAATCGGCATCGCACATAAAAAGCCTACCAACAAAAAATTAACAAAATTATGTCTAAAAAGTGAAAATGATAAAGTAAATAAATCCACTACTTCAAAATCTTTTTTTTCTAATGCCTTTCTTAATGATAGCATAATAATCCTTAAATAAAATAATACTACATTATATATTATAACAAATTAAATACAATTTTTATTCTAAGCCGTATATTTTAAAAAACTCACTCAATATGGTATGCATTATTATTCTTTTTTTGTCATAATCCAAATTACGTGTAAGCTCTATGCCGTATGCTTCTATTCCCTTTTCTGCCGCATAATATGTGATAGTTGTAGGCATTGGATAATACATTTGTTTGAACTTAAATTTCATAGGCTCTATTCTTGAATTAATATTATCAAGAACCTTTTTAACATTATCATCTAATTTTCTGCTGTCATATATAATAGAATCTCCAAAAAACTCTTTAAAACCATTACCTTCATGAAGCGTAAGTACAACATCTATATCATATTCATCAAGCATATCCATATACTTTTGTGCTAATTTATCCGTATCTGTTCTATTAATCTTCTTATCAAAAAATCTGTTATTAATATCTTGTCCTTCTATTGCACGAGTATTGAGTCTATAAGCCTCAGGCACAGCTATAGGTATTATTGTTAAGCTTCCTCTTTTTATAGGCATATTGAGCCTCTCTATTGCTACATCAGTACCAACTCTCTCGCTTCCATGCGGAACTATTAAAAATACATTAGGTCCTTTTTTAGGATGAACTATTCTATATATTGTAGTTTCATTTTTGCTGCCTTCTAATATATTAAAGTTATATCTCTCTATACCCTCATTTAAATGGTCATTCATCTCTATTTCTAATTGCCTTGAAACATTTTCTAATAAACTTTTCTCATTTGCATTAATATTATAAGGACCGTTCATAGATGAGTTTATTAATGCTTTGTTAAAAGGCTCTAAATAATATGATATGCCTAATGACTCAGTAAGCTCTATTCTCACAGCATTATCATGGCTTAATATTGTAAGATTATTATCATAAGAAATGACAGCAAATGATTTCCCTTTAAAGCTATATGATTTATTATCCTTGTTTATAGTAATTTTTACTTCATCATTATGTTTGCTTTTTATGTATATATAGCCAAAATCGAGAGTGAATTTATTATCTTTAAATGTTAGTTTAGACTCAGGCATTAATATTATGGATTTCTCTCCGTTATCTATAACCATATATGAAGATTCTTTTGTAGATATTGAAAAATAATCATCAGGAAAACTTTTTTTTATATCTATATCAGAATGCTCTTTATTTACAATAACAGAAGCTTCTCCCTGTCTTGATATCACCTTAAAATTATTAGCAAAAACTGAATTGATAGTGATAAAAAGTATTATAATTACATATTTTATTTTTTTCATTTATCATACGCCAACTTTTAATTTAGTCTATCTTTTTTATTGTCGTTTAAAAACAAAAATGCTTTAAATAAAAACTTCTTTGCTTGATAGATAAAATAATTACTTTTTTATAGATTTGTTTATTTTTATAATAAAAGTTATTTTTTATAAAAAAAATATAATGCAATATAATATAAATAAAATTTTATATACTAAAAATAATACCTTGCCCCTATACTCATTCTTCCAAAGCCAGCTTTATTTATTTTTTCAGGATACCCAAGCTCTTTACCATTTACCACCATATGAAGACCTCCCCCGAACTCTAAGAGTATACCAACATGCTTACTTACATTTATATTAAAACCAGCTCCGCCACCAACCTCACAATAATAAGGCTCGCTAAATAAAAACTTTCCGCTCTTATCAGAATCAAAAAAAAATCCAAAACTTCCAAAAGCAAACCCATATCTTGATATGCTTATGCTCCCTTTATATTCGTCATCTTCTCCAAATGTAAACTTTTGCATAATGCCTAATTGATACATTTGCGGATTATCATCATATATTTTTGAACCTACAACAGAAGTATAGCTTTTTATCTGAAAATGACTGTACTTCATTAACTTAAAACCAAATTCTATATTAACAGATGTTTTTATTGAATCTGCACTGCTGAATAAACCTATAGAAAAAAATCTATTATCAAGCACAGACTGAAAACCTTTTTTTTCATTATTTTCTTCTGAGTATAATTCATTACAAAATAAGGATAAAAATATAATATTTATTACAAGTATATATTTTACCATCAATTATTTCTCCCAAACAAAATTAAAGTATTTTTGTGTATGTATTTTTATTATTCTTTTATTGTTTTTATTTGTGTGAAAAAATATAAATATTTGCCTATAAACAATACAACTAACAAAATTCTTGCATGCAAATTATTAACAAATATAAATGTAATTATAAGCATACAGCTAACAGGAAGAAGTATTGTTAATTTAGATTTTAAAGTCATAGCCCTTGAATTAACAAAACTCTCTAAATGTTTTTTATATAGTTTTGTAGACATAAACCAATCATGAAATTTTTTAGAACCCTTAGCAAAAAAGAATGATGCTAATAACAAAAAAGGTGTTGTAGGAAGTATAGGCACAACTATACCGATAGCTCCTATAGCCACACATATAAATCCTAAAACTATTAATAATGTTTTCATATAATCCCCTTAAAATCTACTCTTTTATTTTTTATAAAATTATGCCTTATCATAACAAATACATGTTTTAATGCTATTATGGGGTGATATATCAGCATTATTTTTCCAGAAAAAGACATAATTTGTTTTACTTTATTTTTTATATTTGTTTTATAACATTGCTTTGGGCAGGCACTGCAAAAAGTTTTAGTTTCTATAAATCTGCATTTGTCTGTTCTTTCTGTTGAGTAATTGTATATTTCTTCGCACTCTTTGCATATTGGCTTACTTCCAAATGTTTTACAGCAAATTTTTTGATAATCTTTATGATGATGTTTACAATAAAGATTAATCATATAAAACATTACTCTTTTTTCATTTTCTCTTTTTTTATATAATTTGTCTTTTTTATAGCACATTTTTATAAATCTTTTTTATATATTGGGCATCTTTTTTAGACACCCAATATATTATCCAAAAATCAATATATTATAATAATAAGTTCAAAACTCATTAAAATTTCCAAGTTATACCAGTACTTCCATTGAATGCAAGTCCATTGTCAGCACTGTTTCCTATACCGTCAACAGTAGTAGCTCCTCCAATTTGTGCCTCAAAATACCATTCCAAATTAGGCATAGGGTTAATGTATAATTCTCCATACACTAAATAACCCACAGAATAGAATATAGGAGGTATTCTCACCGGTTTAGCACTGCTTGCATAAGCATTAATTCCTCCAGTAATCATAGAGAATGATACAGCAGGCTCTAAATAAAGTGTTATCAAATCACTTTCAGCAGTAAAACCAACAGGAACAGACACACCTACAAATTGAGGCTTAGTTATATAATATTCTGTGCCTCCTATCTCTATAGAAGCTCCTTCCCCTGTAAAAGCTATGTTGTGAGCAGTAAAATCATAATAAGGAGCCATAGCAAAACCTGTATTACCCAATTCAAAAGCACCTATAGGATTTGAAGCATCTATATTGTAAAGTCCAAATTCTGCAGCCCCCTCTTTAGCATCCATTCCCGGAGGTGTAACTGTATATGAAGTTCCTTTAAAATCTGCTATAGAACCTTGATATATTACTCTTATTTGAGGCTCTATCAATATAGGGTCGGTTGCCGCTATAAAATATCCTCTAATGTCAACACCTATTGATTGTCCTACAGTATCTTTAGTAAATCCATATTGACCATTTTCTCCTATTGTACCCATACCCATAGGCAATGTTCCTCCTCCTGTTAAAGTACCGCTTCTGCTTGCATTTGCTTTTAATTTATACATTCCATATTTAAGATTAACTCTTATTCTGCTGAAAATATTATTGCCTGTATAGTATTCTATTCTTGTATCTGTTGAAACAGCCATATCCCCATCATTAACGCTTCCGCTTCCTATACCTATAGTAACAGGCACATTAATTCTTAAATTCTGATTGAGAAAAGTAGCCGTTAGTATAGGAGTGTGTGCCTGCCAACTCCCGCTAACATATTTAAATTGATAACCAGCACCAATAGCAAAACTCTCTGTTTTATAGCCAAATCCAGCTAAAGCCGCAGGTCTAAAAGTGCTTATTCCGCCCTTGCTTCCATTGTCCAAATTATCTAACAAAACTCCAGCAGTCTCGCCATTCACCCCCACAACAAAACGTAAATTATCAGTACCCGCTAATACTCCAAACCTGTCAAGCCTTACCCTTAATTGATTCTCATCAACCAAAAAATCATTAAAATCCTCTACAACTGTGTAGCTAAATACACTATAAGCATTTATTATTAAAGCCGTTAAAATAATATATAAACGTCTCATATTTTTATCCTTTATTATGTTTGTTTATTATTCTTTTTGTATTTATTAATAGATACATATATTTAATATTTTCATTTAAACCGCTTGAACTGATATTTTTTATAAAGGTTTCTTTTTGGTTTTATTTCTCTCTATAGCCTCCTTTAATAATATCCCGTCTTGGTATACACTTCTGCTCATATCAATATATTTTTGATAATTTTTATCATCTTTTATTTTGAAATAATATTGTGATAACCATACATAGGATAAATATGTTTGGTATTTTTCTTTAGAGTTGTTTAAAGCTCTATTAAAATATTCAAATGCTTTTTTATCACTTCCTCCGGCTATGGCTGGAGCATGCATATAGCCTATAGCTGTTCCAAGAAGTGCAAAAAAGTTGCTATTGTCAATTTTTAAAATGTTTTGATATATTTCCTTAGATTTTTTACCATAAGAAATTTTATCAGGAAGTGATGAATAATATACAATATAATTCATTAACTCTGATATGCTTATTAAATAATCAATATCTTTTGATGTGCTGTAATCTTTGCTTTCATCTATTGCCTTTTTTAAATAATCATATTTCTCTTTATCGCTTGATATACTTTTTGAAGTTATTAAATAATATATATTTTTATAAGTTTGTGAGCCATTTGCTTTTAATAAACTAATATCATAGTTTTTTGAAGAGTAGTAATTATTATAAAAATTATTTATTTCTTTTGAATTATAGCCATATATTATATTTGTGATAATAGCGATTAATACTATATATTTCATAGCTTTTTCCTTTTTTATGTTAGCTAATACTTAAATATTGTTAGTGTATTCTAACATTTAAAAAAAATATGTCAATATTATACTACAAATATTAACAATATTTAATTATTTAAATACATTAAAATATATACTTGCAGAACTTCTAAACTTTGATATACTATAAAAGCTATTTTCTAAATATTTTTTGTGGAGAGGGTATGCTTAAAAGAATAGTATCAGACATAATAAAACAAGCTTTATGCAATTATTTAAAAGACACAGATATAGAGAACATAGATTCTTATATAGATATAGGGTACACTGTAGATGAGAAATTTGGTGATTATGCTTCACCTGTAGCTATGAGGCTTGCAAAACTTCTTAAGAAAAATCCTTTTGATATAGCTAATGATATTGCAAAACTAATAGATAAAAAATATTTTGACAATGTTGAGGTTGCAAGGCCAGGATTTATAAATTTAACATTATCAAAAGATTATATAAATGAATGTGTAAACAAATTATTAGAAGATGATGATTACGGCAAGAACTCTGCAGAAGATAAGAAAAAAATATTAGTTGAATATGTTAGTGCTAATCCTACAGGACCTCTTCATATTGGTCATGGAAGATGGGCTGCTATTGGAAGTGCTTTATCTAATATACTTAAATATGTGGGTCATGAAGTTTATCAAGAGTTTTATGTTAATGATGCGGGAGAGCAGATAACAAAGCTTAATGAGAGTGTTAATGCTGTAAAAGAAGGAAGAGAGATTCCTGAAGATGGTTATCATGGTGCCTATATTAAAGATATTGCTAAGATGGACGGAGTTCCAAAGGATATAATATTAGAACAGCAAAGAAAGCTATTAGAGAGATTTCGCACATACATGGACAATTATGCCTCTGAATTAAAAATAAGAGAGGGCGGCGAGTTAGAAAAGACTATGGATTATTTAAATGAAAAGGGGCTTTTATTTGAAGAGGATAATGCTGTTTGGTTTAGAAGCACTAAATACGGCGATGATAAAGACAGAGTTGTTAAAAAAAGCAATGGTTCATACACTTATTTTGCACCAGACATTACATATCACAAAAACAAAATAGACAGAGGATATAAATATTTAATAGATATATTAGGTGCTGACCATCATGGTTATGTGCCGAGGATTACTGCTGCTGTGAGGGCGGTTAGCGATGATACTGCTGATTTAAAAGTTATACTTGGGCAGTTGGTTCGTTTATACAGAGGAAATGAGCTTGTGAGAATGAGCAAGAGAACTGGGGACATGATTAGTCTTGAAGAGGTTATTGATGAGATTGGTGTTGACCCTACAAGATATTTCCTTCTTATGCGTTCATATTCTAGTTCATTAGATTTTGATTTGGAGCTTGCAAAAAAGAAAGATAATGATAACCCTGTTTATTATGTTCAATATGCTTATGCGAGAGTTTGTAATATTTTCTTCAAATTAGAAGAGAAAAATATGAAGTATGATTATAATAAAAAATTTGATGTTAATAAAATATCTAATGAAAGCACTTTAAAACTTGCTAAAATGATATTAAGATTTCCTGATGAGATTTATGAGTCTGCTAAGTCTTTAGAGGTTTATACTTTATTAAATTATACTTACGATGTTGCTTCTGCTTTGCATAAGTTCTATTATGACAATATTGTATTAGAAGAAAATGATGATATAAGACAGGAAAGACTTACTTTAATAAGAGCTGTTAAAAAGATTCTTGGCATATGTTTTGACATTATAGGCATCACAAAAATAGAAAGAATGTATGACAACAATTAAAATAAGCCAAAAAATATGTTAAAAGAAGTAGAGCAATTTTTATTAGAAACTATAAAAGAAGATGAAGAAAATAATAAAAAAAATATTAATGTTTCTGATAAAGAAAAAAAAATAACTTTTGCTGTAGCATATTCCGGCGGTATTGATTCACAGGTACTTTTAAATATAGCATACAAACTTAAAGATAAACTCAATTATAATCTTATAGCAATTCATGTTAATTATAATTTAAGAGGTGAAGAGTCCATTGGCGATGAAATGTTTGCAAGGGATACTGCCAAAAATTATAATATAGATATTTACGTAAAACATATAGAGAAAGGAAGCTACAACAATAAAAATACTCAATTAGAGGCAAGAAAAGATAGATATTCATTTTTCAAAGAGCTTTATAATAAAAAAATATATGATTATTTGCTTATAGCACACAATAAAGATGATTTAACAGAAACAATAATTTATAGAATGATTAAAGGAAGTGGCACAAACATTTATAAAGCATTAAGCAAAAAAAGAAAATATGTATTAAGACCAATATTAAACTTCTACAGAAAAGATATTGAAAATTACGCCAAAGAAAATAATCTCTCTCACAGAGAAGATTCATCAAACAAAACAAATAAATATTCAAGAAACAAATTAAGAAATGTTATTATACCAATGCTCGAAGAGATAAACTTACAAGCAAAAAATAATATAATAAAGTTTGCCTATAGAGTTTATGAAGAGTCAAATATACTAAGAAAAAAAGTTAATAAAACATATAAAAAAATAGAAATTAGCAGAAATAAAATAAATATAAAAAACATTAAAAATAAACTCTTATTAAAAAAAATAATTATAAAGTTTCTTTTTAAAAACAATATTGAGATAACAGAAAAAAGGCTATTAGAAATATTAAAAATAATTTATTCAAAAAAACCAAATATAGTTTTAAGGCTTGATAATTATAATTTAGCAAAAAGTTATTGTTTATTAGAAATTGTAAAAACTAATAATATCAATACAGATTCAATTACAGTTTATAATGACGGAGTTTACAATTTTGCTGGTAAAACTATAAATATAAAAACAGTTTTAAATAAAGATATTGATTATAAAAAAAATATATACATAAAAAAAACTTTCCCTATTGTTATACGAAAAAGAAAGGAAGGCGATTTTTTATATAGCTATCCGAATGGGGATAAAAAATATTTGAGAAAGATTTTAATAGATTTAAAAGTTCCTTTTAAAGATAGAGATTTAATTCCTATAATAGAATCAGAAAACGAAATAGCTGCAATATATTTAAATCCTTATGGAATTAATAGAGTTTCAAAAAATTATGCACTAAAAAACAACGATGATTATGCATTAGAAATAGATTTTTTTTAATATATTTGAGAATTAATATAAAAAATGCTTGACAAAGTGTATAAATATGGTATGCTTCAAGCACTATGAATATTATGTTTAGTTTAGAAAATATAAATCGCATCGCATCGCATCGCATCGCATCGCATCGCATCGCATCGCATCGCATCGCATCGCATCGCATAAATATTCTATAATAAAAAATTATCTTCAAAAAAATATCAATTATAAATATCTAAAAATATTTATACACATCTATGCCTTTTCTTTCGGCATTGCAATAATAAATTTTTTTAAAATATTAAGCTATCATATTAGCTTTTTATTTAATATTAATAATTTTTTTTAAAAGGAGAAAAAAAATGAAAAAACTTTTAAAAGCGGCTTTAGTTTTAATGGCTTTAGCTTTAATGTCAGTTGCTTGTACAAAAGCAAAAACAATGGGTATAGTAGGTGCTTACTATGGCGGCAGCTTAAAAATGACAGTTGGATCAGATGGAAGGGCTTATATTGAAAAGAAAGATCCTACTATTACTCAAGAAAATCTTACTTCTGAAGAATATGTAATGTATCGTTATTTTTATTTTAACGGCGGAAATTTAATGCCTTGGGATTTAACTGCTGAAAAAACTACTTTAAGCTATACTTCAAAAATACAAGTAAATGTTAATCAGGGTTCAGCTTCAACGCAAGAACCAAAATATGTTGATGTTGAAGTTAAATTTGATTTTACTAAAGAGAAAGAAAATTATAAATGTGTAGTAAGTACTTCATTGCCTGAAGAAGTAAAAACTCTTTTAAATACCCAATTAACAGCTCTTAAAAAAGCTGAAGTAGGTAATGATATAAAAATAGAATTAACAAAACCTATAACTAAATAATTATAAAAAGGAGTAAATAGAAATGAAAAAAATATTAAAATTAACTTTAGTATTAAGCATTTTTGCTGTATTAACTATATCTTGTCAAAAAATAAAAACTTACGGCTTGGTAGGTACTTATAAAACTGATGACGGCAAATTTATAATGAAAGTTAGTCAAGAAGGAAACGCTTCTATATCTTTAGCAAATAGTAGTGAAGATGTAACAAAATTAACAGCTTCTCAAAGAGCTTTTGTTAAATCTTTAATTACTAGTAGATATGATAGTTCAGATAGATTAAATGATTACTCATCAGGTAATGATTTTACTTTAGAGCCTTGGGATTTAACAGAAGAAAAAGCAGCTCAAACTTTTGAAGTAAAGGTAAAAGCAGCAAGTGGTATTAATTTTGATCCTTCTAATCCATATAATTCAACTGCAAATGCTTATGAAGATGTTGCTTATAAAGCTGAGTTTACTAAAGATAAAGAAACATATACTTGTAAAGTTACTATTAGCATACCTGATGCTGTAAAAAACATAAATAATAAATATTTACCTTATGGTGGTGGTAGTGGTGGTGGACAAAATACTCCTCAAGATAAATCTGCTGGATATCAAATAGATAATGGCGGAGAGATGACTTTCAAAAAATAATCTTTTCTCCTAAATAAAGCACACTTTAAAAAAACGGCTTCATATTAGTTGGGGCCGTTTTTTTATTATAAAAATTAACTAATTTCTTTTATTCCGCTTTCTATATCGAATACCCAATGCCTATTAAAAACTTTTTTATAAGAATATCCAAAAGGAAACTTGCCTATGGATACAGCAAAAAAATTGTTTACATCTTTTCGCTGCTTCAAACATATATCAACCAAATATTGAGGCATATCTTCCATTATAAAATCTGATATCACAAGTACATCATTATTATTATATTTTTTCATTATTCTATTTGCTTCATATAGAGCCTTGTATATATCAGAGCCTCCATAGTAGCTAAGTTTTAAAAATTTTATAAGTTCATCTACGCCGCTACTATTATTAAACTTATATGTGTATATTTCTGTGCTGAAGTTAATAAGATAAGAATTTCTATTTTCTGATATAGCTTTCATTAATATTTTGAACATTATAGATTTAGCAATATATTCGTTTACACCTTTCATAGAACCGCTTGTGTCTATGCATATAATCATATCACCTTTGCCGTCTTTATGGCCTGATACGGTTTTGTTTTTATCTAACTCATCAAATGCATAATAACTTTTGTCAAAGCACATAATTCTATTTTCTATATATTTTAGCTTAAACAACTTTTCTGCTTCATCATTGCAAAGAAGTGAAAGCTCCTCTGGAATAATGTTTTCTATATCTTTAGAAAAATAAATTCCAGATATCTCATCTTTAGAATCAATCTTTTTGTTTGTGTATGAATAATTATTTTTTAATTCTATGTTTTTTGTTAGTTTTTCTATATCTATTTTTTTGCCTATAGCGTCTATTATTTTATCTATATAATTATTTTTATCAATATTCTCTATAAACTTAACCCATCTCTCTAATAAAGAAATATCTTCTTCTTTTAATTCCCCAACTCTAAAATCCCATAACACACCTGTTTTTATTCTAAGTATATTAGACATATATCTTAATCTCTTTAATAATTTAATCCAAGATTCTATATCATTAATAAACTTATATCTTTTTTCTTTGATAGCATTTATAGTCCATTCATCATTTTTTTTATTATAAACTTCATTCCAATTTGATATTATATTTTTATTTATAGCCTTTAAATTAATGTTATTATTTTCTAATTTATCAAGCCAAAATTTTGTGTCTATATCAAGAGAGTTAAACATATTCAAATTATTTATTATATCTTTTTTACTAATATCTTTTTTATCTAACTCTTTTTTAGCTATTTCTAATTCTCTTTTATTTTCTATATATGGATTATTGCTATATATATAATCATTTAAATCTTTTTTCCATTTTTCAATTTTTGTATGCAGTTCTTTTTCTATTTTTTCATCTTTATTAAATGAGCCGTAAAACACCCCTCTCGCCATTTTCTCTGTTTTTTTTATTTCTTCTTTGTAAGAATTGTTAGTAATATCATCAAATTGTTTCATTATTTTCTATTTCGCTCTTTAATTTTTCAACGTTTAATTTTTCGCTTTCGAGATTTGCTATATAATCATCAAATATCTCTCTAAAAAAATTAAACTCTTCATCAGACATAAATATATTTCTTGAGATTTCAAAATTATTTTTAATGTTGTAAATAATATTATCAATATTTAATAATAATTCATTTAGAATATTTATATATTTTTCTTTCTTTTCTTTTTCTATCTTTTTGGCATTTAATCTTTTAATATGATACTCAGCCTCAAATTCAAACAACACTTCATAATTTTTTGAAAGTCTGTTTGATAATAAACCATTTGTTTTTACTGCAGAGTTTATTTCAACAACGCATTTATCAGTACAAAAAAAATTGCATCTAAACTTTTTTGTTTGATTTCTGCTAATGTCTAATGGGTAAAAATATCCGTTTTTTTGTAATTGTTTTATTGGTATATAAATAATAGTTTCTGCTTTATTATTATATTCGTCCATAACAACATCAAAACTTTTTGCTATATAATGTTTATCATCAATATTTTCTGTATCATAAACTTTTTCTAAGTAAAAACATTCATTATTTATTTTTATATTTTCAAAATTATTTTTCCATTCATCTATTAAATCATTAAAATTATAATATTTTTTAATAGCGTTTTCAGTAATCTTTTTTACAGCCTCAATATGCTCTTCTCTGCTCCACAAACAATTATAAATTATAAAGCAATCATAAATATCAACTTCTTCTTTACCGCTTAAATAAGCCGACAGCTTTAATAAATATGCTATATGCTGCCATCTTCTGTCTGATACATATATATTAATATTATCTTCATTAAACTTATCTAAAGAAAGCTTTATATAATGAATAATATCAATAACAGTTTTTGAAAGTTTAACTTCATTAGCATTTTTTCTAATTTCTAACCATTCATCTGTTGATATTTTTAAGTTATCATCTATATCTACAAAAGAAGATAGTTCAGTGTTTTGAAGTATTTTTTCAAAATTATCTTTAGTTTTGATATTTTTTATATTTAACCGCATGATAAATCTATCATACAATGCTTCAAGACCTTGACCTTCCGGAGGAGTTTCATTGCTTGCTGAGATTAATGCTTTTAATGGAACTTTTATTTCATTAACTCCATTTTTAAATATTCTTTCATTTATTATAGTAAGAAGCGTATTTAGTATTGCAGGGCTGCTTTTCCAAATTTCATCTAAAAAAGCAAAGTCAGCATCTGGCAAATAGCCTTCAATTTTTCTTACATACCTATCATTTTTTAACTCTTCCAAACTAATAGGTCCGAATATATCTTCTGGGGTGCTGAATCTTTGCATCAAATATCCAAAGTATTTTGAATCTTTAAAAGCATACGATATTCTTTTTGCTATAAAGCTTTTGGCAGTTCCCGGAGGACCATATAAAAATATAGGCTTTCCTGCTATGGCACTTAATAGAGTTAATGCTACAATATTTTCTCTCTCATAAAGCCCATTAGAAAGTAATTTTATAATATTTTCTACTCTTTTTGATATATCAATATTTTTCATAAAACTCTCTCTCTTATAAAGTATATCATAGCTAAATTATTATTTAAAGTAATTATATTTAATAATGCTTAATTTACTTTTATATGTTTTTTTGATATAATTAAAAAAAAGTTAAATAAATAATTTTACAAAAATAGTTATCTTATGCTTTTTTATATAATTGACGAATATGTATTAATTAATAAAAAAATAATAAACCTACGCGGGGTAAACATGTGTAAATACATATTGCTAATACTTATAATTGGGTTGAATGCCCTTAATGCACAAACTTCTTCAACTAATGATTATACTTCTACAAACACTTATAGTGAAAACGGATATATTAGAAATGAAGAAGAGGCAAGGGCGGCATATAGTTTTGCTCTATACTATAAAGAAAAAGCATTAGCAAGCGGGGTGCGTAATCAAGAGAGCATTAATAATTTAGAAAATGCAAAAGTGATATTAAAAGAGGTATTAAAATATATACAAGATGATGATATATATATTTCTCTTGCTGAAACTCATGAGGCTTTAGGTGAAATTGATGAAAGCATAAAGATATATGATTTTCTTGTATTAAATAATTCTCAAAATGTAGATATATTAATTAAAGCAGCTGAGAGAAACATATTTTTTGTAGGGAATTTAAAAAAGGCAAAGTATTATCTTGAAAATGCATATGAAATAGACCAAAATTACAATGACACTTTAATATTATTAGGGTTTATTAATTTTAATGAAAGAGAGTTTCAAAATGCTGTTTATTATTTTGACAAGGTAAACACTTCAAAGCCTGCAAGTAAAAATTATCTGCAGTATTATAATTTTTATTATGGAATGTGTAATTTTTATCTAAGCAGATTTCAAAATGCAATAGATAGACTAAACAAACTTAATTATAATTCTTTGTCTGTTACAGATAGGCAAGATGCAGAATTTGCTGTAATAAAAAGTTATCAAGCCTTAGAAAACTATGATGAAGCATATAATAAAAGCTTAGAAAACCCTAATGCTTCTGTTTTGAGTGCCTATTTAAGTTTTATGGCAGATAAATATAATGAAGAATTATTTTCACAAATCAATAATAGTGTAACTATACCTCAAGTATTATCTGTTATTATAGAAGCTAAAAATAATGGATACAGCAATGCTTTAAATATTATAGAAACAGATATAGACAGGTCAAAAATAGATTTAGATATAATTCAAACATACTATAAACTTGTAAATGAAGTAGGAAGCAAGGAAGAAAAAATAAAAGCAGAGATGGATATTATTAGTTTTTATTTAATGCTTGGCAATATAGATGCTTTGCCTAAACATATAGAAAATATCATTAATTATGACAGCAAAAATGAAAAACTCTACACATTATATTTACAAGCTGCTTTGAAATTTGAAGAGCAAAATAATAAAGAAGCTGCAAAAGAAATGCTTTATAAATATGCTTCATTAAAAAAAGGCAATATAGCAGAAAATGAATTAGTTTCTTTTGTTATGACTTCTGCAGATATAGGAGAATATAACTTTGCTATAGAAAATATTGAAAAGTTTGAAAAAGAAAAAGACTATTACAGCTATTTGAAATCTTATGTATATTATTTAAATAATGATTTTGATAATGCTAATAACTTTTTAAATAAAGATTTAGAGATTTTTAAGAGAAATAAAAATCTTAATACTAATGATTATAGATTAAATATACCTTATGTTACAGCAATTTCTGTTTCTAATACTAATTCTATTATGGAATATGCTAATTTCAAATATTCTATAAATAAAGATTCTGCTGAGGGCTTAAATAGCTTAGCTTGGGCTTTGATATATTTAAATATTGATATAGATAAGGGAATATCGCTTGCTAAAGATGCTGTAAAAATAGAGCCTAAATCTCCTCATTATATAGACACCTTAGGTTTTGGATATTATTTAAAAGGCAATTATGATGAGTCTTTAAAATTATTATTAAAAGCAGCATTTTATGCCGATGAAACATCTAAGGCTGAAATTTATTCACATTTGGCAGATGTTTATTATGCTAAAAAAGATTTTAACAATGCATTAAAATATTATAGAAAATCAATCTCTTCAATTTACAAGGACAATAGTTTTGATTCAAAGAGAATAGAAGAGAGAATATCATCAATAGAAAATAATAAACAATAACTAAAAAAACAAAATAAGAGAGGTTAGAGATAATGATAAAAAAAAGGATAGTTTATATATTTTTATTTATATTTTCTGTAGGTACAGTGTTTGCTCAAAATGAACAGGAAGTGATGAAAGAGGCTTTTGATAAGTTTTCTAAATCTCCGTTTACTTCGCTTTATTCATCTGGCGGAGCTTTTTACAGCGGAGATGATTTAGACCAAATGCCTATGATAGTTAATTATTATAAAAATGAAAATAATAATAAATATATGACAGCATTAGACGGGCTTTTGGGAGGAGTGATAATGGACGCTAAAGTTATTAATAATGAACTTACATTATACACACAAGATTCTCAGGAAACTATTAAAAGAAACTTTAATACGTTTGCATTAGAAGCTCCTATTATGCGTTTTCCAAAGCTTTATGCTGATATATTAGATTATAAATTTATAGATTTAAACAAAAAAATAATAAGCAGCAATATCACATTGGGAAAAAATTGGCATACTTTAAAAATTGGCTACAATGACAGAGTTGATACTATAGTTTTTTCTGCCTCTACTTTCCGCGTAAGAAGTTTTTCTACTTCATTTATGGATAATGTTGTTAATGTTGAATTAGGCTCTTATACTACAGTTAATAATATACCATACCCAAAAGAGTTTATTATGAAGAGTAAAACTGACAAAAGAGAAATCCGCTATAATGTTACCAATGTTTCTGCTGGCAATAATGCTAAAAATGCAGCTAAAAAATTAGGCTGGTAATATGATTTATGATGATTTGTGTATTGAATTAGATGGATTATCTCTATTTAAAGATGATGATAATGATTTAAAAAAAAGAAAGATAATAGATTATGCATCTTTAGCCATGGATTATAATAAAAATATAAATATAACAGGGGCTAAAGATATTCAGACTTTTTTAGATGAGCATATTCTTGATTCTCTTTTGGCTTTAGATATATTTAGAGATTATGATAATATTATAGATGTTGGAAGCGGGGCAGGACTTCCTTCTATACCGCTTGCGATAATGTATAATGATAAAAAGTTTACATTATGTGAATCTAAAAATAAAAAGTCAGATTTTCTGCTTATAGCGAAAGAAAAATTGCATCTAACCAACGTAAATGTTGTATCAAAAAATGTATATGAATTAAAAGAGAAATATGATACTGTTACATCAAGGGCATTTTCTGATATAAAAACTCTCATTAGAATATTTAAAAAAATAAAAACCAAAAATGCCTCTCTAATAGCATATAAGGGTAAACTTCAAACAATAGAAGAAGAGCTTAAAGAGATTAACGATATACATAAATATGATGTTAATATAGTGAAGTTAGCTTCAAAGGAAAAAGAAAGACATTTAGTGATAATAAGAGAAAAATAATTTATATTGATTTTTTTCTTGTTCTTTTTCCCGCCTTACACGGTGTGGACTTCGTCAAAGAACCAAAAAGTGCAAGTACTATAACTTTGTATGTTTGGAATATGTATAAACTTATATTGTAATACCAACATCTTAAGCTAAAAAATGCAGTTCTTCGCGAAGCGTATCCGAAGGATATAAGGTTCTTTTATATCAATAAAAGAAGTGGGGGGTGTGTACCCTTACGGGCACGCTTCGCAGGGGGCAAAGCCACCACAAATAAAAAACTTAAAAAATATCTTTTATTTATTAGAAAATATATTCTTTATATAATCATATGGAAGCATTGTGTTTTTATCTGTATAATAGAAATGTCCAATTGAAGCTGTGTCTTTTGAATATATTATAATATCATTTGGTATATTTTTATTTGTGCTTATTATATTTATTTTATAGCTATTACTGTTTTCTTTAATAATTGGTATTGTTTTATTTAGAGATATGCTGTTTAAGCTTTTTATAATAAAGTCTATATCGTTTGTGTTTGTAATATTCAATATTTTATTTTCATACTCTATACTAATTTTTTCTACGCTTTGAGGATAGCAATTTATACCGTTGATTGGTGTTTTGTACCATAATATCAGTATGATAATAATAAATAATGGTATTAGACTAACAAGTTTATTTATATTTTTTTTAATATTATTTTTTTTCATTGACTATAAATTGACTATAATAAAAAATTAGCTTTGCACTAATACTATATGCAAAGCTAATATAAATTTATAAATTATTTACCAAACACTGCTTCATAATCTTTTTTGAATTTTTCTATACCTTGGTCTGTAAGAGGGTGTTTAGTCATTTGTTCAATTACATTATAAGGTACAGTAGCAATATCAGCACCAGCTAAAGCACATTCTGTAACATGTATAGGGTGGCGAACACTTGCTGAAATTATTTCTGTTTCTATTGCATGAGTAGCAAAAATATCAGATATTGTTCTAATAAGTTCAAGTCCGTCAGTAGATATGTCGTCAAGTCTTCCTAAGAAAGGAGAAACATAAGTTGCACCTGCTCTTGCTGCAAGTAATGCCTGATTAGCTGAAAATATTAAAGTAACATTAGTTTTTATTCCTTCTTTAGATAATACTTTTACAGCTTTTAAACCTTCTACAGTCATAGGGATTTTTACTACCATGTTTTTATGTATTTTAGCGATTTCTCTTGCTTCAGCTATCATATCTTCTGCTTTTACAGTAGTGGCTTTCACCTCTCCGGAAATAGGACCATCAACTATTGTAGTAATTTCCTCTATTGTTTGTTTAAAATCTCTTCCCTCTTTTGCTATTAATGACGGGTTTGTGGTAACTCCGCAGATAACCCCCATCTCATTAGCTTTTCTAATTTCATCAACATTTGCTGTATCTATAAAAAATTTCATTACAATACTCCTGAAATATATTTTTATTAATTATATATTTAATTTTATTTAATTTCAATTTATTGCATAATATATCTAATTAGGTTGACTTTTTTGCGTTTTATTATAATCTAAAAAGCTATGAGATATTATATTATTTTGCTTATAATGATTATTAATACTACAGTTTTTTCAATGGTTTCTGTTGAGGGTAAGGTTAATAGAAAGAGTATATATAAGTGGCAAAATATAAAATATACTTTAACTTTTACAGGGGACGCTAATAGTTTTAAGGCAGAGGGGTTAGATGAAAACTCTATAAGCGATTTTGAAATAATAAATAAAAGAATAGAAAGTGAAACTATAGATAAAGAAAATACTGATATTAAAACTATATATAAAATAATATATACACTAAAGCCTATTAACAAAGGCAAATTAAAAATACCAGAATTAGAAGCTCGCTATTTTGAACTTGAGAGGGGAAATAATTTAATACCAAATGAAGAACCTTTGAGAGAATATAATATTAGAGTGTTTGGCAATTCATTTTTAATTATAATGATTGGGCAGTGGGTACTTATAGTTCTTATAGTATACTTATTATATAAATTTATAAAAAAACAGCATAAAAATTAAAATGGAGAGTTTATGACTAAAGATTTACAGGCTATTTCAGAAGCAGCTAATGCGGCATTAGATGTTGTGAATGCAGTAAAAGATGAAATTAAAAAAGTTATAGTTGGTCAAGAGAATATGATAGATAAGCTTTTGCTTGGCATAATATGTGATGGGCATGTATTGCTTGAAGGAGTACCGGGACTTGCAAAAACGCTTACAGTTAAAACTTTAGCTTCTACAATAGATGCAACTTTTAAAAGAATACAGTTTACGCCAGATTTGCTTCCTGCAGATATTATAGGTACAGAGATATATGATATTAAAAATTCAGTTTTCTTACCAAAGCAAGGACCAATATTTTCAAACATAATACTTGCAGACGAGATAAACCGTTCACCTGCTAAAGTACAATCTGCTTTGCTTGAAGCTATGGAAGAACATCAAGTTACAATAGGAGATAAAACTTATAAACTTCCAGAAGTGTTTTTAGTATTAGCTACTCAAAACCCAATAGAGCAGGAAGGTACTTATCCATTACCAGAGGCACAGGTTGATAGATTTATGCTAAAGGTAATTGTTAAATATCCTCTAAAAAGCGAAGAGAAAACTATAATAAAAAATATGTCTTCTTCAAAACCAGAGGAAGTAAAACCTATCACAACAATAGAAACAATAAACAAATTGAGAATATTAGCTAAACAAATATATATAGAAGATAAGTTATTAGACTATATAGTTAATATAATAGATGCAACAAGAAACCCAATAGAGTATAAGCTTAAAGAGGAGTATATTGATTATGGTGCTTCTCCGAGGGCTGGTATATATCTTACAAAGGCAGCTAAGGCTAATGCTATGATGAACGGCAGGGGCTTTGTGATACCGGAAGATATTAGGGCAGTTGCTTATGAGGTTTTAAGACATAGAATTAGTGTAAGTTATGAGGCACAAGCTGAGAATGTGAGCAGCGATATGATTATAGAGGAACTTCTTTCAAACATCAATGTGCCTTAAAACTATAGTATTTATTAAGTACTGCATTTTTTTAATCTAAATAATAGATGTAATATCTTACTAATTTATATTTAAAACCTATAAAGCTAAAATATTTGCACTTTTTGGTTCTTTGACGAAGTCCACACCGTGTAGCTGCGGGAAAAAGAACAACAAAAAATTAATATAATTATTTTTATATATTCTAAAAATTTTTAGCTTTTTTATTTTAGTTATTTGCAGGGCTTTGCCCCCTGCGAAGCGTGCCCGTAGGGTAGCACCACACTTCTTTTGCCGACGCTCTGCGTGCCTGCGGCAAGGCACCTACTCGGTGGTGTCCCAAAGAAGCAAAAGGACTGCATTTTTTTTACTATAATATTATTTTATATTTAATTTATATTTTAAAAGAACAACAAAAAAATTTACAAACTTCTAATTTTTTGGTATATAATATATATATTATATTTAGGTGCTGCTCATGAAAAACATTCTATTAACTTTTTTATTTAGTTTTTTCTTTATAGTAAACTGTAGTGCAAATGAAAAGGAGTTAGAAGAAAATATTATTGACCCAAATAAACTTACTCCGTTAGGTACTATAATATTAAACCCTTATGATATTGCTCCATTATCTGCTTCTTATGTTATAAGCAATACAAACAATTATCCAATAACTGTAACTGTTAAAGGGCTATACAATGAACCTGATATAATTCACAGCTATCCTGCTAATTACGGCAAAGAGTTTGAAATACATGGACTTTTCCCAGAGGCTACAAATACAATTATTATCAATGACGCTGGAAGAGAAATCATAGAAAATCATTATATAAAAAAGATTTATCATGATGATGTGTACATTGATTCAAAATATACTATAGAAATTAATAAGCTTACAAATGATGACGGCAATAATCCTGAATTATATTTTGTTCAGTATTTTAATGGTTGGTATCCTACTGCTACTATAGGTATATCAAAAAATGGTTATGTAAGATATTTTATTAAAGGAGTTACTGCTTCAAAGATAGCTATAGAGGGCAATAAGTTTTTAATATATCCTATGTATGAAGGCAAAATTTATAATATGCTTGGAAAGGAGCTTGTAAAATATCCGAGCAATTCTCATCATGACACTATAAAAAAAGATGATAATTATATTTATTTATCTGCAAGCAAATGGGGAGGAGATGATGAGATTACAGAGATTGACTTTTCTGGAAATATAGTTAGGAAGATGGCTTTTGCTTCTATCATAAGAGATATAGTGCTTCCTAATAATGATAAAAATGAAATAAGAATATTAAATAGAATAATATTTGATGAAAACAATATATTTACAGATGAAAACGGCAAACAAAAATCTATAGACTGGTTTCATGCCAACTCACTTGTTTATGACAAAGACACTGATATACTTTATATCTCTTCAAGGAATTTAGGAGTATTTGCAATTGACTATAGCGATTGGAAACTTATATGGTGGTTTGCAGATGAAAACTTAAACACAAGAACAGGAAATGCATATGGTCAGATTCCTTATAAAGACAGCTTAAAAGACTTGCCTTCATTAGATGCATACAGAGTAAAAGGAGATGCACTTACAGACGGACCAAAAAATCAGCATGCATTAATACTTTTAGAAAACGGAAACTTAGGCATGCTTGATAATCAGGGAGATGCCAACAGAAACTCTAAAGGCTCAAGATATGTAGAGTATAGTATTACAGGCGAGCATGGTTCTTATACTGCAGTTAAAACAGATGAGTTTAGAGATGCTTCGCTTTATTCGAGAATTACTTCAGATGCTGATATTAAAGAAAATAATTTGCTTTTAACATACGGCACTATAAAAACTATATTAGAAGTAAATAAACAAACCAAAGAAGTTTTATTTAAGGCTAAGTTTGATATGCCGAAATCTGAATTATATTATAGAGCAGATAAATTGCCTTTATATTATGAAGAGGGAAGAGAGTACTGTGAAGACGCCAATCTAAAGAATTAGTTGTTTAACATACATTTTTAACTAAAATATAATTTATATAATTAAATACTAATTTAATACTTGCACTTTTTGCAACTTTTTGCTGCGGGAAAAAGTTGAATAAAACAAAAATTTATGTAATAAATTATATGTTTAAAATTTTTAATTTAGTAATTTTTTTTAAAAATCTCATTGTGAATATTCTAATATAAAGAATTAATTATATATGCTTATAGATTTTATAGCCTCTATACATAATTCTTCGTTTTCTTTGCCATTGTATGTAAACCATGCAAGAAGTGCTAGCTTTTTTGAAACTGCTACTACAGTAAATACATAATCATCATTATCTATAGATTTTTTATATACAGCAGATTTTATATTTTTTATTTTTATATCTGTGAGGTCGCCTTTTTCTTCTTTCGTTACATCCATTTGTTTTATAACATATTCCATTATAGCATCAATTTCATCGTTAGCAAAAGAATATACCTGCATTGCAATGTATGTATGTATGTTTTTAAACTCTACTAAAGTTTTATCATCTCTGTAAACATTAAAACTCATAGGAAGAGAAATATTAAATCCTCCTGCAATAGAATATCTTGCATGCTCTTTTCTAAATCCAATATCTGTATTAACCATTTGAATATTATTTTTCTTATTGGCTTCTATAAATTTAGCTAAATTATCATCGTCCAAATAGTATGCTATATCAGAAAGTATTTTCCAAGGATATGGCAGTGTTTTATCTTTTTTGTATGCCTCTTGAAAACAGTAAATTATTTTTTTATATACATCTCTCTCTTTATCATCTATAATCTCTCTAAATGGGAAATAAAGCCATATAATACTATTTAAACTTTTAAACCAAAAATCAGCATTAATCTCTTCATCATTCCAAATAAAAAACTCTCTTGCAAAATTATATTTATCTTCTAAAGGAGCATTAACTAAATTATTAAACCAAGATTTTCCCCAATACCCTAAAGGAGAAAGAGCATAATATTCTTTTTCTATCATAGGATAATCATAAGGCATAGATATCATAAAGTCTTTAAACTCTTCATTGGCAAGCAAACTCTCTGAATATTCATTTAATGCAGCAGCAAAGAAATTTTTTAGTTTATCAAATTTTTTTTCTTTAAAATATCCGCTATAATCTTTATATGTTTTATCTTCTTTAAATACAATATCTAATCTTGTTGAAATTCTGTCTAATACAGAAATGATAAATCTATGATACCCAGCACCCAAAATTCCGCTATTAATAGTTACATATAATGTACCTTCTTTATATTCAAAATACACAGGGTCAGCAGATGGGTGAAAAGAGTATATCAATGTACTTGAGTTTTCTTCATCTAATATAGAATATTCTGAAAGCATAACAAGAGGGTTAATATTTACTTCATTTAGAGATGATACTATTGATTTAAATAGTCTGTCTTTTGTAGGAAGAGCCCTATTAAATTTAGCACTAAGTAAAAACTCAATATTCATAAAATTTATATATACATATTATAATATCATATATAATAACATTTTTTATTAATATATCAATATACATTTAGTAGTTGTTTTGTTATGAAGTTATAAAATTAAAGATTATATATAAAATAATTTAGATATGTACTAAAAATTTTTATGTTTATATATTAGGTTCAAATATTTGCACTTTTCGCGAAGCATAGGCTATAAAAAGTTTATAATATATTTATAAAAATAAATGAATTAAAAAATATAGTTGTTTTATATAAAAGTATTATACTATTTGTATTGACAAAGTTAATATTTTGTAGTAGAATCAGTTACTATAAAAAGAAAGTAGGAAAATGATGAATAAATTTAAGAAACAAAATAAACCTCTTATCGTTTGGGAGTGTTAAATTATTTATTCATTATTCGTAGTTTAGCAATTTAAAAGCTCCCTTAAATATAGGGGGCTTTTTTATTTGAATGTAATATATAAAAAAATAGGAGTTACTCAAAAAATGGAACATTACGGTTTATTTGGTATTATACCGCCGCTTTTGGCTATAATACTCGCCCTTCTTACAAAAGAGGTAATAATCTCTTTAACGGTTGGTATACTTTCTGGTACTTTAATACTCGCACATGGCAACATATTTACTGCTATTACCATATTTACAGATAAAGTTGCCGCTATGACTGGGGATTCTTGGAATGTGAGAATACTTTTGTTTTGTGCTTTGCTTGGTGCATTTGTTAGTATGCTGTCAAAAACAGGTGCTACTAAGGCTTTTGGTTTATGGGCTAGCAAATACCTTAAAACTAAAAAGAGCGTATTAATATTTACTTGGTTTTTTGGACTTATTATATTTATAGATGATTATTTTAATAGTCTTTCTGTGGGTACTGTAATGCGTCCTGCTTTCGATGAAAAAAAGATTTCGAGGGCTAAACTTGCTTATATATTAGATTCTACTGCTGCTCCTGTTTGTATACTTGCACCTATATCTACTTGGGTTGTAACGGTGATGAGCTATATTAGAGATTCTGAGGGGTTTGAATCTTTGAATATGAGTGAGTTTATTTTCTTTATAAAGATGATACCTTATTCTGTTTATCCGCTTTTAGCTTTGGCTTTTGTAGTATTAATTTCTTTATTTTTTAAAGATTTCGGACCTATGAAAAGAAGCGAAGACGATGCTGCTAACGGCAAATTATTTAATGAAGATTTATACGGTGCTTGTCCGGGTAATTTAGAAACTATTTCAGGAGACAGTGCTAAATGGTATGACATGGTTATAGCTATAGTGGTATTAATATTAGTTTGTATAGTGATGTTTCCTGTTACTACATATATGGGATTAGTCGGCTCTGACGGCATAGAGAGTCTATCTCAGGCTTTTAACAGCACTACTATTACAAATGCTTTTATACAAACAGATGCTTCTAAAGCATTATTTTACGGAGCTGTTATTTCGCTTATAATAATGTATATTTATTATGTTGCAAGAAAACTTCTTAATGTACGCTCTGCTGGAAATGCCATAATGGAAGGTATAAAATCTATGGTGCCTGCTTTGGTAGTATTAGCTTTAGCTTGGACTATAGGTAATGTTATAAAATCATCACCAGAAGACGGCGGTTTAGGTTTAGCTTCTTTCCTATCAGAGGTTGTTAAAGGAGGCGGTTTCCCTCTTTGGCTTCTTCCTGCTATTGGTTATTTGCTTGGCTGTGTTATAGCTTTCTCTACTGGAACAAGCTGGGGTACTTTTGCCATACTTATTCCTATAGTAATACCTATTGCTACAGGGCTTGCTAATGCTAATGGTTATACAGGAGAACAGCTTTTGAATGTACTTCTTATTAGTGTAGGTTCTTTGGTGTCTGGTGCTGTATTTGGCGACCACTGTTCTCCTATATCTGATACTACAATACTTTCTTCTACTGGAAGTAACTGTCCTTTGCTTGAGCACGTTAGCACACAGCTTCCTTATGCAAGTTTGGTAGCTATTGCTTCATTTATAGGTGTTATAATTGGAGGTATTACTCTAAATCCTTTTATTGCTTTATTAACAGGATTTGTAATAATGTGTATAATGGCGATATTTGCTCCTAAATTTTATGATAAAAAAATAGTCAATACATTAAAAAAGTAACTATTTAACAATATTAATAATTGAGAATCCCCTGATATATATTATTAAGGGGTTCTTTTATTATATAAAATATATTGTATTGAATTTTTTTTACAAATCTATATAATTAAATTTTGAAATATAAGCTAATTATTTGTTTTTAATAATTCAATTTTAGCATTAAATTGGAGGATTTTTTAATGAGTTCTATAGAAGAATTAGAAAAAAAAGCTAAAAAATGTAGGCAAACTCTTGTTCAAATGGTTTATGATTCAAAAGGTGTTGCCCATTTAGGCGGATCTTTATCTGCTATGGATATGGCTGTTGCTGTATATGACAAATATATCAATTTGAAAGACAGCAATAGAGTTCGTTTTGTATTATCTAAAGGACATGTTGTTGTTATGCAATATGCTATATTAGCTAATCTTGGAATCATACCTATAGAAGAGCTAAAAACATTAAAGCATGTTAATAGCCATCTTCAAGGACACCCAGATATTAACAAAATACCAGAAACTGAAATGAATACTGGTCTTTTGGGTCAGGGCTTAGCTGTTGCTATGGGTATGGCTTATGCAAGAAAATTTAATAATAACACTAATAAAATATTTGCTTTATGCGGAGATGCAGAACTTCATGAGGGTCAAATTTGGGAAACCGTTCAGCAGGCTGCTCATTTCAAATTAGATAATTTAGTAGCTATTATAGATAATAACGGCTTATCTTCACATGACCCGGTTAATGAAGTTATTAATTTAGGTTCTTTAGAAGATAAATTTAATAGCTTTAATTGGAATGTTATAACAGTAAAAGACGGAAACAATATGAAAGATGTTGTTGAAGCATTAGATAAATTAGATAAATTAAGCGGAAAGCCTGTTGCTATTATAATGAAAACAATAAAAGGCAAAGGTGTTTCTTTCTTGGAAAATAACCCTAATTGCCATTCTTTAACTATAAGCGATAAAGATTATGAGCAAGCAAAAAAAGATTTAGATATGTAATAAAAAAGGGGAATAAGATTTATGATAAACATAGAAAAAACTTCTGCTCCTAGAGCGATAATAGGAAAACATTTAACTAGTTTAATAGAAAAAAATAATAAGATTATAGTTATAGATAATGATTTAGGTACTTCAACATCTTCTTATGATGTAACTAAAACTTTTCCAAAAAATTATTGGGAATTGGGTATTGGAGAGCAAAGTTCTTTAAGTGCCGCTACAGGTTTAGCATTGGAAGGAATGTTTCCTGTATATGTTAATTTTGCTATATTTGCTACTGGTACTATATGGACTCAAATTAGACAGGCTGCTTACACTAAAGCTAATCTTAAAATAATAGCTACTCACCCAGGTTTGGACGCTGGTCCTGACGGAGCAAGCCACCAAGCTACACAAGATATGGCTTTAATGCGTTGTGTACCAAATATGAATGTGCTTCTTCCGCTTGATGAAAATGATGTTAAATCTGCTATCAGCTATGCTCTTAACAACAAAGGTCTTTATTATGTAAGAGTATCAAGAGAACCTGTACCTATAATTTATAACTCTCCTGAAGAAGCTAATTTCGATATTACAAATAAAGAAATAGCTAAAACAGGCGATGATGTTGCTTTATTTTTTGACGGTTCTTCTTTTGAACAAGCTATAAATGCTGCTAACTTATTAGAGAAAAATAATATTACTTATCGTTTAATTCATGTTCGTTCTTTAAAGCCATTAGACAGCAAAAACATTATAGAGAATGCTAAGAAAGTAAAATGTGTTGTAACTTTAGAGAATCACAGTGTTATAGGTGGTTTGGGAAGTGCTGTAGCTGAGGTGCTTGCTGAGCATAAAGATGCTGCTCCTTTAAAAATAGTAGGATGCAGAGACACTTTCACTGAATCTGGTAAATCTACAGAATTAAAAGCGAAATACGGCGTATCTGGAGAAAATGTTTTAAATAGAGTAAAAGAAATAATAAAATAAAATTAATAAAGGATATTATTTTATGTCTGGTTTAGTGGATATGCTGAAAGAACTTGATTCTGTTAATGTTATTGATAATATTAATAGTTGGCAGGAGGCAGTTGAGGAATGTTTTAAGCCTTTGCTAAAAAAAGAATATATTAGTAAAGAGTATATACAAAAGGTTATTGATGCCGGTAAGGAACTTAATTTTTATTATCTTATAGGCAAACATTTGGCTATGCCTCATGCTAAAAGAGAATCGGGCGTTTTTAAAAACGGCATTACTTTGCTCGTAATAAAAAATGGAGTTAATTTTGAGAATCATTCTAATAATCCCATTTATTGTTTAATAGGTTTGGCTGCTGTGGATAATGATTCGCATATTGAGATTATGTCTGATATATTAGAGATATTTGGAAGCGAAGAAGATGGGGTTGTGGCTGGTGAATTAAAAAATATGAACTCTAAAGAAGATATTATTAATTATCTTTTAAATAAAAAATCTAATTAATAAGGAGATTTATATGTTAAAATTTATAGCAGCTTGCGGATCTGGTTTAGGATCATCATTAATGGTTTCTATGAATATATCTAAGGTTTTAAAAGAGCTTGGTGTAGAAGCCGAAGTAGAACATAGCGATATATCAAATGCGGTATTTAAAAATGCTGATTATTATGTATTAGGAAGAGATGTTGCAGAATCATCAGCAGTAAGTTCTATAGATAAAGAAAAAATAATAGTGCTGCAAAGCATATTAAGTGTAGATGAATTAAAAAACAAAATAAAAGAAAAACTTAATATTCAATAAATAATATTTAGGAGTTTGTATAATGGTATTAAAATTTTTAGTTGACTTACTTAGCCAAGCTTCAATACTTGTAGCTTTATTTACTATGGTAGGTCTTATTTTATTGAAGAAGCCTATTAATGAAATAATAGCAGGCTCTATGAAGTCTTTGATAGGTTTTATTTTGCTTGGTGCTGGTGCTACAGTTATTACAACTTCATTAGCCCCTTTTGGAAATATGGTAGAGGTTGCTTTTAATGTTCAAGGTGTTGTACCTAACAATGAAGCTATAGTATCTTTAGCATTAACACAATATGGTACTCAGGTTTCTATGGTTATGATACTTTCTATGATATTTCATATAATCATAGCTAAATTTTCACCTTTAAAATTTATATTCTTAACAGGACACCATATATTCTACATGGGTGTAATGATTACTGTTATATTAGCAGTAGCAGGCTTAAGCGGTGTTGCTCTTATAATAGCTGCTTCTTTAATAAATGCTCTTGCTATGAGTATTTCTCCTCTATTAAGCTATTGGGCTATGCCTAAAGTGTTGGGAGACAGCACTAGTCAGGTTGCTTTAGGTCACTTCTCTAATGTTACATACAGTATTTCTGCTCTCATTGGTAAATTAATAGGCGGAAAATCTCCTTCTGTTGAAGATTTAAAATTGCCTAAGGGTTTAAGTTTCATGAGAGACAATATACTTGCTATAGCTTTAACTATGTCTATTATTTATATAATAGTTGCTGTTGCGGCTGGAAGTGCTTATATAGAAAAAGAGTTATCTAATGGTCAGAATTATTTAGTATTTGCTCTTATACAGGGTGTTACTTTTGCTGCCGGCGTTTCTATAGTATTGTCTGGTGTTAGAATGATATTAGGTGAAATTATTCCTGCTTTCAAAGGTATATCTGAAAAGATTGTTCCTAATGCTATACCTGCTTTAGATTGTCCTGTAGTATTCCCTTATGCTCCTAATGCTGTTTTAATAGGATTTATCACAAGCTTTATAGGCGGATTAGTTGGTTTGGCTATACTTGGTGCTGTAGGAGGAGTTTTAATTATACCCGGTGTTGTACCGCATTTCTTTGTTGGTGCTACTGCTGGCGTATTTGGCAATGCTACTGGAGGAAGAAGAGGCTGTATTATAGGTTCTTTCATTAATGGTCTTCTTCTTGCTTTCCTTCCTATTGTGCTGCTTCCTATACTTGGAGATTTAGGTTTCCAAAATACTACTTTCAGTGATGCTGACTTCGTTGCTGTGGGAGGTATTATAGGATTTATCACTAACTTGATAAAATAAAAAATTATATAATTATAAACAAGGGCATCATATATTATTATAGATGCTCTTTTTTTATACTTTTTACTATATATATTAGAAATTTGTTTTCTATAAGATACAAAAAAATTGCTATATATTAACTTGCAAAGTTAATTATATCATAGTATTATATTAAAAAATATTATGTTAATTGGTGTATAATGGTTACTAAAGATAAAACTATAAAAAAGAAAAAATCAAAACTTAAAAAATTTATAATAAGCATATTTATTATCGTACTTTTAATTGCTGCCGTCGGCGGTATAACACTTAGTCTTTATGTTGGAAATATATATAAAGATTGGGTTTCTAAAAGAGACCAAAGTATGGCTATGCTTGAGGAATACTATAATATAATAGTAATAAGAGGAAATGAAAAAAGAATAAGATATTTTAATCCTCTAAATCCTTTTGGTGATTCTCCGCCTACAAAGATTTATGATAAAAACAATATACTCATAGGTGAATATATGCCTCCAGCTTATGAGGTTGTAAATGTAGATGATATTAATCCGCTTTTGGAAAAAACGCTTCTTTTAATGGAAGACCAAAAATTTTATTCGCATAAAGGAATAAATTATTTTAGGTCTGCATATTTAGCAATACAAACTGTTTTAACAAGAAAAATAGTAGGAGGGGGCTCCACTCTCACACAGCAGTTAGCAAAATTGTTATTTACAAAAAGTGAAAGAACAATAGAGAGAAAATTATTTGAAATGTTTGCTGCAAGAGAGATTGAAGCTAAATATACAAAAAAAGAAATACTTGCTATGTATTTTAATACTGTTTATTTGGGTGATGGAAACTATGGTTTTGAGGCTGCTGCTAATTATTATTTTCAAAAGCCTTTAAGACAATGCAGGTTATTAGAATTTGCTATAATGGTTGGCATGCTTCCTAACCCTACATACTACTCTATAGTAAATAATCCTGACAACAGCAGAAAAAAAGTTGAACAAATTTTATCAAGACTCGTTAAAAATAAAGTTATAGATGAAAATACTAAAAATGCAGAATTAGAATTATTTGACCAAAAATACACAAACATTAGCAAACAAGTTAAAGGTGCTCAGTGGAAAATGACAGTAAACAGAACACCCTATGCTAATGAATATGTAAGACAAGAATTATTAAACTATTTTAATAAAGATGAGCTTGCATTATCTGGGCTTAAAATATACACAACAATAAATGAAAGGTATTATAGAGTGGCAGATGCTGTGATGAAAGAAAAGATAAGAAATCTTCAGGCATCTACTTCCAACAGAAGCTATCAAGGTGCAATGGTTTCTATAGACCCAAAAACAGGCGGCATACTTGTAATGATAGGAGGAGACGGATACACTTTGCAAAATCAGTTTAATAGAGCAGTACAGGCAAAAAGACAAATAGGAAGTGTAATAAAACCTTTTATATATTTGTATGCATTTGAAGGAGGTGCTCAGCCTTTTTCTACTATGCTTGACACCAATTACAGCTACCCTCAAGGTCCCGGTAAACCTGCGTATTCTCCAAGAAATTTTAATAGAAGATATATGGGCGAAATTACTTTGGAAACTGCTCTAACAAAATCTATTAATACTGTTGCTGTTAAACTATTAAATGATATAGGTCTTACATATTTCGTTGATCATGCAAGAGAGTTTTTTGGAAATGATGCATACATACCAAATGCATTGTCCATTGGTTTAGGTACTATAGAGATGAGTCCTTTAGATTTGGCTACTGCTTACGGCGGGCTTGCTAATAATGGAATTAGATACAATAACTATATAGTAGATAAAGTAATAGATATAGACGGCAATGAATTAAGCGTAACTGCTCTTGCAGATAGAACACCCAAAAAAATAAGTTCAACTTCTCAAGCATCATATTATTTTTTAAACTCTACTCTTCAAAAAGTAATAGCTCCCGGAGGCACAGCATATAGAAGTGCTAATACCTATGGTTTTAAAAGTCCTTCATATTCTGCTAAAACAGGTACTACAAGCGAGCATAGAGATAACTGGTTTGTTGCTTATAATGATGAGATTGTAACTGTTGCTTGGATTGGAAGCGATAGAAATGATGTTCTTCCTAATAATGTTACGGGCGGTGCTACTACTGCTTTAGCTACATTTCAATATTTAGATGCTATCACTCCTTTAGATAAAAGAGAGTTTCATTGGAAAGTGCCGGAAGATGTATTTATTGTAGAGATTTGTCAGGATTCAGGACTTCCTAGAAATCATACTTGTGTTAATACCACTCCTCTTACTGTAGGAGGCAATATTGACCTTAGCACTCAATGCAATATTGACCATATAAGAAGCGGTACAAGAAGAAATAATAGTAATGATATGAATAATATTATAGAGGAGGAAGAAGATTACTATTATTATACTCCATTAGATGAAAATAATGATTACACAAATGAAAAACCTAATGGCGGGCAAAACAATATATACACACTTCCAGAAGAAGTAATATATGACCCTACTGTTGGTAATATAAGAAGCTAAAAATTAAAGGGAGCTTTATAAACTCCCCTTATTTCTAAATCTTATTTATATTATTTTTTTCTCAATTTTATTCCCATTGAACATCTTTATAATATTCACATCCATTTTCACCTCTTGAATTATCCAATATAGTGTCTTTATTAGGAGAAACTTTCACCCAATCCACATCCATCCAAGTTTCCAAACCCGCCTGAGCACCTCCGGGATAATCATCTTCTTTTCCATTATTGTTAGCTCTTCCTACTCCCACATTCATAATTATGTGGAAAGCTGATTTATCAACGAATGGGTATTTTAATATATCATTGGTTTTTAAATATGGATCTCTTCCCTTAACTCCGTCAATATACCAGTATATACCTTCTTTAGTCCATTCTAAAGTATAAATATGCCATTCGTCTATATTAGTTATAGGCTGATTTCCTGGGGAATAATCATAATTAGGTCCATCTTCTCCAACATGTATAGTCTGATCTATTCTTTCAGGAGTTTTATATACATATTCCATAATATCTATTTCTCCTCCTGCTGCCCAATTTGCCCAATTAGGGTTAAGTTCATCATCACCTTTAGAAGGCATAAGCCATAAAGCAGGGAAAGGTCCTTTTGTAGGATTTTCAGCCTGATTTTTTAATCTAGCTCTGAACTCTGCTTTTCCATAAGTGAAGTAAAATACTTGTTTTGATCCTCCTGTTCTTATACCGCTTCCTGTAGAAGTACTGTCTTCATTTCCTGTTTTTGATGCTTTAAAATGTAAATACTCGGTATCTCCCTCTTTTTTAAGTTCAAGATTTCTAAAACTTCCATTCATGGAATGATTCCAAGCAGCTCCTCCTTTCCAAGCAGCAATCCATTTTCCTTTCCAAGGCTCTAAATTTTCTGCTTGTTCGGCATTAGCTGGAAGTGCTTCATTTTGATAAAACTCATCATAAAATAAATATGTTGTAATATTGTTTGTTTCATATAATATTTTTTCAGTTTCTGAGGTTATATCTGCTATTTGTATATTGTATCCTGATCCTGGATTTACATTTATTTTTTGATTTGAAGATGTAATTTGTACTGTAATATCTTTACCGGGATTAGATGATATATCAGTTTCTGTACCTACTGCTCTGAATTCAATTTTTCTATCTTTTAAAAAAGATTCTTCAAAGTTTACAATTATGTATTTATCCTGTATTTCAATGCTTTTAAATTGATTATTTATAGTATTACTTTTATCATTACATGATATTATAACTATAAACAATAAAGCTGAAAATAATAATTTTTTATCCATATATAGCTCCATAAATTTAGTTTATGGTTAAAAAATATCATACTTTTATAAAAACTCAAACAATAATTATACCGCTTTAATATGGTAAATATTTTTAACAAGATATTGTAAGTAAAATAAAAAACTAAATATTATAACTTGAATGTATTGATATATATTCTTGGCTTATATCTGTAAAATAATAGTAGTCTTCAAATTTTGTATTGTAGCCGCAATCTAATATAATATTATGCTCATTTTTATCTTTATTTAAACTATTATTTAATATTTTTAATTCATCTTCATTTTCATTAATTTTACCGTTTTTGCAAATATTAATATCATCTACTGTTATTGACATTTTATCTATATTAACATTCATATTTCCTATAGTTAATAAGAGCTTACGATAATCTATTTCATTTGATATAAATAAAATCTTTACAAGATTAGACTTTGATATTTTTCTCGCTGTTTCTAAGGCATCTTTTTGAGTTTTTGCTTTTTTTACAGATACCATAATAGTTTTACTCATTCCCTCGCCGTCTAATAATATCATTTTAGATATAACAGCACATATCTCTTCTAATTTTTGCTGCAGTTCCAAAAAGAGTTTTTTATTTTTTTCATTAAGAATTTTATTTTCTAATGCACCATTTGCCATTATCAAAGCCATATCATTGGTTGATGTTTCTCCGTCTATTGATATTCTGTTTAATGTATGTTCCACTGCATATTTAAAAGCTTTATTTAATGTCTTTTTTTCTACATTCAAATCTGTAAATATAAATAATAATACAGTAGCCATGTTTGGGTGAACTATTGAACTTCCCTTAGCTATTGCTAAAAAATTTGCTGTTTTATCTTCTATTTGAAATTGTGTTTTATATACTTTATCTATTCTATCTCTGGTTTGAATTGCTTTGATAATATTTTCATCAAAACCAGAATATAATTTTGCATTAGTAATGGCATTTTTTATTTTTTCTGTTTCTAAAGGAATACCTATAATACCAGTGGAAGCCATCATTATATTTTCTTTTTTGCATTTAAAAACACTGCTTGAATGTTTAGCTATATCCAAAACATCTTGATAGCCTTTTTTACCAGTAAGTGCATTTGCAGATTTACTATTTACTATCAATAACTCAATTTTATTTTTGTCATTATTTTTAGAAAATTGTATAGGAGCTGCCTGTAATTTGTTTTGTGTATATAATGCAGATACTGTGCTTGGAACTTCACTTTTTATTATAGCAAGGTCATAATCATTGTTTTTTAGACCTGCTTTTATTGCCGCGGAAGAAAATCCCTTAGGCATATCATACATTAAATAAATCCTCCTCTTCAGGATCGGAATCGTCTTCTACCTTTTTTACTTTTCTATTTTCGTAATTTATTCTCTTTCTTACAAAAAGTTTAGTGCCTTTAGAATTCTTCCTCTCTTGTATGATGCCAAAAGTGCCGGAACCTAAATAAACTATTTTATCATTTTCTTCCATCTCTTCTTCATTATTATTTTTTATTTCTTTTAATATACATTCAAAATGTGCAAGCTTGTTTGTAACATTATGTGTTATAGCTTCTTCTGGTATATATATAGGTTCATCGCATATAGGACATATTGCTTTCTCTGATTTGTCTTTCATCTTATTGCTAAGATATATCTTTTCATATTCTTCTATAGTTTTTTTATTTCTATATTGATTATGATTATTTTTCTTTTTATTGTTATAAGAGTTGTCTTTTTTCTTCTTATTATAAAAATTATTATAATTTTTAAATTTATTATTATTTTTTTCAGCCATCAAAAAACCTGCTATTATAAGCAATATCAATATTTTTTATATATCAATATTGCTTATATATTATTAATCTTCATCATCAAAATCGTCATCGAAATCTTCTTCTTCATCGTCAAAATCGTCATCAAAATCATCATCATCGAAGTCATCATCAAAATCATCGTCAAAATCTAAATCATCATCATAGTCATCATCAAAATCATCTTCATCATCATAATCGTCATACTCATCATCATCTTCTTCATATTCATCATCAAAGTCATCATCGAAGTCGTCATCAAAATCATCTTCATCATCATAATCGTCATACTCATCATCATCTTCTTCATCGTCATAATCATCATAATCATCATCATCGAAATCATCATCAAATTTAGCAAAATATCCATTCAACATTTCTATAATATTAAAAAAACTAAGATATTCTAATTTTTCCATATTTACTCCATTTTATCGTAATTTTAAGGCTATCATAATACAATACTTTTTTTTGTCAAGTCATTTTTTATAAATTGCATACTATTATATATAAACTTTTCTAATATTATTATTTTATTCATAATATAACAAACTAATATGGTTATTTTAATCATATAAAAACCCCAAGTATTATATAAATAATACTCGGGGAAAACTATGATTAAAATATATTAATTAAAAGTTAACAGCATTACCATAATAAGCAGCTTCTAATACTTTTTTCATATTAGCAACATCTGTCTCTCTTGGGTTAGAACCTGTACAAGGGTCAGCAACAGCATTTTTAGCTATATCATCACATTTTTGTTTGAAATGGTCTTCAGCTACGCCGTTGTCTTTATAAGTTTGTTTAATGCCTAATTTAACATTCAATTCTTTAACTTTATTTACCAAAGCAGCAGTAAGTTCTGCATCAGTATTTCCAGAAAGTTTAAGCATTCTAGCTATATCAGCAAATCTGTTAGCACAAACTTTTGAATTATACTCTATAACATAAGGAAGAAGTATAGCATTACATCTGCCATGTGTGATGTGGAACTCAGCACCTGTTTTGTGAGCTAAACTATGTACTATACCAAGTAAAGCATTAGAGAAAGACATACCAGCTAAACATTGAGCAACATGTAATTTAGCCCTTCCTTCTTTATCTCCTTTAACAGCTTTTTCTATATTATGAACAATCATGTCAATTGCTTTCATAGCTAGAGCATCAGTTATATCAGTTCTAAGTCCTGCTACATAAGCTTCTATAGAGTGAGTTAAAGCGTCCATACCAGTGTCAGCAGAAACTGTTTCAGGCATTGTCATTGGTATTGAATAATCAAGTATAGCAATGTCTGGAGTAATTTCAAAGTCTGCTAAAGGGTATTTAATGTTAGTAGAATAGTCTGTGATAACTGAGAAAGCTGTAACTTCTGAAGCTGTACCGCTTGTAGAAGGAATAGCTGCAAATATTGCTTTCTTTCTAAGTTTAGGCATAGTGAAAGGAGTTTTAATATCATCGAATTTCTTCTCAGGATATTCATAGAAAACCCACATAGCCTTAGCAGCATCAAGTGCAGAACCGCCTCCTAATGCAACTATTACATCAGGATTAAATTCTCTCATAGCCTCAGCACCTTTATAAACTGTTTCTATAGAAGGGTCTGGCTCAACACCATCAAAAATTTTAACTTCTAAACCAGTGTCTTTTAATATCTTCTCACATTTATCAAGAAATCCACCTCTTTTCATAGATGAACCGCCTGTAACAATTATAGCTTTTTTGTAACCTTTTAAGTTTTTTAATTCTTCCATAGCATTGTCGCCATAGTATAAATCTCTAGGAATTGTAAATCTTGACATCTTTAATCTCCTAAAATATGTTTTTATTGTACCAAATTATAACATTTATAGAAAACTTGTCAATTATATTATAATTAAGTACATACATTTTTTAAAAAATTTAATGTATAAATATTGTATCTCTAATAATTATCTTAAATAAGATAAAAATATAACTAAATTATATATAATTAAAATAATTTGTTTCTTGTTTATACTCAATCTTAAAATTATTTCTTATATTTTCAAAATATATAAAGAAAAATAAGTTATATATACAATAAATATTTCAAGATATTATTTTTGAATATAATTAATATAAACTATAATAAGCGATGATTATATCTTATATTTTTTTATATTTTTTGATGTATTTTAATACTATTCAAACTTCTCTTTTATATCTATTTTATTTTTTATTTTAAAATCATTCCTCATATTTTTGGAAGGTATCCACCAAGATAATTTATCTATAAGTTTATTATGTTTTGTTATTTTAGAATCATTTTGATTAATTAATATAGTAGCATATTTGAGACTTTCATCTTTAAAGCTTTTAGTTTCTACAAAATATTTCCAAAATGAATAATAGAATCTATTTTTAACTATTGGCGTATTATGATACAGCGGTTTTACTAAAGTATAATGCGGAATTATAACATTTTCTATATTGTTATGTTTTTTAGCTATTGCTGAAGTAAAATTATATTTGTAATCAAAATATTTAGTTTTTCCGTGAAAGATAAAATTTAATATATCTTGTTCAGGAAAATATAACTTATTACTATTATTTACATATGAATCTATTTTGTCATATAAATTATTAGAATTAAACTCTTTTATATTAATTAGTAATAATCCAACATTAAAATATTTATGAGATGTATCTAAACCTATTTTTTTTAAATGTGAATTATTAAAATATTTATCTTCAACTGCCCCAACATAAAAATTATTTAAATCTGTTTCAAATAGTTCTCTTAAACTGTCAAGTACTATCATATCACAGTCTAAAAACAATACTTTATCTAAATGGGATAATAAGATAGGTATATCTAATTTAAAAAATATTTCAACAGACCATTTTCTATCCGTTTTTTCTTGAAACCATTTATTATATTTATCGATATTTACAGCATTATAATAATATATATCAAATTTTTTTATTTGTTTTAGATAATCCAATCTCAATTTATTATCATCTGATATATATGATGTTATTACATGAAAAGTAAATTTTTCATCATCTAAAGAATTTCTTAATATAGAAACAATCAATGCCTCCATATATCGAACAAATTTGTCATCAGAAGAAAAGCATATATTATATTCTTTCATATCAATCCTTTTAAAACAATCATTGTTTTTGTGATGTAGCCTCTTTCAAGTTTATGCCCATAATAAACAAGAATATAAATCCAATTACAGTAACAGGAATAATACCCATAATATGATAAACTAAAGCATAAGGAGCAGCTATTGTCTTTTCAACACCTATTAAAGAAAGACCAAAAATAATAGCCCATTCAAAAGGTCCTATTCCAGAAGGAGCAGAAGGTACAGCAAATCCAAAACCTCCCATAGCAAATACATATAATGCTATAATTGGTGAAGATTTTATATTAAAAGCCTCTAAAAGAAAACTTATAGTAAGTATTTGACCTATGAGATAAAGAATTGTATATAGAAATATTAAAAATATATGTTTAGCATCATTTTTAAAACCTATGCCGTCAATAAAATTGCAAGAGAACTCTATTAACTTTGAGCCAATTTTTTGCGGAAGTATTCCAAACACTTTATGAAAAACCTTATGAGCAAACTCTTTCTGCCACACTAAAAACATTAATACCAAAAAACCAACAATTGATACAACAAATAAAGCAATCGCAGCATAAGTAACAGTTTTAGGAAGATTTGGAATAAATGCCACAGAAATAGTAAGTATAACTCCTCCAGTAATAACATCAAATAATCTTTCTGTAACAACTGAAGCTATTAAAGCAGATTTACTCACATCTTCTTTGACTCCTAATATATAAGCACGTGCTACTTCTCCAAGCTTAGCAGGAAGTATATTATTAGCCATAAAACCTATATATGTAGCCATTACCACAGTTCTTTTTTTAATAGTTTTTTTTAAAGGTATAAAACATTCCCACCTTAAGCCTCTTAATGCTATTATTGCTACACTAAGTATTAAAGATATAATAAAATATGTTACATTAATATTTTTTACTACTTCAATAGAACCCTTTATATCAATGCCTCTAAAAGCAAAGTATAAACAGATAATACTTATAATTATACCTATAGTGATGTTAATAGCGGTTTTATATTTTTTATACATACGAACTCTCTAAATTTTATTATTACCTTACAAAGTTTTTTAATAGTGATATAAAGTTTTCAAAATCATCAAGCATCTCTTTTGCTATTTTCAAATTAAATCTCTCGAGTGAAGGTATTTTATTAGCATTTAAAATCTCATTTTTAGTACCGTTATTATAATCTTCTATAACATTCTTTACTATACTTGTTAAATCTAACACAGAGTTATAAGCATTAATAATTATTTTATTTCCATCTTCATCTAATTTTTTAACCATAGCTTCTATTAAATCTCTGCTTGTTAGGGCTTTATTTTTTGTAATAGTCCAACCTTTAAACCTTTTAAAGTTTTCAGATTCAGGACTTAATTGTGCATCAAAATTAACAATTTCCGTATTAGAATCATTTAAAGTATAAAATGCATCAAGCCCCATAGAGTTTCTCTCTTTACTAGCGAAATCTACTCCTAAAAACATATCATTTAAAGGGACTTTGTATTTTATATCAAATATTTCTACAACAAAAGTTTTTATATATTCTAAAGGCTCTACACAAGTGAAAGTAGTACATTCATATTTTTCTAAAAGTTCATTTTTATCATCATTAATGTTACTCATCTTCATTATTTCAATTCCGCTGAAAGTTTTTTCTCTCATAGTGTTAATTTTATTAAATTTTATTTCAGATACTATTTCATTCATATCTTTTTTCAAATTGTTTGTACAGTCTGTGATATAGTTTACAAAGATGTTCACATTAGATGAGTTTGTAGGAGACTTATATGTAAAATCCTTCAATAGATAAATAATAATATCACTTAATAAATTCGGTGTCTGTAAATATTTCACTCTGGCCAAAAATGATTTTAAATTATTTTCATCTATCTCAGGCATACCGCTATATTTTTGAAAAATTTTCAAAGCACTAGCCAATTCTTTTCTTATTACTATGCTTTTTATAGCTTCATCTAATCTTATTAAATCATCTACAACTTGTACATTAGATGTGCTTTTAAATGTAGGGTTAGAATTATATGCCCCGTCTACAAAAGAAGGACAAAAAGCTCTTAAAAATAAAAAGAAGTCAAAATTTGATATAGCTGCAAAATCTTTAAGTAAATTAAATGTTAAATTTATTTCTCTTCCATTATCGCTGCTGATAAATTTTTTGAACTTACTAAAATTATTTTTAACATCATTAAATACATTATTGATTTTTTCTCCGCTATTGAGTTTCTCTGTCATATATTCTTTGTTAAGCGTGAGATACAGGTTTTTCATCTCTTCGTTAAATGATACCTCTATTAAATAATATGAAAACTGTTTGCCGTCTTTGATAATAAACTCTTCTTTTAATGGATATAATAAGGGACCGATTACCTTATACATATCAAAAATAAATTTAGCAAGAGTATCTGTTAAAGCCCCTGTTTTTAAATCTACGAAATGATACTTACTATTTGATATTCTATTAGCATATTCCTGCAAACGAACCTTTTCAACTAAACTTGGAGTTCTTATATTAAAAAAATTGTATTTTATATAATCCAAAACATTCATTACTCTATATACTCCCAATATTTTTTATTAAATAAAATATTTATATAAGATTTTAAAAATCATTAATCATCATCAGCAAACAAATCTATAAAAACAATGTATAAAGCACAAATTTCGTATTTATCATCATAAGCAAAATATGTAGGATAAAATCCATCGCCATATCCGCTTTGAAATAAAACTATATTATATTTACTATCCGGTATATCAAAATTAAGCCAATCACCATATTCACTTTGATATTTTGGATATTTTTTAGCATTATCTTCTAATAGCTTTGCAAACAAATCATCATATCTATTATAATTATCTCCTTTTGATTCTATTAATTTATCTTCAAATTTTATAAAATCATTAAGAGCATTATAATCGCATATACAAGCCATACCAGCATCTACAGGAAAACCAAAAAAATCTCCGTCTTCTACATCATCTAATTCCTCTACGCCAGTCAATGCCAAATCATAATACTTAGGTGTATTATCAGATATTTGAAGCTTCACAATAGCATATCTCTCTTCATCTTCCAAAACACCGGCAAGTACTTTATATTTATTTGGCTTAATTTCTTGTATAAAGGATAGAGACTCTTCATCTAAATAAGCTAAAGGATCACATACAACAATTTTTCCGCTTTCTATGTTCACTTCACCCAAATCTATAACTTCTAATTTTGAGTTATTTATTTCTTTTTTTGTAAATGCTTCTTCTAAATTATCTTGTGATTTCAGCATATATTTTATTGCAGAATATTTTTCAAGCCACTCTTTAGAAACTTGCATATTGTCCTCTATAAAAAATAATCCTATATAAAATAAATGGATTTGGTAGGTATATTAAAATATAGTTCCATATTATTTTATAGCAATAAGTAAAAAAGTCAACAAATTTAATTATAATATACCTCATATAGCTATATGTATGATATTTTTATACCACTGAATTTTTTAGTAAAGTTGAAGTTTTTTCAATATATACTATCATATCAAAAGAAAAGCATATATTAATACTATGTATTTTTAATATAATTAATAAAGTATGATTTTAATAAATATGAAAGGAGGGGCTAAATAATGAATAAAAAAATATTGTATGAGATTTATAGATTACAAGGATTGCAGTCTATAATATATCTATGTAATAATAATCCAAAACTATGGGAACAATATAAAGCTTTTGCATATGCTTTAAATTGTAGAATATATCCATCTTTAGATATAGATAATTATTCAATATTTGATGAGTTTGATGATGATGTATATACTGGCTGCGGAAGAGATGATTCAAATTATTTTTTTGAATATTTTGATAAATATGATTTAGATAATAATTTAGACAGTTTAACATTTTATAAAATAGAAAACGACCTTGGAGGTAAAGCTAAAAGAGACAAAATCATATTTTATTTAAAATATTTACAATTACATGGTAAATTACCGGAATTATACCCGCATTTAAATGATGATGCACCTGTAGAGGCTAAATACTTAGAAAAAAATACTAATTTTAATATAACAGATATTAGACTATTTGATATATAACAAATAAGTATAATTTAAATTACTAATACTTGAAATTATTTTATTAACAATAAATGTATTTTATATGCTTTTCATTTATTATTAAAAAATAACGATATCATCAAAAAAATTTTATAATAAAAAATAATTTACCGTATTTATAATAAAATAATTATTATTCTCTGCTTGAGAAAACTTTATCTATGATGCCGTATTCTTTAGCCTCTTCAGCACTCATAAAATAATCTCTATCCATATCAGCTTCAAGTTTTTTAAGTTCCTGACCAGTATGTTTTACAAATATATCATTTAATATAGCTTTTAATCTGATAGTTTCTCTTAATTGTATTTCCATATCAGTAACCATACCTCTTGAGCCGCCTGAAGGTTGGTGTATCATGATTCTTGAGTTTACAGTAGCAAATCTCTTACCGCTTGCACCGCCTGCAAGAAGCAATGCACCTGCAGAAGCTGCCTGACCAACACATAAAGTAGCAACATCAGGTTTTACATATTGCATAGTATCATACATACCCAAAGCAGCAGTAACAACTCCTCCGGGACTGTTTATATATAAAGAAATATCTTTTTCAGGGTCAGCAGATTCTAAGAATAATAATTGTGCTATTACAACATTAGCAACATCATCATTAATCTCACCGCCCAAAAATATGATTCTATCTTTCAAAAGTCTTGAATAAATGTCATAAGAACGTTCGCCTCTGCTTGTCTGCTCTATAACATAAGGTATAGTCATATAACTTTTTTCTATATATTTTTTGTCAACTCTGTCAAATTTGTACATCATAAACCCTTTATTACAATTCTCTAAAATTAATATCCAGCCCAAAGATCATTTTCATTAGCAACAAATCTTCCAGCATCTTTTTCTGTAATATTAATATGACCTTTTATATAATCTAATATAGCCTCTGATACAGCTCTATTTTCTGCCTCTTTCATTATATGGTTAATAATCTCTTGCTGCTCTTCTTTAGGTCTTTTTGATAATCCTAAATAGCTTTGATATTGATAAAGTCTGTTAGCATATTCTTTAGCTTTATCTTCATTTATGTTAAGAGAATCTTTATAAACATCAGCAAACTTAGCCATAATCAAATCAAAACTAATTTGTTTTTTAACATTCTCTTCATATTCTTTTTTGATATCTTCTTCTTTTTTTCCAACAGAAATGAAGAAATCTGTTTTAGTCATTCCATTTCCAGAAACTTGTCTTTCAAAGTCTTCTAAAGACCTATTTAATTCCATTTCATAATAGCCTTTAGGTATATCTACTTTTACAAGTTCTAACATTTTATTAAATATAGCATCATTTATAAGTTCAGAATCTGCTCTTGCTTCTGCTCTTTTAGCTAAATGCTCTTTTAAGCCCTCTTTTACTTTTTTTACTTCCTCTTCTTTAGAGTCATCTTTAATATTCGGCTTTTCTACTTTTAACACTTCCATAATGAAAGTAGCTTCTCTGTCATTAACATAAGTAGTTAAAAGCTTTTTATCACCTTTTTTAACATCTACAGCATTTTTAGCAAATATAGTTTCATTTTCATTATCTGTAGCTATAACAGTTAATTCTTTATTATATTTTTTGTTTTCTTCATCATCAAACTCAATTTTTACATATACTTTATCGCCAAGCTCAGATTTTAATTCGCTCTCTTCAAAAGGAGAAAATCTCTGTAAAGATAATTTATATGCTTTTTCAACAGCCTCGTCATCAACATCATATTTATTTTTTTCGAGAGTAATAGATGAAAGTTCAGGCAAAGTAATATCAGGAAGCGGATAATATTCATAAGTAAGATGAAGACCATCATCTTTATTTTCTAAATAAGATAATTTAGGAGTAGCAATACATTTAGCATTTTTTTCATCGCTGTAAGTATTCCAAACATTTTCTATCATCACTTCATTAGTAGCTGATTCTAAACCATCTTTATATCTTGAAAGTATAATATTGTTAGGAGCATGTCCAATTCTAAAACCTTTAATATTAACTTTAGGTTTATAGTATTCAATTTGTTTTTCTAATTCTTTATTATAAGCATCTTTAGAAACAACAACTTTTAGAGTAACTAAATCCTTATCACCTGTAGAAGTTTCGAAGTTAAAATCTTTAATGTCCATTGATATACAACCTTTATGTAAAAAATTAAAAAAACCCTCAACAGAAATAATTCTATCGAGGGTTATCTGATGAGCGGGAAACGGGACTCGAACCCGCGACAGTCTGCATGGCAAGCAGAAACTCTACCAACTGAGTTATTCCCGCATTAGACTTGTTAAGTATTATAACATAAGTGCATTTAAATGTCAATACTTTTTTTATATATTTGTTGTTTAGGAGCCATACATATTGCACGTTTTTTAGTTTAAAAAAAGCAGGTATTCCTTATAATTTAATTAACTAAA
>NZ_CAKVGN010000011.1 GCF_934747485.1 uncultured Brachyspira sp. | reverse complement strand
AGTTAATTAAATTATAAGGAATACCTGCTTTTTTTAAACTAAAAAACGTGCAATATGTATGGCTCCTAAACACATAAAATTATTAATAAAAATTGATTTAATATTTTTTTATGTTAAAATATATTGCTATGAATAGAAACTTTAATATAGAAATTTTTGATAATATAAACATTTTAAAAGAACTTGCTAAAACTTGGAATGTGTTTTTACATTTTAGAATATGCTGTGTATCTTTAAAAAATTCTGAATATTTACTTAGCATACTATCCTCTATAGTAGATAAAAATTACAGTTATAAAAATGTAGAAGCTTTATCAAACAATATGATAAAAGAATATAACTCTAAACATGCAGATTTTTATCTTATAAACAAATATATAAATAGAGATTATGATAATAAAGTTTTATCAGAGATAGTAAGTTCTATAGAAGGAGAGGAAATATATATAACAGAAGACTATAATAAAGATATTGAATATTTAGATAATTTAGATTTAGACCCTATATTAAAGCTGCTTGTATTTCAGAGAATATCGTATGAGTATTTAAAAGATTATAAAAATTGTGTAAATATATTTAAAATAATATTTAATTTATACTCTAAGAGAATAAAACTATTAGACAATCCAATATTATATCCAGATGCTTTTTTTCAAATCAACATGGTAGAACATTTTAATCATGAATCTGTTATAATATATTTAAAATTTCTGAGAGATATTTGTTTATATGGTATGGAAACTATTAATTTTGTATATCATAATTTAAATATATTAAAAAACAGATTAGATAAAGACAAAAAATTTAAAAGCATATTAAAAACAAAGTCATTTTTTATAATCTTTATGACGCCATATATAAAGATAGTAGATTTAATGGAATTATTTAAATGGAAAAGAGATAAGGCGGCAAGGTTATTATTAAGACTAAAACATGAAGGATTGTTTTTTGAATTAAAAATAAAAAAAGAAAAACTCTATATAAATAAATATCTTATAGACTTATTTGCTAAGGGTAAACATAATAAACCTGATGACTTTTTATCTAAAAAAATAGCAACTACAAAAATTAAGGAGAGCTAAAAATGAAATATTTTCAATTTGACAGCAGTTTTTTGCATAGTGTTTTAGAAGAGGCTTTGAGAAATGGCGGCGAATATGCTGATTTATTTTTTGAAGATACTAAGATTAATAATATAAGTTATTTAGATAAAAAAGTTGATGATATGAGCCTTGGCAATAATTATGGTGTTGGGCTTAGGGTAATAGTTGATAAAAAAACAATATATTTATATTCTAATGACACTTCTAATGACAGTTTAATTAATTTAGCAAGAAGTGTTTCTTCTATTGTAAAAAATAAAAAACATATAGTAAAAGATTTTATAAAGTCGGCAGAAAAAGATAATCACCCTGTTCATATTAATCCTTTTGATGTTAATTTTGATGAGAAAATAGAAACGCTTGCATATTTGGATAAAACAGCAAGAAAAGTATCGGACAAAATAAAACAGGTAAGTGCAAGATATATGGAAAAAGAGAGAAATATTTTAGTATGTACAAGCAACGGCATATTAAAAGAAGACTCTCAAACTTATATAAGATTAGTAATGATGTCTATGGCTTCAGACGGCACTAACACACAAACTTCAAGCAGGACAAAAGGAGCATTAGACGGCTTTCAGGTGATAAGAGATATTAATTTAGAGAATATGGCTATAGAGACTGCTAATTCTGCAATAAAAATGCTTGATTCAAAATATCCAAAATCTGGAAAATATCCTGTTGTAATAGATAATGCTTTTGGAGGCGTTATATTTCATGAAGCTTGCGGGCATGCTCTTGAAGCTACTTCTGTTGCTGATAATGCGAGCGTTTTCTGTAATAAATTAGGTGAAAAAATAGCTTCCGATGTTGTTACTGCTATAGATGACGGCACTATAAAAAATGCTTGGGGAAGTTATAATATTGATGATGAAGGCAATGATGCACAGAGAACCGTTTTAATAGAAAATGGAATACTTAAAAGCTATTTGGTTGATGAGCTTGGTTCTATAAAGATGAATCAAAAAGTTACAGGAAGTGCAAGAAGAGAAAGTTATAAATATGCCCCTACTTCAAGAATGAGAAACACATTTATTGATAAAGGCAGCTCCACTTTTGAAGAGCTTATTTCCGGTATAGAGTACGGACTTTATGCTAAAAAGATGGGAGGCGGTTCTGTGGACCCTGCTACTACAGATTATAACTTTGCTGTATCTGAAGGTTATTTAATAGAAAATGGTAAAATCACTAAGCCTGTAAGAGGTGCTACGCTTATAGGAAGAGGCGATGAAACTCTTATGAATATAGAAGCAGTATCATCAAATTTAGAATTGGCTGACGGAATATGCGGAAGTATTTCTGGGAGTGTGCCTACTACAGTTGGGCAGCCTGCTATTAGAGTAAAAGAGCTTACAGTTGGAGGAAGATAAAAATGGAGAAAAGCGAAAAAATAAAAGAGATATTTAATATAATAAAAAATAAATTAGATAATGATTATGAAATAGAAATTTATATGTCTAATAGCGGTGAAGAAGAGTTTACTGTTAGAGAGAGAGATTTAGATAAATACACTTTTGCAGAATCAGGAGGAATTGGTTTAAGGTTAATAAAAAATGGACAAGTGGGTGTAAGCTTTACTGAAAAAATTGACTTTAATGATGAAAACATAAACAATTTAATTAACAATGCAAAAAACTCTCTTAAATATGCAGCATCAGAACCAGAGTTTAACACTCTTATAGAAGAAAGCGAAGAGAAGTCATATAATTTAATTAATAGCAACATAACTAATTTAACAAATGATGAACTAAAAAAAATATCACTTTCAATAGAAGATAAAATATATTCATTAGATAAAAGAATTGTAAATGTGCCTTCATGCGGTTTGGCAAGATATGATTTCTCTAAACACATTATAAACAGCAATGGAATATGCAAGGAAGAGAAAAAAAACAGTATATCATATTATGCTGAAGTAATAGCAAAAGATTCTAATGCGGTAAAAACTTTTTTTGATGTTTATTCTTCAAAAGACACTAAGTTTGATGTTTATAGTTTTTGCAAAAATATAGTTGATAATGTTGTAAGCAAGTTAGAAGCTAAAGAGATTAAAAGCGGAAAATATAAAACAGTTTTTACAAGCAAAGCTATGAGAACAATGCTTGGAGCTTATTTATCATTATTTTCTTCTGAAGCAGTACAAAAACAGTTATCCCTACTTCAAGGTAAATTAAACCAAAAAATAGCAAGCGAAATTATAAACATAAAAGATATTCCAATGTTTGATAATGGACTAGCCAACACTAATTTTGACGGAGAAGGCTCTGCTACAAAAGATTTAAATATCATCACAAACGGCATTTTAAATAGCTATCTATACAATAATTATACAGCAAGAAAAGAAAACAGAAAAACAACATCGCATGCATCAAGAGGATTTAAAACTTCTATAGGTATATCATGCCACAATCTAATCTTAGAAAATGGAAATAATACTCAAGAAGAACTAATATCACAAATAAAAGACGGTATATTAGTAAACTCTCTCACAGGTACTCATGCAGGCGTAAACTCTATAAGCGGAGATTTCTCTCTTCAAGCAGAAGGAATAAAAATAGAAAACGGTAAATTATCACATACAGCAAATCCGTTTATAGTATCAGGAAATATATTAGATTTTCTAAACAATATAGAAATGCTTGCAAATGATACAGACTATCATCATTCATCTATATACACACCAAGTGCATTGATAAAAGAGCTATCATTTTCAAGCTAATAATAAATATTTATTCTAATCTTTTATTTTATATTGAGTTTAAGTTCTTAATGAAAAAATTATATGCATTATATAATGATTCTATATTTTATGCATATTTTTTGCTCATTAAAATAAAAAATGTTAGTAGATTTTCTATAGGCACATATATTTGTAGTATACAATATTCAGTATATATATCATTGTATTTAAAATATAAAATAATTAAATATAGAATTAATATTATAAAATTAAAAAAAATATACATATAAAAATTAAAACATACTATGTAATTATTTGAATTATTATAAAAAACTTGTTATACTAATAAACATATATAAAAAAGAGGAGAGCATTATGCTTAAAAAAATATTTATACTTGTTATTATTACAGCCATTATGGCAATATCATGTAATAATAAAACTGAAACTGCTTCGTCAGCAGAGCTTCCTGTAATAGATGAAAATACTGAAACAGAATTAGAAATTTGGGGGTGGAATGTCGCTGCTCGTGCACTAACAGAAATGGCAGATATATTTATGCAAAAATATCCAAAGATAAAAGTAACTGTTCAAGAATTTGGAGGGGTACAGGCATATGAAAAATATGGAGTTGTATTAGCATCAGGAAAAGAAATACCAGATATAATGCAAATAGAAAGTGATTATGTTCAGACATATACTGAAACATATCCTCAAAGATTTTTGGATTTAAAAAATTATATAGATATAGAAGGTAAAGTAGACCCTTCAAAACTTTCTACAAGTTATGACAGTGAAGGAAGATTGGTTTCCATACCTTGGGATTCTGGTCCTGTTGTAATGTTTTATAGAGAAGATATGCTTAAAGAAGCAGGAATAGATCCTAACTCTATAGTTACTTATGATGATTTTATTAAAGCAGGAAAACAATTACAAGAAAAATTCCCAAATGTTAAAATGACAGGTTTCCCATACAGCAGAGATGATAATTTGTGGAGATGTTTATTGGTTCAAAACGAAGTATATTTTTTAAATGCTCAAGGAGAAATTACTATTTCATCTGATAAAGCAGTAGAAAGCATATCTATGTTAAAAAGATTTATAGATGAAGGTATAGCAATGAATACAGTGAATTGGGACAGTTCTATAATGGCAAATAAAAACGGAGATATAGCTTCATATATAATAGGCGGCTGGTGGGGCGGCACTATAAAAGACCAGATGCCTGAGATGAAAGGTAAATGGAAAATTATGCCTATGCCTGCATATACTGAAGGGGGAGTTAGAGCTTCTTCTTTGGGCGGTTCTGATTTAAGTATTACTGCTACTGATCCTGTTAAACAAGCTGCTGCAATAGAATTCCTTAAACAAACATTAATGAATGTTGATAATCAAATTATAATGTATGAAAAATATGGTTTATTCCCATCATATTTGCCTGCTTATGATGACCCAAGATTTTTGAAATCTGATGAGTATTTTGGCGATGATTATAATAATATTTTAGCAAATGTTACAAAAGAAATACCTCAGGTAATATATACTACAAAAGATTATGCAGAAATTAGAAATATTTCTATGAGCACATATGAAGAGGTATTAAATAATAATGCTGATGTAAAACAGGCATTAGAAAATGCTGCAAATCAAATAAGCAGTTCTACAGGAAGAAAAATAGCTAAATAATAATATATTATAATTTGCTGTATATTTATTTTGTATTTTATGCTGCCATAAACAATTTATGTTTTATGGCAGTAAAATAATTATTAAGTAATTTTATTTTTAAATTGCTTTTTATATAAAAGTTGATTATAATAAAAATACTTAAATAAAATATTAGGAGAATCGCTATGACTAAAAACTTTTTTTATAGTTTTTTGTTAGTATTGGTTGTGGTTTTTATGGCAGCTTGTTCTGGCAATAAAGGAACAGACCAAACAACTTCTAAACTTCCAACAATAGATGCTAATACAGAAACTGAAATAACAGTATGGGCTTGGAATGTTGCTGCTAAGGCTTTAATGGAAACAGCAAAGGTGTTTAATGAGAAGTATCCAAAAATAAAAGTAAATGTACAAGAATTTGGATTAGCTCAAAATGTATACGAAAGATATGGCGTAATATTGTCTTCTGGAAATGGGGTTCCTGATGTAATTCAGATAGAAAGCGATTATATACAAACTTTTTCTGAAACTTATCCGCAATATTTTTTTGATATGAAGGAGTATATAACTATTGATGGGGTAGTAGACCCTTCTAAAATTGCTTCAAGCTATGATAGCACTGGTAAATTAGTATCTATACCTTGGGATTCTGGTCCTGTGGTAATGTTTTATAGAGTAGATTTGTTTAAAGAGGCAGGAATTGACCCTAACTCTATTGTAACTTTTGAAGATTATATTGCAGCAGGCAAGAAACTTCAGGAAAAATTCCCTAATGTGTATATGACAGGTTTACCTTTTACTCAAGATGAAAATTTATTCAGATCATTATTAATAGCTAATAAATCATATTATCTAAATGATAAAGGAGAGATAACAGTTGCTTCTGCAAAAGCAATAGAAACTCTTTCTATGATAAAAAGACTTATTGATGAAGGTGTAGCTAAAAATGTGGTTAACTGGGACGGTTCTATTGTTGCTAATAAAAATGGTGAAGTTGCTTCATATATTATTGGCGGCTGGTGGGGCGGTACTATAAAAGACCAAATGCCTGAAATGAAAGGTAAATGGGGTATTATGCCTATACCGACAGTTAGTCAAGATGCTGTTAGAGCTTCTTCATCTGGCGGTGCAGGACTTTCTATAACTGCTACTGACCCTATAAAACAGGCGGCTGCTTTAGAGTTTATAAAAGAGAGTTTAATGAATGTGGATAATCAGATTATGATGTATGAAAAATTTAGTTTGTTCCCTTCTTATCTCCCTGCTTATGATGATGAAAGATTCTTGAAAAGCGATGAATATTTCGGAGACAATTTTAATAAAACATTGGCTGATGTAACTAAGCAAATACCTAATGTTATATATAATTCTGATGACTTTGCTGAAGTGAGAAATACAGTTGTAAGTGTTTACGAAGATGTTATAAATAATAATAAGGATATAGCTTCTTCATTACAAGACGCTGCAAATCAAATAAGCTCTGCTACAGGAAGAACTATAGCTAAATAATTTTTATAGTTTATTATATTTTATTCAGAAAAAATAGCCTTAAAAGTATATGATATTTTATATGCTTTTAAGGCTTTGTTATATAAAATATTATTGTAATAAATCTTTAAGTTTAAAACTGCAAATTATAAATATTAAGAAACTATAAATAAACCTGCTTTTAATTTCTTTGTAATTTTTGTTTTCAAAACTAAGCTTAATTTTTATTATATCATCATATTCTGTATCTTCATCAATATCTGCAGACATTGGAAGTATATCATCATCATTTGATTGAAATATATATGTTATAGTATCTCCAAACTTATCGCGAGTATACATATCATATCTTTTTGCAAAATCTCTAAAAGCTCCATAACTTCCTTCTATAGTTGATAATTTTTTTATTTCTTTTTTCAAGTTTTTCTTATCTAATTTTATCACTTTTAATTGTTCAAGAGGCTGTGATAATTCATAATCTTTAAAATGTTTTATCCAATTGTTTATAGTTTCATCGCTCATTTCTACAGGACTTGCTAATCCAATAAAACTATCATCATCAATTTTTATTTCTTTATTTATAGAATCTAAATATTTATCATCTCCTAAATATCTGAAAGTTGTTATAATTTTTTTGTCTTTATTATACAGATTCCATATTAAAGTTGAGGCAAATCTATTCATTAAAACATTGTCAATAAAATATTCTCTAAACAAATCATAAGTATATATTTCACCGTCTATCAATATAATGCTTAAAAGATAAGAATTTGCCCTCATAAACTTATGTATTTCTTTCTCTAAATATTTTATTTCTTCTTTCAAATCTTCATTAATTTTTTCAGGTATGCTTTTTAATGTTTTATTATTTTTTATATCAAATAAACTTAAAGAATAATCATTATTTAAAATTAATTTATAATCTTCATTTAACTCTCTTTCTCCTTTAGAATTAAATTCAAAATTCGGCAAGCACTTTAATTTAAACTCGCTATAGCTGATATTCATTTTTTCAAGCACTTCATCAATTATTTTATCAGCTTCTTTTTTAACATCACTTTTCTTTGTAGTTGTATATATTTCATATAATAATTTGAGAGCATATTTGCTTTCTATGTTAAGTTTTATTAGTGAAAGCAAAAAACTTGAATCAAATTTTAATTCGTATATATCTTTTAAAGCTTCATCTCCGCCGTATATACCATAAATCAAACAAGCAGCATCTCCTTTGTTATCTAAATAAAGATTTTTAATTTTTTTTATAAACGATTCCATATCAAGCAAGTTCACTATATCATCAATTCTTTTTAACCTTATGATATTGCTTAAAGATAAATACTCTGAATATATATACTTTAATACTTTAATATTAACTTCTCTTGATTTATCTTTTATTAAAACATTGCTTTTCTTTATAAACTTAACTCTTTTATCTTCCTTATAATTATTTTTTATATAATTTTCTGCATCCTCTATAGTGTTAAAATTATCTTCAGAGATTGAAAGCTCTTCTCTAAAATCACTTTCAATTTTTTTTCTTAATCTTACAATTTTTTTATTTTTATCTTTAAGTATTAAATTATATATTTCTTTTGCATTATTATTTGTTATAGTTATATAATTTTCTTTAGGATAAAAAACTTGCATATATACTTTAAGCCTCGTATGTAATTTATCCTCATCATCGCAAAAAGTGCCAACTTCCTGCAGATTATCTAAATTCCAATGTTCTAAAGACTCATAACAATCATACTTATAAGCAAATCTAAACAATCCTGCTGCAGTTATTAATTTTTGTGTATCCCATTTATCAAGAGGCTGATTAAAGCTTTGTGCCATATAAAACATCATATCCATATTTTCTACATTAGATACATTCCAACTATTTAAAGGTTTATTAAATTTCATGCATGAGAAAAATGTCTTTTCCATATTTACAACATTAGAAGTGTTCCATTTATCAAAAGGCTGATTTAATTTTTCGCATTGCCTAAACAAAGAATCCATATTTGTAACATTAGAAACGTCCCAATCATTAATATTCTGATTAAAAGCATCACAATATGCAAACATACTTGACAAATCTTTAACTTTATTTATATTCCAAGTATTTAAAGGCTTATTAAATCTTTTTGCCCTAATAAACATATTAGACATATCTTCAACATTAGAAACGTCCCAATTATCTAAAGGCTGATCAAAATTAGAACAATAAGCAAACATATTATTCATACTTTTTACTTTAGATACATTCCAATTATTTAAATTAGGATTAAAATCTGTCATCGAGTATCTTCCCATAAGATGATAGTCCATATATCCAAACATCATCTCCATATTTGTAACATTAGAAACGTCCCAATCTTCTATGCCTTCAAAATCTTTTCTTTTACTTTTATAAAAAAGATTACTCATATCTTTAATAAGACTTGTATCAACATAATTAAGTTTTATACCATCAGTAAATACTAATTTTTTTAATTCTGTTTTTGTTGTTGGTTTATATTTTTTCATAAATTCTCCTAAACATTGTTTGGATAATTTTATCATATATTAAAAATTTTACGTTTTATCAAAAATTTTAAAATAATTATTAAAATAAATCTGTTAGTCTGAAATCCAAAATTATAAATACTAAAAAAGTATAAACAAATCTTTTGCTTATTTCTTTTTTAGCTTTTTTAAAATCAATAGCAATATTTACCAAATCATCATATTCAACATCTTCATCAACTTTTGCAGACATTGTAAAAACATCTCCGTCATTTGCTGTAAATGTATAGGTTATAGTATCATTATCTGCATCATTAGTATGCATTTCATATTTTTTAGCAAATGCCTTAAAAGCTCCATAACTTGCATCTATATTTTTTATTTTCTTTATTTCTTTTTTTAGATTATCTTTATCTAATTTTATAGCTGTAAATTGATTTATAGGCTGTGATAATTGAGAATCTTCGAACAGTTTTTTCAATTTATCTATAGTTTCATCGTCCATTTCTATAGGGCTTGCTAAACTTATAAAATTATCAGTATTAATTTTTAGTTTTTTATTTTTACAGTCTAAATAGTTGCCATCATTTGAATACATGAAAGTTGTTATAAAGTTCTTATCTTTGTCATATAGATTCCACACTAAAGAAGATGCCAATCTATTCATTAAATAATTGTCAATAAAAACTTCTTTAAACAAGTCATAACTCAATATATCACCGTCTATTAACATAATATTTAAAATATGCGAACTATGATTAATAAACTTATCTACTTCTTTTTCTAATTCTTTTATTTCTTCTTTTAATTTTTTATCAATACTTTGAGGAACCTTTTTTAATTCCTTATTATTTTTTATATCAAATAAACTTAAAGAATAATCATTATTGACAATTAATTTATAATCTTCATTTAATATTTTTTCACCTTTAGAGTTAAATCCAAAATTAGGAGTACATCTTAATCTAAATTCAGTATAGCCGATATTCATTTTTTCAAGTATTTCATTAATCATTTTTGCTGCTTCTTTACGAATTACACTTTTAGTTGAATTTATATATATTTTATATAATAAACTCTGAGCATATCTGCTTTCTATATTGAAGCTTATCATTGTAAGGAGATTTTTTGATTCAATAGTATAAATTAATTCTTCTATTTTCTTTAACGCTTTATCTCCTCCATACATAGCATAAACAAAAGCAGTAATATCTTCATCTTGATTTTTTAAATAAATCTCTTTAGTAAAATTTACAAATGATTCTTTATCAAGCAAATTAACCATATTATCAATTTTTTCTAATTTTTTAATAGTTTTCTTTAAAGACAAATATTCTGAATATATATACTTTATAAGATTGATATTAACTTCTCTTGATTTATCTTTTATTAATACATGACAATTTTTTATGAATGTAAGTTTCTTATCATATTTTTTAGCATTGTAATTTCTTTCAGCATATTTTTCTGCTTTTTCTATAGTTTTGAAATTATAATCATTTGTAACAAATGAAAGCTCTGATGAAAAATCAGTTTCAAGTCTCTTTCTTAACCTTACAACTTTTTTATTTTTATCTTTTGCAATAAGCTCATATATTTCTTTAACATTAAATTTTGTTATACTTATAATATCGTCCTTAGGAAAAAATGCCTGCCTATATACTTGAATTCTTTTAGGTAATTTATCCGTATCATCACAAATTATGCTTATAGCTTGTAAACTGTCTAAATTCCAATTTGCTAAAGATTCATAATGCTCAAACTTGCGTGCATAGGCAAACAACAACATTACACTAATGACATTTCTTGTATCCCATTTATCAAGAGGCTGATTAAATTCTTCTGTAAAAGCAAACATATGCTCTATATTTGTTACTTTAGACATATTCCAGCTATTTAAAGGCTGATTAAATTTACCGCATGCTCTAAATGCAAATTCCATACTTTCAACATTAGAAGTATCCCATTTATCTAAAGGCTGATTAAAAATTTCACAGTCCTCAAATATACATTTCATATTTTTCACATTAGATACGTCCCAATCATTAAGAGGCTGATCAAAAGCTTTACAATAACGAAACGTCTTTGATAAATCTTCAACATTAGATACATTCCAATTATTTATATTCTGATTAAATTTCAAAGCTACATTAAACATATTAGACATATCTTTAACATTAGAAACATCCCATTTGTCCAAAGGTCTATTAAATGCTTCACAGCTATGAAACATATCGCTCATATCTTTCACTTTAGATACATTCCAATTATTTAAAGGCTGATTAAAATATGTACAATAAGCAAACATATAAATCATGTTTTTCACTTTTGATACATTCCAATTATTTAAATTAGAATTAAACTTTGTATTTGAGTATTTTCCCAAAACATTGTAGTCCATATATGCAAACATATAAGACATATTCTCAACATTAGAAGTATCCCACTCTTCTATGCCATCAAAATCTTTTCTTTCACTTTTATTAAAAAGGTCGCTCATATCTGTGATAAGACTTGTATCAATACAACTAAGTTTTATACCGTTGTTGGTGAATACTAATCTTTTTAATTCTTCTTTTGTTGTCGGTTTATATTTTTTCATAATCTCATATCCTCATTATAAATTTTAATATATGTAAATAGTAGCACTCAATTAACTACAAATAATAATACTTACTATATACCTAAACAAATATATTTTGTCAAAATAATTTTTTAATTTAAAATATTTGCAGGGCTTTGCCCCGCACCCCAGTTCTTTTTGTGGCCAAAAGAACCAAAAAGACTGCATTTAATAAAGTATAGCTTTTTATGTATATATAAAATATATATATATTATTTTATATATACCAAAGATATAAAGCTAAAGCATTTGCACTTTTTAGTTCTTTTACCAACTCCGCAGAGTATAGCTGCAAGAAAAAGAACAATAAAAAAAATTATGTTTTATAAACAATTTTAAAATAATTATTAAAATAAATCTGTCAATCTAAAATCATGAATCATTAATATTAACAAACTATAAATAAATCTTTTACTTGTCTCTTCTCCATTTTCAAAATAAATATTAATTTTTACTTTATCGCTATAGCTTGTATCAGCATTAACATTCGCAGTTATCAAAAAACTATCTCCATCGTCTGACTCAAATGAATATGACTTAATAACTTTATATCCTAAAAAATCTGCATCCATATCATATCTGCTTCCAAAATTCTTAAAAGTAATATAGCTTATTTCCGCATTTTGAAGTTTATCTATTTCTTTTTGCAAATTATTTTTATCTAATTTGATAAGTGATAATTGTTCTAATGGCTGCGATAATTCATAATCTTCAAGCTGTTTTCTCCATTTAGCTATAGTTTCATTGTCCATTTCTACAGGACTTGCTAAACCCACAAAACTATTATCATCAATTTTTATTTCTTCATCATCACAGTTTGAATAGCTTCCATCGCCTGAATATCTAAAAGTTGTTAAAAACTTATAATCTTTGTCATATAGATTCCATATTAATGTTGAAGCAAACTTATTCATCATTGTATTATCAACAAAAACATCTTTATAAAAATCATAACTGTATGTTCTACCTTCTATTAGTAGAACACTTAAAAGATGAGAAGTATTTTTTATAAAGTCAGCAACTTCTTTTCTTAAACTTTTTATTTCTTCTTTTAAATTTTCATCAAAGTTTTGAGGAATCTTTTTTAATTCTTTATTATTTTTTATATCAAACAAGCTTAAAGAATAATCACTGTTTAAAATTAATTTATAATCCTTATTTAAAAGCATCTCTCCTTCAGAATTAAATAATAAATTTGAAGAAAATCTTAATTGGAATTCATTATAGTCAATATCCATTTTTTTCATCACTTCGTCAATCAATTTATCAGCTTCATAACGAACTTCAGATTTTTTTGTGCTTGTATATATTTTATACAATAACCTAAGTGCATACTTACTTTCACTATTTAGTTTAATTATTAAAAGAGAAAGTTTTGTATCTTGTTCTTTTTTATATATATTATACAGAGCATCATCACCTCCATATATTCCATAAATAAAAGCGGCTGTTTCTTTATTGGTTTTATCATAAATGTTTTTAATAAACTCTATGAATGATTCTTTATCAAGAAAATTAACTATATTGTCAATTTGTGTTAATCTTTTAACATCTCTTTTGAGAAGCAAATATTCCAAATATATATATTTTAAAACTTTATTTTCAACTTCTCTTGATTTGTCTTTTATTAAAACCTTACAATCATTTATAAAGCTTACTTTCTTATCATCTTTTTTATTATAATTATCTTCAACATACTTTTCCGCTTCTTTTATAGTTTTGAAATTATAATTATCTGTAACTGATGAAAGCTCTTCACTAAACTCACTTTCTAATCTCTTTTTTAATGCAACAACTTTTTTATTTGTATCTTTTGATATTGCGTTATATACTTCTTTAACATTTTCTTTTGTGATAGTTATATAATCTCTTGATACTAAATCATAATCTTCTTCATCATCACCATCTTTCATAGCTACATAAGTATTGTGAGAACCATAAAATGCCTGCATATATACTTTAAGTCTTAAAGGTAATTTTTCATATACTTTTTCATAGTTAGAACATAAATCACTTATATCCGATACTTTATTTAAATCCCAATTTGCTAATGAATCATAACAATCATAGTTGTAAGTATATTTAAACATTGAGTACATTTTCTTTAATTTTTTTGTATCCCATTTGTCAAGCGGCTGATTAAAACTTTCAGCAGAATAAAACATAGATTCCATAGTTTTTACATTGGATACATTCCAGCTATTTAAAGGCTGATTAAAGTTGTTACATTGGCTAAACATCTCATTCATATTTTCAACCTTTGAAGTATTCCATTTATCTAGAGGCTGATTGAATACAAAAGCACTTCTAAACATACCTTCCATAGTTTTTACTTTAGATACGTCCCAATCATTAAGCGGCTGATTAAAATTAACGCATATACTAAACATATAACCCATATCTTCAACTTTACTAACATTCCAATTACTTATATCTTGATTAAATGCTTTAACATAATTAAACATAGCCCTCATAGTCGTAACCTTAGAAACGTCCCACTTGTCTAAAGGCTGATTAAAACTTTCAGCTACCTGAAACATACCGCTCATATTTGTTACATTAGATACATTCCAGCTATTTAAAGGCTGATTGAATTTTTTACAATTATCAAACATTCTAAACATATCCTCAACATTAGAAACATCCCATTTATCTAAAGGCTGATTAAAATCCTGACAATAATAAAACATGAAACTCATATGCTTAACCTTAGATACATTCCAATTATTAAGATTGCGGTTAAACTTAGCTTTAGAACGGCTTTCAAAACTATCATAACTCATATATCCAAACATATATGACATATCCTCAACATTAGAAACGTCCCAATCCTCTATGCCTTCAAAATCTTTTCTGCTGCTTTTATAAAAAAGCTCACTCATATCTGTGATAAGGCTTGTATCTACATCATAGAGTTTTATTCCATCAGCATATACTAATTTTTCTAATTCTTCTTTTGTTTGCGGTTTATATTTTTTAATAAGTTCCTCCTGAATATGAGTTTACATAATTTGCATTTATATAGTATATATGATATTAAATGAATTTCTATAATAAAAAATGATTTTATTTAGTATTGTTGTTATTTTAGCAATATGATTGATTATAATTTACGGCAGTGTTTTTTTGTTATATGAAATTAATATATTTTTGTGAAGTATAGTTATATAAAATAATACTGTTGAATAATAAAAAATATACTGGTTTTTTTTTTACATTTTTGAAATTGATTTTTATGTAAAATGTTATTATAATATATTTATATTAAGTAATAGGAGAATCATTATGATTAGGAAGCTTTTTGTATGCATCTGTTTGGTATCGGTTACAATTATGATGATGGCTTGTTCAGGAAACAAACCTGCCGAGCAAACTGTAGTTGAACTTCCAACAATAGATGCAAACACAGAAACAGAAATAACAGTGTGGGGATGGAATGTTGCTGCTAAGGCTTTAATTGAGACAGCAAAAACATTCAATGAAAAATACCCTAAAATTAAAATTAATGTACAAGAATTTGGTGGTCCGCCTCAATTATATGAAAAAGCTGGTGTTGTATTATCTTCTGGACAGGGAATACCAGATGTAATGCAAATTGAAAGCGATTTCATTCAAACTTATGTAGAGACTTATCCTCAAAGATTTTTAGATATGAAAACTTTGGCTCCGGCTGATTTAGATTCTAAAGTAGACCCTTCAAAAGTGCCTACAAGTTATGACTCAGAGGGAAGATTAACTTCAATACCTTGGGATTCAGGTCCTGTTGTAGTTTATTATAGAGAAGACCTATTCAGACAAGCTGGTATAGACCCTGCTGCTATTAAAACTTATGATGATTTAATACAGGCTGGTAAAGATTTACAAGCAAAAATGCCTAATGTAAAATTAACATGTTTTGGATTTACTCAAGATGATGGTATATGGAGAACTTTAATGGTTCAAAATAATGTTTATTATCTTGATACAAATGGAAATATTACTTTATCATCTTCTAAAGCTGTAGAAAGTATGCAGTTAGTGAAAAGACTTATAGATGAAGGTTTGGTATTAAATACAACTAGCTGGGATGCTGGAATAAGGGCACATAAAAACGGAGAGATAGCTATAAGCTTTAATGGAGGCTGGTGGGGCGGCACTATGAAAGACCAAATGCCTGAAATGAAAGGAAAATGGAGAGCTATGGAAATGCCTGCTTATACAGAAGGCGGAGTAAGAGCTTCTTCTTTGGGCGGTTCTACTTTAACAGTAACAGCTACTGACCCTATTAAACAAGCTGTTGCTTGGGCTTTTGTAGAGCATTCTTTACTTAATGTAGACAGTCAGCTTTTGATGTATGAAAAATTCGGTTTGTTCCCTTCTTATCTTCCTGCTTATGAAGATGAAAGATTTAAACAGCCAGATCCTTATTTTGGTAATCAAAATTATAATGAAATATTAGGTAATGTTACAAAAAATATACCTCCTGCTATTTATAATTCAGATGATTATTCCGATTTAAGAAATGTAGCTGTTAGTGCTTATGAAGAGATAGTAAACAATAATTCAGATATACAGGCAACTTTAGATGCTGCTGCTGAACAGGCAAATAGTATAACTGGAAGAAAGATTGTAAAATAATAAAAATAATGATATAGTTTCTGCATATGATAGTTATTTTATCTATCATATGCAGAAATTAACTTTACTCAATATAAACAACAAGGAAATAAGCATTATGAGAACAAAAAAAAACATCACGCCTTGGCTCTTTATTGCTCCCGCTTTGATATTCATAGTTTGTTTTAGTATATACCCGCTTATAGAAACAATAGTTTTAAGCTTTATGACGCAAAGCAGAGGGCAGTTAGTTTTTAATGGAATTAATAATTTTAAAAGGCTTTTATCAGATCAGTATTTCTATGTATCTTTAAAAAACTCATTAATATATTTAATTATACAAGTACCAATAATGACAATGTTAGCTATATTATTATCTTTAGCATTGCATAGAGGTATTACTAAATTAAAAGGTTTATATAGAACAGTATTTTTTATACCTTTTATAGTTGAATCTGTTGCATATAGTTTAATGTTTGTATTATTGTTTCAAGAGAGAGGCGTTGTAAATTTTTTGCTATCTCTATTTAATTTGGGTCCTGTTATGTGGCTTACACAAACTTGGCCTGCGAGAATAGTAATAATGCTTATAATGACTTGGAGATGGACTGGTTATAATATGATAATAATATTAGCAGGGCTTCAGGGAATATCTGAGGACTATTATGAGGCTGCAACAATTGACGGAGCTAATGCCGTGCAGCAGTTTATACATATAACAATACCTATGCTTAAACCTGTTATATTATTTTCAACAATACTTTCTACAATAGGTACTCTAAATTTATTTACAGAACCTTATCTTTTAACAAATGGAGGTCCTAATAATTCTACTATAAGTTTAGGATTATATATATATAGACAAGCTTTCCAATCTATAAACCTAACTTATGCAGCAACTATTTCGGTAGCTATACTTATAATAGTTGGACTTCTTTCTAGATTGCAATTAAAAGTTGGAGGGGATAAAAAATGAAAAATTCAAAACAGCAAAAAATTACGAGAATAATTCTTTATATAGTCCTTACAATAGGTATGATAGCTTGTGTTTATCCTTTGTTCTTTATGTTAATAGCATCTACAAGGGTGTCTGGAGATATTTTCTTGTTTCCGCCTCCTATAACTTTTGGGGATAATTTCTTTGAAAATTTAAAAAATCTTCAAGAGAGAATACCTATATGGAATGCTTTATTTAATTCATTTAAAATTGCTATTCTTTATACAGTGATAAATTTATTAGTTTGTTCTATGGCAGCATATTCTATTTCTAAATTTAACTACAAAGGAAGAAATATAGTATTTGTTATAATAATGCTTACTATGATGCTTCCTGCACATGCTAAATTAGTTCCTTTATATAGAATGATGACAACATTAAATATACAAAATACTCACTTAGCTATAATACTTCCTGATATAGCCGGAGCTTTTGGTATATTTTTGATGAGGCAGAACTTCCATTCTGTTCCAGACACTCTTATAGAGGCTGCAAGAATAGATGGGGCAAATGAATGGACTATATTTTTGAAAATAGTTATGCCTTTAATGATTCCTGCTTTAACAGCATTGGGAATATACATGTTTGTTGCTCAGTGGACTAACTTTACTTGGCCTTTGATAATATTAAACTCTCCTGATAAGTTTACTTTGCCTGTAGCATTGGCTCAGTTAAAAGCAGACACGAGAATAGATTATGGACAGATAATGGTTGGTGCTATATTTGCTGTTGTTCCTATAATGGCAGTGTTCTTAGCATTACAAAAATATTTTATATCTGGTTTAACAGGCGGTGCTGTAAAAGAATAATGATTTATTAAATTATTAAAGAGAGGCTTTCTTTTAAGTCTCTCTTTTTTTATTGAATTTTTTATAATAAGTTATACAATATTTATATGTAATAAAAATATATTAACCAAAAATAAAAAAGCTTTTTTGCTTAAATTAATTATTTTTTATAAGGGGTTAATATATGTTTGTAAAGTTCAATAAAGTTTCTTTTTCTTATGACAGCTCTGATAATATATTAAATGATGTTTCTTTTCATATAGATAATACCTGCACGGCAATAGTGGGTGAAAATGGATGCGGTAAAACTACGCTTGCTAAGCTTATAACGGGTATATTAAAACCTAATTCTGGAAGCATAGAATATTCAAATAAAAATATTATAGCTGCTTACTGTAATCAAGAATGTGCTGATTTACCAGATAATGCTGAAAGTTTATTTTATGATGAAAGTTCATATTCCGGATATTTAACATCAATTTTAAAAATAGATTACAGTTATTTGTACAGATTTAACACTCTTAGTTTTGGAGAGAGGAAAAGGCTTCAAATAGCATCAGCACTTTATACTAACCCTGATATATTGGTATTAGATGAACCTACAAATCATATTGATAATGAATGCAAAGACATACTTATTAATCTTATAAAAAGACTTGAATGCATTGTTATAATAATTAGTCATGATGTTGATTTTCTTGATGAGTTAGTAAACAAATGCATATTTATAAGAAATTCTAAATGCAAAATAAGAACAGGCAATTATACTCAATGCAGAGAATACGAAAAAAATGAAGAAGATTATAATTTTAGTTTGTATGAAGAGAGTAAAAAGAAAGTTAAAGTATTAGAAAATAGGTATAAGAAACTTCAAAATGAATCAGATGCTAAAAAAAGCAAATGCGGAAGTAAAAGAAATATAGATAAAAAAGACCATGATGCTAAAGGTAAAGTTGATGCGGCGAGACTCACAGGAAAAGATAAAAGACTTGCAACAAAAGCTAAACAAGCGAAAGTTTTATACAATAAAGGAATATTAGAAACTGAATCTCTATATATAAGAAAAAGAGAAGTTATGGATATGAAGTTTGTGGGAGAAAGATATAAAGGTAAATTTTTATTTTTTTTGGAATACGGAGAAACTAAGATAAATAATATAATTCTTAAGCATTCTGAGCTTATAATAAACTCTAACAGCAAAATAGGAATTGAAGGGGTAAATGGTTCTGGTAAAACTACTTTATTAAATTATATAATAGAGACAATGTATAATAATTCTATTAACAAAGAAAAGATTGTATATATTCCTCAGGATATAGAGAGAGAATATTGGAATAAAACTTTTAATAATATAAAGTCTTTAGATTATGAAGCATTAGGTTTTTTGATGAGTTTTGTTAATAGGCTTGGAAGCAATGCGAAGACTGTAATTAATTCTGCTAATCATAGTCCGGGCGAGATGCGTAAAATAATGCTTGGCATGGCGGTGCTTAAAAATCCGTATATTATAATATTAGATGAACCTACAAATCATCTTGATATAGATTCTATAGAACGTTTGGAGGAGGCTTTAATTTCTTTTAATTGTGCTTTACTTATAGTAAGTCATAATAAAAATTTTTTAAATCGAATAGTTAATATAAAATGGTTAATAAGTAAAAAAGATAATTATAGCAGTTTAATTGTTGGCTGATGTTTAAACTATATATAATCAGCAATAATATAAAAGCTTCAAAATTACAATTCTTAAAGATGCATATTATTATATTGACTTTTTGTGTATATTGTATTAGATTATTAATAAGTGTGATATGCTAATTATATGTTTTATAGGAGTATAATTAGAATTATGAAAAGAATCTTTTTTATTAGTATTATATTATTGATGCCTTTATTGTCTTGTCAGCAATTAGCAGATATTGTAGGTATAACTTATGATGGATTAACTTATGCAGATTCAAGTGATGAAAGTAAGAATTTTAAAACAATATCATTCAGCAGTTCCGGAGCTCAATTAGAAAAAACCTATACATTTTATAAAGTTCAAGAATATGATAAATTAATTGTATATAAAGAAGGTTCTGGATATAAAAAAGAAAGCTTGGACTATATAGCTAAAGTTTTTAATGATAATTATGCTGAAGAGGTGAGGATATACGGAAATCATACTGATGTTGATAAAAATGGAAAAATTATTATTTTGTTGTTTGAAATTAATTCTAACTATGAAGGTTCTGTAGTTACAGGGTATTTTTACAGCGGCGATTTAATATTGGGTTATCATAATAATGCTGAAATATTATATATGGATATAAAATTAGTAAATGAGGATCCTCAATATATGGCAGGAACTATACAGCATGAGTTCCAGCATTTAATTAATTTTAATGTTAATTACATAGAAAGTAACAAAGAAATGTCAACTTGGCTTAATGAGGCATTATCAGAATCTACTTCTGTATTATTTAGCCCATATACGGTTAATTCCAGAATAAATGAGTTTAATCTTTCAACAAGCGGATATTATTGTTTTTACACTTGGGACCTTCCTTTAAATGTATTTGCAAATTATCCTTCTGCATCTGTATTTATGAACTGGCTTTATGAGAAAAATAGCAGAAACTCTAGTGTATTTCAAAGTATAGCAAAAGATTCATCGGCTAATGATTATCAAAGAGTTTTTAATAATGTGAATAGTTTTACAAGTGCATCTAGTTGGGACGACTTATTATTTAAATGGCTCGAAGGAATAAATAATAAAGAAGTATCAGGAGCAGAATTAAAAATACAAAATGCTGGCACATCAATATCGTTATTTCCGGGTGCTTTAGTTGCTTACAGCGGAACTTTAACTCAAACTGATGCTAATTTAGTAACAGCAAATTTAGGCGGAGGAATAGAGTTGGCTTTAAACAAAGATACATATATTGGAAATAACCCTAATTATATAAATATAAAAATTCCTACTTCGTCGTCTGTACAAGCATCAAAAACTTACAAAACAGCAGATGATAAACCTTATATACCTAAATATAGGCATATATTGTTTGACAAAGACGGCGAAATTAAAAAATATTGATTGTTGTCTCTTAAATGAAATTTATAAGGAAGTTTGATGAAAAATGTTTATCATAACACTGTAAAATATTCGTATATTTTCATTTTTATTTTTTTCTTTTTGCTTTTTGCTAAGAAAGAAAAGATTACAGGAAATATTAGAATTGTAGGTACTGCAATATTTCCGGAAATAGTTTTATCTACGGAGAATATAGATTATTATTTTGATAAGAAATTTTTTAATGAATATGCAAAATATGATGGTCAGACAATAACTATAGAAGCTAAAGTAAAAAAAGAAACATTATGGCTCGCTGACAAAAGTAAATCATTTGATAGATATACTATTATGTGGGCTAAAAAGAAAGAATAAAATATAGCTTGCATAAATTGTTAAATTATAATTTACGAGTATTATCTAAATTGATTATCATTAAAAAATAATTTACTTTAATAAATAGTTTATGTTATAATGCCGAAAATGTAAAGGATACTTTATCATATAATTTTGTATAGTTTTAATATATTTGTTTATAGTATATAATAAAGTAATAAGGTTTAATAAATTATGAATTATATTTTTTATAGCGTAATTATAGAATTGGGTGTATCTACAACAGCAGCTGTTATAGCTTTTGTTGCTATAATAGTGCATTTTTATATATTTTTCAAATTGTATCAGGAAACCCAGCTTACAGCTTTGTTTCTCTCTATACTTTGTTTTATTTTTACAGCCGCAGAAACAATAAATATTATAGTTTCCCTTTCAATACAGGATACTCAATTTTCTCTTACAATGTATAAAATAGAACAAATAGCAGTGTCATTAACCATTTTACCATGGATTAAATATGTAAAAACAACGTTAAAATTGAATGATAGATTGCACTATTTTTTGGATAAGGCAGGAAGTGTGGCAATATTTCTCTTTATGCTAATATTAGTCATCGCTTTAATATATTCTCAATTGTTTGTATCTACAACAGAAGTGCTTTCTACATTAAACAACTCTGCAATTAATAGTGTTAAAGTTAGAGGTGCTATAGGACCTATATATATTTTTAGAGATTTTCTATTTTCTGTTTACAGTATAATAATAATATGTATGCTCTTTTATGAAATATTTGTTAATAAAATCTATAAAGTTAATATAGGTACATTAGTATTGTTCTCTATGATAACACTTGCTTTTTTTGATGATTTTAATGGTATTTCAAGTTATTCAAATTATTATAGTAATTATTTGTTATTACCGCAGTTTTCTTTTTCTCGATTCTCTTTGATTTATATGATTTTTAATGTTTTTTCTGTTTACGGTTATATTATTAATTTTATTAATACGGTTTATAAAAAATCAGATACTAAATACTATGATTTGGAATCAATTAAGGCACAAGATACAGTTATTATTAACACAGCTATTAATACTTCATCAAAATTGCTTGAATTAAAAGAAAATTTTTATAGCCTTATAGATATTTTGGTGGAAAAAGTTAAAAATACAAATCTATCTGTTAATAACTTGAAAACAGAAATAGCTAAAATAATAGATAATACTAATGAGTTTATCACTATAGAAAATTTCCAAGTGAATGACGGAAATACAAATATAGAAAAAATAGAACAGCTTATAGAAACTTATCCTAATTTACAAGTTAGTTCTGAAATGCAAAAAAATATGCTTGAAGAATATATTAATGTGCTGCAAGAATCTGTAAAAGAGGTTTATATACTTCAATCAGAGAGTGTTGATATATTAAAAAGCTTTGAAGAGTTTCAATCTAATATAGAAAAAGAAAGAAATAATATAATAAAAATATTAGATAAGACTTTAATATTTAATCAGCTGTCTTTTCAGATAAATAAAATATTATCATTTATGACGAATATGCAAGACAAAGTAAAAACTCTTTCTATTAATTCTAGTATACAGGCTTCTAAATCCGGAGAGTGGTATCATAACTTTAATGTTGTTTCTAAAGAGGTTTCTGAGTTAGTTGTAGAAACGGGTAATATAACTAAAAATATGCAGGAACTTTTATTTCAAATAGAGGAGATTTTTAAGAGATATAATTATGCAAGTAATAGTATAAAAGCCGGCACTATGGAGCTGCTTCGTGAATTTTCTTCTAATTATAACAAATTAGTAAAATTTAATAATACTATGGAAAGACAAAATGATTATAATATTAATATTATAAAGAGTACAGATAAAATGTATAATTCTATATCTGATATGAGTGCTATTATTGTTAATGAAGAAAATGATTTTATGAATATCAAAACAAAAATAGAAGAGTTTAATGACTATATATCGGATATATCTCATAAGGCTAATAATCAAAATATCGATATCAAGAATATTATGAGGGATATGAATAAATTACTTGCTACAAGTGAGGATTTTGAGGATATAACAAATAAACTTGATGATGAAACTAAAAAACTATTAGAATATTCAGATAATCTACAACATGTTGTTAATGAATATTCTAAAGTAATATAAGGGCATAAGAATATATGGATATATTAACTAATTTTATACCGGGATATAATGTTTCTATTATAGAGCTGTTGGTGCCTATTATTGGTACTTCTATGGTTTTTATATTTATTATGCTTTATACTATTTTGGTTATAAAAACTAAAAAGCCAACTTATATTATAGTAGCTTCAGCACTTTTATTTTTGCTATTATATAACATCATATCTTTTATTATAATATTTTTAGGCATATCCGGAAATGATGTTGTATTAGCTTCCAATTTATATGTAGTGAATCATATTATATTTTTGCTTATTATTGTATTACTTCCGATTAACAATAGATTTTTCTTAAAGAATGAAAAATTTGTTAAAAATATTAGCAATTTAATTATATTTCTTAGTATTTTAATTGTAGTTTCTTTTGTAATTTTTAGCATAATCAAAAAAAATACATTCTTTACTACAACATTGAGAACTTATCCAGATAAGGCTTTTACTGTTTTGGGTAACGGCAATTTTTTTGTTTATCTTACTTATTTAAGTTTAATTATATATGCTATGGCTTTTGTGCCTATGGTAATTGATATATTTTTGGGAAATAGTATAGTTGGAAATAGTGTTATTATAATTTCTAATCTTCTTTCTTTTGTTCTTGTAATTACTAATATTGAGATTTTTAATATAAGAAAGGACATTTATTTTGATAAATTGGATTTAGCGGTTATATTGTCTTATTTGATTAGTTCTGTTGCTGTATTTTCTTCTTTTACAAGAAATGCTTTAGAATCTATAAGAAGGGATAGTATATTAAATAATAGATTAAAATCGAATTTAAATATTATTACAAATATAAATGATATATCAGAGAAATTAAATTGTGTAGATAGAAATTTTATGGATTCTTCTATGTTTGTTTTAGAGGTAGATAAAGAAAATAAAGATGCTCTAAATATCATAGAAACTAAAATAAATACGGTTATAGATTCAAAAAATGCATTAGGAGATACAAAAGAGAGTAAGAAACATCTTATTAGAGATGGTATAAAGTTTACTAATACTATATTTACTTTTTTTGATAAGTATAAAAATCAAATGCAAGAGCATTTTAGAGCTTTATCTCAGACTATGTCTAACATGAATGTTTCTAATTTATCTTATGAGCAGATTTCTTCTCTAAACAGTGATTTAAAAGAGATTAGAAATAGTATTGAAGAAAGCTCTAATAACACAATAGTTAATATAAAAAAGCATTTTGAAAGTTTTAAAGATGTAAATAAGATAACAGAAGATATATATGATACAATAGAATATATAAAAAACATGACTAATAAGACTAATTTACTTTCTATTAATGCTGGTATACAGGCATCTAAGGCAGGTATTTTAGGTAAGAGTTTTTCTGTTGTATCTAAAGAGATAGGGGTATTATCTTTTGAGATTTCAAAGGGTACGGCATCTATAGAGAATATGTTAACTGACATATTCAGCGGGGTTGTTTTGATAGAAAACTCCTCTTTTTATATAGATGAGCATTGTAAGAATATAGAAGATGAAACTAAAAAAATTCTCGAGAAGATTGACGCTTATAGTAAAAGTATAGAAGAGAGTATAAGTAAAATTTCTACAGAGTTTGATAATTTTAAATTATTAGAAAAGTATAATGATGCTATGCATAATATTGTAGAAGAGCAAAGTGAGATAGTAGCTTCTGTGAGAGAAAATATTGTAGCTATGCTCGACATTCAAAATAGCTTAAACTTAAAGATAGATTCTCAAGGTGCTGATATAATTAAAATTTTTGGTAATTTCAGCAGAATTATAGAAGTAAAAGATGAGCTTAATGATGTTATTAAGAAAATAGGTAATTATTCATCGCTTTCTCATACATATATAGAAACACTTTCAAATATAATAAGCACTCATAGAGGCAAGAGCAGTATGGCTTTTAAACCTATAATAAATTTGTTAAAAAAATAGTATATGTTTAATAATATTGATATAGTTATAATAATATTTTTAGTATTTATATTTATTTATGGTTTTTATAGAGGCATTATATCTATCACAATACCTGTAATAGCAATAGTAGCTACTTTTATTATAGCACCTATTATATATAATCATGCTTCTAAATATTTTGACCATTCTATTATATTAAAAATAGTATCATTTTTTATAAGTTATTCTGTTATAAGGATAATACTTTCAAAGGCGGCAGATAGCATAAAAAAAGTTTTGAAGATGATATTTTTATCTTGGGTGGATAGAGTTCTTGGGGCTATAGTGCTTCTTTTTATAGTTTCTCTTATAATTTCTATTGTATCATATTTTATATTGAACATGACAGAGTATGGTTATATTATATATAGTTCAAAAGTTTTAATGTATATATACAATATATTTAATACTAATAATTATATGAATAATTTTGTATAAATATGCTGAAAGTTTTTAAGTTTATTATTTGTGTACCCTTCAGTGCTTTTACGACCAAATGGAGTCTTTCAGGACGACCGAAGGAAGTGCCTTTGGGTATTGATTAAAAAAACTAAAAATTGACAAAATATGTTTTTTCTAAATAAATCTTATTCTGTTAACTTTCTTACCCATCTTTCTTTTTTAAGCATTATATATCCGATAGTAATTTTGGCGAAGTCTGATAGTTTAGCTATACCAAACATAGCAACAGGACCAATAGTAGTGAATTTCGCAAGTATTAGAGCTAAAGGGGCAAATATAAGCAAAGACACAGGAACATCCACAGCAAAACCAAACACCGTGTCTCCTCCAGCCCTTGAAACAGCGAACTGAGCATTAATATAAGTCCAAATAGGCATATATGAAGCTATTAATATTACCAAACTTCTTGTTATACCCTGAGCATCTGGAGTGAGCTTTGAGAATATAAGAGGTATTAATAGAGTAGAAGACATTTGTACAAGTCCAACTACAGCTCCCGCTATAACAGAACCATTTAGTATCCACCTTGCTTTATTTTTTGCATCCTCAAGTTCACCCCTTCCAAGTGTTCCTCCAACCACAACCATGGTAGATACAAATATTCCTTGAAATACTAAATAAAATATATTAGCTATAGTAAATCCTGAAGCCATACCAGCAACAGTTTCAGCACCTCCTCTGCTGTTGTAGAGTGCTGTCATAAACATTTCACTAAGCCCCCAGCTTATTTCGCTTAAAAATATTAAACTTGATTTTCTAAGCATAGAATAAAATACAATAAGTTTTACTTTTAAAATTTCTCTCGTTCTTACATAAAACTTTTCTTTATGCAATTTTATGTATACTATAAATAAAATCATTTCTATTATTCTTGCGATTAGAGTGGCAATAGCAGCCCCTGTTTCTTCGAGTCTTGGAGCTCCAAAGTTTCCGTATATTAGAATATAGTTTCCAATAGTATTACAAAATGTAGCTATCACCGATATTATAAGCGGTATATGCGGTTTACCTATTTCTCTGTAAGAAGTTCCTATTGCTCCGGAAATAGATATTGGTATAAAAGTAAAAGCAATTATACTCATGTATTTTGTGCTTGAAGCTAATATTGCCTCTTGAGAATTGTTTCCATTTGTCATTAAACGCATGAATATTTCAGGGTTTATAAGCATTAATATCATGTATATAGCAGATATAGTAAAAGGAAGTATTACTTTAAATCTAAAGGCCTGCTGCATACCTTCTTTATTGTCAGCCCCTGCATTTTGTGCCATATATATTCCGCCTGCACCATAACAAGTGTTTAGCATTACTAAATATATAAAATTAAGCTGATTAGATACATTTACAGCAGCCATTTTTATATCGCCCAACTCTGCAACCATAAAATTATCTATTAATGAAACCATTCCCATTATAAGCTGTTGAAGCATTACTGGCACTGCTATAGAAATACATAATTTATAAAAGTCAAAATTTCCAAATAATCTGTTTTTGTTTAAAAAATTATTACCCATTTTTATTATACTCAAGAAATTTATATTTTAATCTGAATAATTATATATTATAGCTTTATTATTTGTCAATATAATATTAGAATTAATTTTGTTTAGGAGCCATACATATTGCACATTTTTTAGTATATATTATTAAACCTTATATTAATTATTTGTCTATTTTTTTACTAATGCATAAAAAATCATATTTAATAATTGTAATATGAATTTGTAGTTTTTACAGATTTGTACTACAATATAAAACACATAACAAATTAAGGAGAGGCATTATGATGAAAAGAATCATATTTCTAATAATTGTACTGTCATTTTTTATGTTCTCATGTTCATCTAAATCGTCTGAAGAAAGCGGCAGTATAGTTATATCGCTTGGAGGAGAAGTTTCAACAATAGATCCGCATCTTAATACAGCAAGTGCCGGAACGGTATATATAAGACATTTTTTTGAGGGTCTTATGAAAAAAGATAAAGACGGAAATCTTGTAGGAGGCGTTGCTGAAAACTATAAAATGAGCGAAGACGGACTTACTTATACATTTTATTTAAGAACCAATGCCAAATGGTCAGATGGAAAGCCTGTTACAGCAGAAGACTTTGTTTACAGTTATAGAAGATTTATTGATCCTAAAACAGCTGCTCCTTATGCTTCTCTTATGGCTCCAATAAAAAATGCATTAAAAATATTTAGAGGAGAAATGTCTCCAGAGGAATTAGGTATTAAAAAAATAGATGACTACACTATAGAAATAACATTAGAAAATCCTACTGCATATTTTTTAGAACTTGCTGATATGTTTTTACCTGTGAGAAAAGATATTATAGAAGAATATGGAGATACTTGGGTAGGAAGCCCAGAGAGTTATATAGGAAATGGTCCTTATAAAATGATTGAAAGGATTAGAGATGATAAAATAGTTATGGAGATTAATACCAACTATTATGATAAAGATAAATTGGTTGCAAAACAAATTACTGTTTCAATGATGGCTGATAAAAACACTGCATTGGCTGCTTTAAAAAACGGTCAAGTGCATTTTTCTACTTTAGTGCCTGCACAGGAAATAGATAATCTAAAAAGTGAAGATTTAATAGTGATAAATCAGGCTTATGGAACAACATTCTTTGAAATTAATTTAACAAATAAAGCTTTTACTGATTCAAGGGTAAGAAGAGCATTGGCATTGGCTATTGATAGAAATTATATAGTTGATTCTATTAACAAGTCCGGACAATTACCTGCAGGAGCTTTTGTTCCTCCTTTAATAAGCGATTATGAAGGAGAGTTCAGAGAGAAAGGCGGAGATTATATAAGCGTAAAAAGTGATGATTATCAAAAAAATATAGAAGAAGCTAAAAGATTAATGGCTGAAGCAGGATATCCTAATGGAGAAAATTATCCTGTAATAGAAGTTTTGGTGGCTAATGATGGAAATGTTGTTATGGTTGAAGCTATACAGCAGATGTGGAAAAATATAGGGGTAGATAGTGTTATAGTGCCGAGAGAATGGTCTGTTATACTTCAGAGCTTTAGAGATTTAAGCTATCAGATGGTTTTAAGTGGCTGGACAGGAGATTATAATGACCCTATGACTATGCTTGAATTGTATTTGAGTTATGCTCCAAGTAATCCGGGATACAATAATCCTCAATATGACAAACTCATTGAAAGCTCTAAATTAATAGTTGATCCTAAAGAGAGAATGAAAGTTCTTCATGATGCTGAAGCTATACTTATGTATGATATGCCTATAATACCGATACATTATAGGTCTAATGCTTTAATGGTATCTAAACAGCTTAAGGATTACAAATTAGACCCTTTAGGCAAATACAGATTTCATTATTCTTATTTAGGAAAGTAATGGATTAAATAATTATATTTTATCAAGAAATAAATTTATATTTTTATTTTTATCTGGGTTTTTGTATACGCATGAATCTTTATGCAAAAACCCAGTTGCTTTATAATCATCAATAACATATATCTTTAGTATAGATTTTGAAAAAAGCTATACATAATAAGTCTATTATTATACATATTCAAACATATAAAGCAGTTGTAATTTTGTAGTATAAATCTAAAACTTTTATTAACTGCAATCTTAGCAGGTATATTTAGGTGCATAGCTTGTATAAAAGTTGAATAAAGCAAAAGCTTATATTAGAAAATCTAATTCTTTATATGCAAAATTTCTTAGTTTTGAATTAAATGTAATATTTTTTAATTTTTATTATTATGTTATTAAATTATCAAGTTAATATCTTTATAGATTGAGAGAATAGTTAACAAAATAAGTATGCCAAAATAAAATATAAATAAAAAAATGGTATCGATAACAATAAAAAATATATAAAAAACATGCAAAAATGTTTTAAATGTATGACTATTTTTATAAAAATATGCATTATAGCCCAAATCATAAAACAATATAATTTAATAATTTAATAGTATATTGAGTGATTATGAAAAATTTACTATACTTTTAATATATATTTTTTAATTGGGTGTAAAAATGTCAGCAAAAACTAAACTTTCTTTAAATCAAATGTCTTATAAGAACAAAGAGAAAATGTTAGCTTATATACTTTTAAGCCCTGTATTAATCATATATGTATTGTTTATTTTCTACCCAGTTATTAACGGTATGATTAATGCATTTACAGACTTTAGTATATATAATAACAATCCTCGCTTTGTATTTTTAGACAATTTCAAAGAGTTGTTATCAAGTCCTGATTTTTTTGTGATTTTGATAAGAACTATTGTGTTTGTAGCTATAACAGTAGCTATACAGTATGTGTTAGGGTTAGCATTTGCTCTTTTACTTTCATTAGAGCTTCCGGGCACAGTTTGGCTTAGAAATTTTGCCATGCTTCCTTGGGTATTGCCTATGACAGCAGCAGTTTTATCGTTTAACTGGATATTCCAAGCAGATTACGGCCTTTTAAATATATTTTTAAGAGCCATAGGAAAGCCTGAATTGGTTAAATATTGGTTTGGAGATATTAATTTAGCATTTCCTGCTGTAGTTATAATACACGTATGGAGAAACGTTCCTTTTTACGGACTTGTTTTATATGCAGGTTTGAAAGGTATACCTAAAGATTTGTATGAGGCAGCAGATTTAGATGGTGCTTCAAAATGGCAATTTTTTCAGAGAATAATACTTCCTCTAATAAAAAAGCAATCTATCGTTGTTATACTTTTGCATATATTATTCACATTTAATAACACAGATATAATATTATTAGCTACAGGCGGCGGTCCGGTTGGTATAACAAATGTAATGGCTGTTAATACTTATAATTTAATTTGGAATCAATACAGATTTGGTGTAGGTACTGCTTCAGCTGTAATTATGTTTATAATACTTATACCTGTAACTTTAATATCTTTACGTTCTTCAAATAAAGAATAATTAAAAACGGAGTGTTTATTTATGAACAACAAGAAAAAAGTAATTTTAGTATCAGAATATGCTGCCTTAATACTTTATTATTTAATATTTTTTATACCAGTATTATGGGTGTTTTATTCTTCTTTTAGATTAGACACTGCATTATTTTCAGGAAAAATATTTCAAAATGACGGAGGGCTTACTTTAAAGCATTATAAAGATGTATTATTTCCCGGTGCAGATGCAGGATCAAATTTCCCCATATACACATTCAACTCTTTTAAAATAGCATTTATAGCTGTATTAGTAGTTGTTTTTGTAGGGCTTACTGGTGCTTATGTACTTTCAAGATATAGAATGAAATATAAAAATGCTTTAATGCTTACATTAATGTCATCACAGATGTTTCCGGGAGTATTGGTATTATTATCATTATTTTCATTCTTTTATAAATTAAATTTAACAGACTCTATATTTGCCATAGCTTTAGGACATGCCATAGGGGGAATACCTTTTGCTTTGATGATGATGAAAAGTTATATAGATGCTATTCCTGTAGAGCTTGATGAATCTGGAAGGATAGATGGACTTAGTGCTTCTGGTATATTATTTAGAATAATATTGCCTTTAGCTGCTCCCGGTATAGCAGTTGCTGCTTTCTATGCTTTTATGGCTTCTTGGGGAGATTATATGTATTCTTTGGTTCTTTCTACAAGTTTGCATTCTACTACTTTGCCTTTAGGTTTGGCAAGATACTTCTCTTCACAGCAAATTAAGTGGGGATTAATTAATGCTGCTACTATAGTAAGTATACTTCCTACTGTTGTAATATTTGCTATGCTTCAAAGACAGGTTGTATCAGGTCTTACAAGCGGTGCTGTAAAAGGCTAAAAATATCAATAGTCTTTAATTAATTTATAAAAAAATATATATATATATATATATATAATAAAAACATTTAAGGAGTTATAAAAATGAAAAAAATATTAATTTTAGCTGCTTGTTTTACATTAGTTTTGTTGTCATGCGGCAAAAAAGAATCTGACACAAATAATGTGGTTGTACAATGGTCAGAATTTATGTCACCAAGTACACCTATATATGCCCAAATGAAAGTTGTATATGATGAATATTTGAAAAATAAACCTCTTACACTTCCTTTTTCTTCAGATAAGGGGCCTGCTTTATATAGAGAAAGAGCTCAAAGATATTTTCTTCAAGGAAAAAGCGGGGTGCCTGACTTATTAGATAGTACATTAGAACAAATATATAGTTATGTGGCTTCTGGCATGGCATATCCTATTAATGATTTATTTAATAATGATCCAGAAAAAGATTTAATAGAACCTGCTTTAATAGAAGCTCTTACTATAGATGGAAATATTTATGCATTTCCGAATTCTGCTAATGTACGTTTATTAATTTATAGAAGAGATTTATTAGAAAAATATAATCTTAAAGTGCCTGCTACTTGGGACGAATTAGTAAATGTCGCTAAAACCCTAAAAGAAAAAGAGGGTATAAATGGCTTTATGTTTACTACTCAATCTAAAGAAGTAAGAGCCTTTCAGGAGTTTATGAGTTTTTACTTTACTTTAGCTGATAATATTTATGAAGTAAAAGATGGTAAAGCTGCTTATATTGCTGATAAAGCTAATTTTGAAAAGGTTCTTCAATTATATAAAGATTTATTTACTGTTGCTATAGACCCTAATTCTAGAGGTCAGGATTTTAAAGCTGTAGATTATGGTATTACAGGCGGACAGGTTGCTATGGTTACAGATGGACCTTGGATTTGGTCGCATCTTACTGAAGAGCCTGCAAGAGCAGCAGTAATGACTAATTTAGGAGTTGCTCCTATACCTGTACCAGTTGCTGGTCAGCCTAGTGCTACGTATATGGAAGTTAAAGGATATGTTATGAACCCTTATACTCCAGAAGAAAAGAGAGATGCTGTATATGAAGCTTTGCAGCTTTTAGTTTCAAAAGAAATAACAAGTGTTTATGTTGAACATGAGGCTGCTACTCCTATAAGAAAAGATGTAAAAAGCGATAATGAATTTGGGCAGGCTTTTGCTAACAATTTATATACAGGAAAAGTATTAGAGTATATTAATTGGGATATACCTCAAAATTATATAATTGATGCTATACAAAGTGTTATATATGAAAAAGCTACACCTAAAGAAGCTGCTGACACTTTAGATAAGCAGTTAAGAGAATATGAAAAAGATGCTTCGGCAAAATAATAAATATTTCACAGGAGAAATAAAAATGAAAAAAGTATTAAAACTATTAATTTTACTTACAGCAGTATTAGCATTATTTGCTTGCTCTAAAAAAGAGGCTGCTTCAAGCAATGAGATAGTTCAGTGGTCTCAATTTTTAGACCCTACTATACCATTGTACAAATTAAAAAAACCAGTGTATGATGAATATCTTAAAAACAATCCTATGCCTATGCCTTTTGCTCAAGATACAGGTCCTGCTTTGTATAGAGAAAGGGCTCAGAGATATTTGCTTCAGGGAAAATCTGGTTATCCTGACTTTTTGGAAGGAACTTTGGAACAAGTTTATAGTTATATAGCAGCTGGAATGGCTGCACCTATTGAAGACTTGTTTAACAATGACCCTGATAAAGATATTTTTGCTAAGTCTCTTGTAGATGCTTTCACTATTGACGGACATATGTATGCTTTCCCGAATGTTGCTAATGTACGTTTATTAATCTATAGAAAAGATTTGCTTGAAAAATATAATCTTCAAGTTCCTGCTACTTGGGCTGATTTAGTTAATGTAGCTAAAACTATAAAAGAGAAAGAAGGTATAAACGGTTTTATGTTTACTACACAAACTAAAGAAGTAAGAGCTTTCCAAGAGTTTATGAGTTTTTATTATACTTTAGCTGATAAAATTTATGAAGTAAAAGATGGTAAAGCTACTTATGTTGCAGATAAAGCTAATTTTGCAAAGGTTCTTCAATTATATAAAGATTTATTTGCTGTTGCTATAGACCCTAACTCTAAAGGTCAGGACTGGAAAGCTGTAGATTATGGTATTACAGGCGGACAGGTTGCTATGGTTACAGACGGTCCTTGGATTTGGGAACATATGACTGAAGACCCTGCCAGAGGAACTATTATATCTAATTTAGGCGTTGCTCCTATACCTGTACCTGTTGCTGGTCAGCCAAGCGGTACTTATATGGAAGTTAAAGGTTATGTTATAAATCCATATAGTGCTGAGGAGAAAAGGCAGAATGTTTATAATGCTGTAAAAATGTTCGTAGATAAGCCTTTTATAGAATTAGAAGTTAAATATTCTTCTGCTCCTTCTATAAGAAGCGACATCAAAAGTGAAACTGAATTCGGACAAGCTTTCTCTGACAATTTAGATACAGGAAAAGTATTAGAGTTTATAAACTGGGATATACCTCAAAATTATATAATAGATGCTATACAAAGCGTTATATATGAAAGAGCTACTCCTGAAGAAGCAGCTAATACTTTAGATAAACAGTTGAAAGATTATGAAGCTCAAGCTGTTGTACAACAGGAAAATTAATATAAAATAAAAATATAGAATATACAGCAATAATATTATTATTTTCAATAATTAATAAATTGTTGGATATTTTTTAATATATAATAAATATTTTATTAAAGGAAAATTAAAATGGCAAAGATAACATTTATTGGTGCTGGAAGTACAATATTTGCAAAAAATGTTTTAGGCGACTGTATGCTTACAGAGAGTTTATGGGATAGCGAAATAGCTTTGTATGACATAGATGCTGTTAGATTAAAAGAATCAGGCGATATGCTTGATGCTATGAACAAAAAAATAAATAATGGAAGGGCTAAAATTACTTCATACTGCGGAGTTGAAAAAAGAAAAGATGCCATAAAGAATGCTGATTTTATAGTTACAGCTATACAGGTTGGAGGATATGACCCTTGTACTATTACCGATTTTGAAATACCTAAAAAATATGGTCTTAGACAAACTATTGCTGATACTCTTGGAATAGGCGGAATATTTAGAACTTTAAGAACATTGCCTGTTTTTGAAGATATAGCAAGAGATATAGAAGAATATGCTCCTAATGCTTGGCTTTTGAACTATGTTAATCCTATGGCTATGATTACTGGTTTTATGCTAAGGTATACTGGAGTAAAAACTGTAGGTTTATGCCATAGTGTTCAAGTATGCTCAAAAGATTTATTGGAAGGTCTTGGCATGGAAGATAAATTAGAAGGCAGAAAAGATTTTATTGCTGGAATAAACCATATGGCTTGGCTGCTTGATATAAGAGATAAAAACGGAAATGACTTATATCCTGAAATTAAAAAAAGAGTGGCTGAAAAAACTGAAAAGCATAAGGATATGGTGAGATTTGAGTATATCAAAAAACTTGGATACTACTGTACAGAATCAAGCGAACATAATGCAGAATATAATCCTTTCTTTATAAAGAGCAAATATCCTGAGTTGATTGATAGATTTAATATACCTTTAGATGAATATCCAAGGAGATGTATTAAACAGATTGAAGATTGGAAGAGAGACAGTCAGAATCTTTTAGACGGAGAGTTTTTAAATCATAAACGTTCAAAAGAATATGGTTCTTTTATAATGAATGCAATATTGACTAATGAGCCTTATAAAATTGGAGGCAATATAATCAATAATGGAGTTATAGAAAATTTAGACAGAGATGCTTGCGTAGAAGTGCCTTGTTTAGTTGATGCCAATGGAGTGCAGCCCACTTATGTTGGTAAGCTGCCTGTTCAGTTAGCTGCTATGAATATGACTAATATAAACGTTCAGCTTATTACAATAGAAGCTCATGTAACTAAAAAATTAGAGCATATATATCATGCTGCTATGCTTGACCCTCATACAGCTTCTGAATTGTCTATAGATGATATAGTTGCATTATGCGATGACCTTATAAAAGAGCATGGAAGTTGGCTTCCTAAATATAAATAAATATCATATATAATGATAAATTAAAGGAGGGATATTCCCTCCTTTCTTTATGTGAATATAAATAGTGTTATATTTCTTTTTTTAGTTTATCTCTATGGCTTCTATAAATTATTATAGGCATATCGCCTGCTATTAGTTTTTCTTCTTTCATGCCTAAATATGATTCTTTAGAGCTTTGAGTTTTTACTACATCTTTATCTTGTTTTAATACATAGGCAGAGAATTTGTTGCCTATAAAATTTACTATATTTTTTATTATTGGTATATTTACAACTTTTTGATAAAATCTAATATATACAACAGTATTTTCATCATCAACAGGTGCAAATGAGGCAAATACTCTCATCTTTTCAAATATATAATTTTGCCAAGTGTTAGGAAAATAAAAATATAAAAAATATTTAAAATATTCTTTTTTCATTTCAGAAGCACTTAAAGCTTTTTGTCCATTATCAATTACATTATTTACATAAAACTTTAATATATTATTATCTTCATCTAATTCTACTAACGGTCCATTAACTACAGTTTTATTTCATTTGCCTATTGTATTGTAATGAACAAAGGCTACATGAACTACATCAAGCTGATTTTCTATGCATCTTGTATAATGATTATGCCACTCATCTCTTATTGTGGAGTAAGAAAATTTTTTATCTTTCAAATCATCTGGAAACATTATTTTATCATTAATTTTATCTTTATCTCCATACCATAACCATATTAAACCATAAAGCTCTCTTACCTCATAGCTTTCAACAAAAAATCTTTCGTCAACTTTGGTGTTTTTTCCATTAGCAGGAATCATTACAACTTTTCCGTTTTTGTTAAATTGAAAACCATGAAAAGGGCAGGCTACATTATTTCCGCATACTTTTCCAGATGATAATGAAGCACCCCTATGGCAGCATTTATCTTCTATACAACATATATTATTGTTTTCATCTCTCCAAAATACAAGATTTTTGTTTAATCTTTTAGCGAAAAGAGGTTTATTTTTCTTTACTTCTTTAGAGTCTAACACTCCATACCACATATTGTATATCATATATTTGCCCTTAATTTAATATCAACATTTCATAATTATATACCTTTATTTTAATAAATAAACATTTTATAAGATGAATTTTATAATAAATTATAGATGTATCGTTGATTTTTTATTATATAAAAGTTTTGTAAAATATTGAAATTAATTATGTTTTATAAATTTCTACATTTTATATATATATTATCAGCTTTTTATAATTCATTTTGCATGGACTTCATAAAATATAGTTCTTTTGCTTCTTTTATATCAATAAAAGAAGTGGGGTGCGGGGCAAAGCCCTGCAAATATTTTAATTTAAACAAATAATTTTTTTATATTAATGTTTGTTTTATTCAACTTTTTCCTGCCTTCGCTTTGCGGACTTCGTCAAAGTTGCAAAAAGTGCAAATATTTAACTTCATATCTTAGGATATATATAAATATAATACTTATATTTTGCTTAAAAAATGCAGCCTTTTTGGTTCTTTGTGGCTACAAAAGAACTGGGGGTGCGGGGGCTAGTCCCCGCAAATAGACAAAAAATAATTTTAATAAATTTAAAAATTTTCAGTATATATAAAACATCTTATATAATATAAACAATATAAATTTTATAAAATTACTACAATTATAATCTTTTATATGCTTGTTATTAATATTTTTTAATATATAATACTATAGAAAATAATTCAGTTTTTTAATTTTATTTAAATATTAATTTAAGGAAATAAGAATATGGCTTTATCTATAGGAATAGTAGGACTTCCAAATGTAGGAAAATCAACACTTTTTAATGCACTAACAAATGCTCATGCAGAGGCAGCTAATTATCCATTTTGTACTATAGATAAAAACGAAGCTACCGCTATAATAAAAGATGAAAGAGTAGATAAATTAGCAAATCTTTTTAAATCAAAAAAGAAAGTTTATAATACTACTACATTTGTAGATATTGCCGGACTTGTAAAGGGAGCTTCTAAAGGGGAGGGGCTTGGAAACAAATTCCTTTCACATATTAGAGAAGTAAATGCAGTTCTTCATGTTGTGCGTGTATTTGAAGACGGAAACATTACTCATATAGGAGAAGTTGATCCATTAAGAGATTTAGACATAATATTAACAGAGCTTATGCTTGCAGATATTGAAACGCTTAATGCAAGAATGGAGAGACAAAAAAAGGTTGCTAAAGGAAGCAAAGCAAAAGCAGTAGAAGAAGAGATTGCATTACTTGAAAAAATACTTCCAGAGTTAAACAATTTTAAACCAATATTTAGTTTAGATTTAACCGATGCAGAAAAAGATATATTAAAACCATTATTTTTATTAACATCAAAGAGCATGATGATAGGGGCTAATTTATCAGAAAATGAATTAGCTAACCCAGAAAAAAATTCTCATTATGTAACACTTCAAAATTATGCCAAAGAGAGAAATATAGAGCTTATACCTTTTAGTGCCAAAATAGAGGCAGATTTACAGGATTTGGACGAAGAGGAGAGATTAAGCTATTTAGCAGATTTGGGAGTTAAAGAGTCTGGAGTAGAGAGATTAACTAAAGCAGGACATAAATTGTTAAAGCTTTTAACATTCCTTACTTCCGGAGAAGATGAAACAAGAGCTTGGACTGTGAGAGAAGGTGCTTATGCTCCAGAGGCTGCGGGAGTTATACACAGCGATTTTGAGAGGGGATTCATTAGTGCTGAGGTTATTAACTGTGATAAACTTTTGGAGCTTGGAAGTTTTGTTAAGGCTAAAGAGGCTGGTGCTATTAGACTTGAGGGTAAACAGTATCTTATGCAAGAGGGAGATGTTGTAACTTTTAGGTTCAATGTTTAATTTTCTTTCTATAAGAGTTTAAAAAAGTTTAATTCTAAATAAAAAATAAGATATGAAATAAAAATATCAAAAAAATAATAAAATGAAACTGAATTTTGAATCGAAATATATAAAACTATATGTACTCTCATCGTTTATAGGTGCTACAGTTGGGTTTATAGTGTCTTTTTATAGAATGATATTATACAGACTAAGTATTAATATTTTTTATGTTTCAAATTTTATTCTTAGTAAATGGTATTATACTATAATAATGTTTATAGTTTTAATTTCTCTCGGCTCTCTTATAGGGCTTATATTAAGACATTATCCGCAAATAAGAGGTGCGGGAGTCCCTCAAATAAATTATTACTTATCGCTTAATGAACCTAAAAATATTGTTGTTGAAATAATACTAAAACTTTTTGGAAGTATGATATCTTTTGCAAGCGGACTTTCACTCGGAAGAGCTGGTCCTTCTATGCATATAGGAACGCTTGTTGGGCTTTTTTATCATAAACATTTTTACACTCATATATCCAAATATAGAAGATATCTTATTATAGCTGGTGCTTGTGCAGGTATGACTGCCACTTTTAGTGCACCATTTACAGGAATTGCTTTCTCTTTTGAAGAGCTTAAAGAAAATAAAAATCATATAGTTTTTGTTTGTATAGCACTCTCTTCAATATTTTCTATACTTGTAATAGAGCATATTTTAGGGCAATCTATGATACTTAATTTTAACTTACCGAGGATACTTGAAGTAAGACATTATATATCATTGCTTCCTTTGGGGTTAATATGCGGACTTCTTGCTTCTTTTCAAAATATACTCATGAATACATTTAGCAAATTTTACCAGAATATAAAAAATGATATACTTCGTCCTGTGCCTGCTTTTATAACTGCGGGTATTATGATAATGTTTTTTCCTTATGTGTTGGGAAGCGGAGATTTGCTTATAGGAAGTATAGTAATGGATAAGTTTCCTATATATATGTTATTTATACTTATATTTGTTAAGCTTTTTTATACATCGGTATGTTCTACATCTGGAGCTGTTGGGGGGGTATTCTTTCCTACCTTTATACTTGGTTCTTCTATAGGTTCTTTGTATGATATTTTTTTGGTGCATTATTTTCCGGAATATGCTATGTATGGAGATTTGTTTATAGTGTTGGGTATTACTTCAATGATGTCTGGTATTACAAGAACACCTATAATGGTATGCATATTAATATTAGAAATATCAAGTTCTGTTTCAAATTTTGTTGCTCTTATGATAGTGGCCATAATATCATATATGGTGGCTAAGGTTCTTGGAGTAACTTCTATATATGATTTTAAAGAAGATTAAATATATTAATTAAGTAAGATAATAAAAAAGCCGCCTAAAAATAATAGACGGCTATAATTTTTTAATTGTTAAGTTTAAGCTTTTACAATTTTCTTTTTATATATTGTATCAACTATAACACCCAAAGCATTATCACCAGATACATTGCAAGCAGTACCGAATGAGTCTTGAGTGATGTATAAAGCAACCATTATAGCACTTAAAGGACTATCAGGACCTCCAAGACCAACCATATAAAGGAATGGTAAAGCTGTCATGATAGAACCTCCGGGAGCACCTGGAGAAGCTATCATAGCAATACCAAGCATAGCAATAAATGGAAGTATTGTGCTGTAAGTTATAGGAATCTGATTCATTAAACATACTGCTGTAGCACATGCTGTAATTGTTATCATAGAGCCTGCCATATGGATATTAGCACAAAGAGGCACTACGAAATTTCTTATTTGTTCAGATATTCCATCTTTTTCGGCACATTGTAAATTGACAGGTATAGTAGCTGCAGATGATTGAGTTCCCAAAGCAGTTGCATATCCTGCAATTTGGTTTTTCATAAGCATAAAAGGATTTTTCTTTCCTATAGAGCCTGATACTAAAAAAGCTATTAGAAGATATATTAAATGCATAATAATAACTACTAAGAATACTTTCCATAATATTCCTAATATTACAAAAGTTTTTCCAGACCTTGTCATATCAACAAAAGTACCGCAAATATAAAGAGGAAGTAAAGGAATTATAGATACTCTTAATACTTTATCAATAATAGTAGATAATTCTTTAAATACATTGTATAAATATTCGCCTATTTCTTTGCCTCTCATAGTGGATATTCCAAGACCTATTATAAATGCAAATAAAACAGCAGCTAAAGTATCTAATAAAGGTGTTACAGTTATAGATAAGTAAGGAGTAACAGAATTACCAGCAGCATCAGCAATTCTTTGAATATCATCAGCACTCATAAAGCTAGGAAATAAATTGTAAGCTACTAAAAAAGATGCAGACCCAGCAATTAATGTAGAGCCATAAGCTAATATACAAGTTATAAGCAGTAAGAAGCCAGACCCTTCTTTTAAATCAGCTATACCCATAGATACATAAGAAACTATCATCAAAGGTATTACAAATTTTAAATAAGAGCTAAATATACCAGATGCAGTTACTATAATTCTTGATATTGCTTCCGGCATAAATTGCTGTCCAAAAAATATACCAAGCAAAATTCCAATAATTAACCTAGGCACCAATCCAAGTTTAAATTTTTTTTCCATTTTTACTCCTTAAAATATTAAAAAATACTTATAATTACTAATATATACAAAAATCACAACAAGTAAATACAAAATCACATTTTTTGTAATTAATAACTACAAACAGTAATATTATTTAGCTAAATTTGTAATTATTGATATGATTTAATAAAATAAATAACATATTGATTTTAATATAAAAGTATATATACTTTAAGTTGTATAAAAGATGGGGGAATAAAAAAAATGGATAAAAATCTATATGAGAATTATATTAATATTTTAAAAGAGGAGTTGGTTCCTGCTTTGGGATGTACTGAGCCTATAGCTATAGCATTTGCAGGGGCTAAGGTTAGAGAGGTTTTGGGAGATATGCCGGAATCGGTTGTAGTGAAATGCAGCGGAAATATTATTAAGAATGTTAAAGGAGTTACAGTTCCTAATTCTAATGGATTAAAAGGAATAGACGTTGCGGCTGTTTTAGGAATAGTTGGAGGAGATGCTAGTAAAAATCTTGAGGTATTAAGCAGTATTAAACAAGAGGATATTGATAATACAAAGATATTGCTTAAAACAGATTTTTGTAAATGTGAGCTTATAGAGAACGTTGAAAACTTATATATTATTATTGAAGCTAAAAATAAAAAATCTAATGCTATAGTTGAAATAAGAAACGGACACACTAATATTACAAAAATAATTAAAGATGGTAAAGAAATTTTTAAATCTGATGATAATTCTTCTTCAGATTCTAATACAGATAGAGAATCTCTCACTGTTAAAGATATATATACTTTTGCTAATGAGGTAAAAATAGAAGACATAAAAGATATAATATCAAGACAAATTAATATGAATACAGCTATATCCAAAGAAGGTATGAAAAATGAATATGGTGCTTCTGTTGGAAAGACATTATTAAAGCATTATGGAGAAAATGATATAAGAAACAAAGCAAAAGCTTATGCTTCTGCAGGCTCTGATGCTCGTATGGGCGGATGTGCTATGCCTGTAGTTACAAATTCCGGAAGCGGCAATCAGGGTATTACGGCTTCTATTCCTGTCATAGAATATGCTTCACATTTAAAAGTATCTGAAGAGAAATTATATAGGGCTTTAGTTTTATCAAACTTAATAGCGATTTTACAGAAGAAACATATAGGCAAACTATCAGCATTCTGCGGGGTTGTATGTGCTGCTACTGGTGCTGCTTCTGGAATAGCTTATTTGCATGATGCTACATACAAAGAAATAACCGATACTATAATCAATGCTTTAGCTACTATAGGCGGAATGGTTTGTGATGGAGCTAAATCTTCTTGTGCTTCCAAGATTGCTGAGGCTATTGATTGCGGAATCCTTGCTTTTAATATGGCGAGAGATGGAAAGGTGTTTAAGTCTGGAGACGGACTTGTAAAAGATGATGTGGAAGCTACTATTGACAGCATAGGAAGAATGGCTAAAGAAGGTATGAAAGCTACTGATGTTGAAATACTCAATATTATGATAGAAAAATAATTTCTTTTTTTGTTTATTTATTTTTTATAATATAGTATAATATATGAGTTATTCATAATTAAATTTTAGGGGACTTGGTATGCCTGGTTTAAGCGATAAAGAAATTAATGCAACTTTAGCAAAAATTAGAAAAGATTATGCTGAGGGTGCTGAAAGGTATGGTTCTAGAATATATAATGTTGATTCTTTTAATAATAGATATAGAGAGGCTTTAGAAAATAGACAGGATTTATCTAGTTTTTTATTATTAGAACTTAAAATATTAGAAGATATTAAAACAACTTTGATGCAAAAAGAAGAAGAGGCTCAAAGAAAGAAAGCTGAAGAGGAAAAAGCAAAAGAAAACTCTTTCATGAAAAAAGTTGATAACATGATAGAGAAATTTAGAAATGCCGTAGAAAAATATCCGGAAGCTAAATTGCATGATAAGGCTGATTATGAACTTCAGCATTTATATGGTGCTTTTAGAGAATTATATGAATGTTTTTCTGTTGTAAGATATTTTTCAAGCGGTCCTGCTAGCGATTATATAGTAGAGACTGCTTTGAAAGATTATGACAATAAATTTCAGAGATTTGTTACTCCTATAGGAGAAAGACGCATTCCAGAAATGTTTAGCGATTATGTATATGCTTTAGATAAAGGTGATAACTCAAGCAGATTTGAACAATTTATATTAAAAGAGGCTGGTTTTTTACTACATTCTTTCATTGATAAAATGAATGCTATAAAAATGATGGTTTTAAAAAATAGTTTTGATAATAATATTATATTGCCTGAATCTCTTAGTTCTCAATCTCCGAGGGTATATTCTTTCTTTAAAGGAAAAAGTAAAGAAGATATTTATAATGCTACTATAGCTTATGCTTCTGCGATGATTAATGATTTTAGATTGCAAAGTTTTAGAAAAGATGAAAATTAAAATATTTATTTTCTTTTTACTTTTTTTTAGCTTAAGTTTTACCTATGATGCTTCTAATATTAATAATGCGTATATATTCTATCAAGCTAAAAATTATAAAAAAGCTTCTGAGTTATTAGAAGAAGAGATTAAAACTACGCCAATACTAAAAATAGAATATTATGAGATGCTTGCCAATTCATATATGTATATGAAAGATTATACTAATATGCTTAGAGTGGCGAGAGATGGTATTATAGTTAATAGATTTTCTCATAAGCTTTATTTTCAAAAGGGGTATGCTTTATATAAATTGGGTAAAACTAATGAGGCTATTGAACCTATAAGGCATTCTCTTTTATTAAATCCTGATGATGCTTATATGAATAATTTTTTAGGGCTATTATATCTTTATACTGAAGATTATAAATTAGCTGAGGCTGCTTTCTTAAAGGCTAATATATATAGCACAAATAATGTTGTATATATGATTAATTTGGCTGCTACTTATGAAAGAGATAAAAATTATATATCTGCTTTAAAGATTTATGAAGATGTTTACAGTATAGATAAAACTTATAGAAATGTGGCTGAATCTATAAACAGAGTTAAAAATTATTTAGGATATACAAACGAAGATATAAAAGTTGTAAATACTGTTGAAATCAATCATAATGAAGATACAGAGGTTAACTCAATAGAGCCTATAGAAAATACAAATCAAGCTGCTGATAATTCATATTCAACTAATATAGTTAATAATACTAATAATACAATAAATACTACAAATCAATAATATTTATGAAAGAGATTATAGATATATTAAATGAATATTCAAATAAAAGAAATACTAATTTATATTCATATTTAAAAATTGCCAATAAGTGGAATATAATTATGGGTGATGTTTTATCTAAGATATGTTATCCTTCTTTTTTTAGAAATGGTATTTTAACTGTTAATGTTATAGACAGTGTATGGGCTAATGAGATTATTATGAATAAAATAAAAATATTCAATAATATAAAAAACGAAACTAATATTGTGGTTTATAATCTTGTTACAAGAATAGATGATGTTAATAATGGTTTTGAAAATAATAATATTAAAAATAACTATATAAAAAAAAATATAACAGAAGAACATAGAAAATGGGCTGATAAAACTATAAAAGAATCTAATATAGAAGATGAAAAAATGAGAGAGAAGTTTTATAATATTTTACTTGAGGCTGAGGATTGAATAAAAAAATGTTTCTTATTGATGATGAGTATATAAAAAAGAGTATATCTATTTATAAAGCTACTAAGAGTGTAATTACTTTAAAAGAGATTAATGAACATTTATCGAGGTATATTTATAATTATCCAAGAAAAGCATTTGGAATTAATCATGAAAGTGCTTTAGATTTTTATTGCTACTATATGGAGAGAATAGAAAACATTATACTAAAATATAATGAGACTGAAGTTAAGTTTATCACTTGGTTTACTTATACATTAAGAAATAGTTATTTAAATTATGTGGACTATAAAAAGAGAAAAGAAAAACATAATAATATAGAAGAAGTTTCTATAGATGCTCCGCTTTGTAATAGAGAGGCTTATACTTTGCATGATGTGTTATATGACACAAAAAGTTATTCTCTAAGCGATTATGTTGATAATACTGATGATATAGAAAATATTAGTTTGAAGATGTTTAATTATATAGAGAGTGTTTTTAATGCGAGAGATTCTCTAACATTTTTTATGCATAATTTAGAATTGTTTATAAATCTTGTATCAAAGCCATTAATGAATTATTTTAATATTTCTTATGAAGAGGCATATTCTATTATTGAAAAAGCAAGAGCTACTTACATACATAAATATAATGATATAATAAAGCTTCAAGATTCTATAGCGAGCATCAATTTACAGATAGCAGAAAACAATAGGAAAGGAATTTTTACTATACATTTAGCTAGCAAAAAACAACAGAGAATAAAAAAATTGCAGTCTATTAAAGTTACTGTTAGTTATGACTTTTTATCTAAACTTTTTGATATTACTGTTAATGCTGTTACAAAGATTATAAAGAAGATAAAAACTCAATTAAAGGAGAGTTTTAAGTTATGATTAATGATAATGTTCAAAAATATGAAGAAGAGATTATAAGATATGTAAGCGGCTTAGAGGTGTCAAAAGAATTTTTATCTTTACTTGAAAATGATATTAATATTCAAAATAGAGTTAATAGTTTGAGGTTTGATTTATTTGTAATGGAGAATATAGAAGACTCTGATATGTTTGAGAAATCTATTAATAAGGCTTCTATTAAAATAAAAAATGGAATAATTGACAGCTTTAATTATTTTTCCGTATTAACTCCGCTTTTGAGTAGGGGAGAGGAGAATGCTGAAAAAAGTTATATTTATAAGAATATAGAGATAAGTAAATACGAAAACGAATATTATTTAAATATTAGAGATATAAAAAAATACTGCATAATACATAAAAATAAAGAGGAGATAATTAATATTTGGGGTGATAAAGATAGTTATGAATTAAAGTTAGATAATGGTGATTATAATATAAAAACAGATTATTATGAATGTGATATAAATATAGAATAAGTGAAAGAGGTAGGTTTTTATAATTTTTAGTTTTTTATAAATATAAATAAATTATAATTTTTTTGATATAAAAATTTTATTATGTGTTAATAGAATATATTTTGAATATAAGATAATACCAAAATTTTAGTTAAAAAATGCAGCCTTTTTGCTTCTTTGTGGCAATACCGTAGGCACTTCCTTCGGTCGCCCTGAAGGACTTCCTTCGGTCGCAAAAGAAGTAGGGGGTTGGGGACTAGTCCCCGAAATCAATAAAAGATAAAAATTAAATTTTTAGTGTTATACAAACTGGGTTATAAAATGAAAAAAATATGTAAATGGGCAAAAACTGATATAGAAATAAAATATCATAATGATGAATGGTGTAAGGTTTGTCATGATGAGAAAAAATTATTTGAAATGCTTATACTTGAGAACATGCAGGCTGGTTTAAGTTGGAGATGCGTTTTAAATAAAAGAGAGGCTATGAGAGAAGCTTTTGATAATTTTGATTATAAAAAAATAGCTAATTACAATGAAAAAAAAATTGCATCGCTTTTAGAAAATAAAGCTATTATTAGAAACAAAAGAAAAATAGATGCCATGATAATAAATGCAAACAAATTTATGGAAGTTCAAAAAGAGTTTGGAAGCTTCGATAAATATATATGGCATTTTACAAATAATGAAATTGTATATAATAAATTAAATTATGATGATGCACTTCCTTCAGAAAATGAACTTTCAAAAACTGTAAGCAAAGATTTAATAAAAAGAGGCTTTAAGTTTGTAGGCAGCATTATAATATACAGCTATTTAGAAGCTATAGGTATTATTAATGACCATTATATAGATTGCCCTTTTAAATAAAAATTATATTACTTATCTTTTCCTGTAATGGCCTCTACTATATTAACCAAGTTTGAAATAGAGCGGTTAAAATAAACAAGCACATCTCCATATAAATGGGCATTCAATGCTGGTATTAAAGATTTATCAACATTATCATAATGCCTTTGTCTTGCTTCATAATAAAACCCTTTTATTTTATGGTATCTTTCCATAGCTTCTTCATAAGTTTTTTCTCTGTTTATAGAATAATTATTAAGTATAAGAGTTGATAAATAATCTATAAACTCTTTATTGTTATGAAGCATTTGAAGAATATCTTTTTTCTGTATTTCATTAAATAAAGTTTTTTTCTCATTCCCTTTAATAATAGCTTTACCTAAATCTTTTAAGTTGTCGCCTAAATTTTCATAGTATGTACTGATATTAATTAATGATGCTATATCTGCAGAGTTGAGTGTGCTTTTTCCAAGAAGTTTAAGCAAAAATGTATGTATTTCATTATCCGTATTATCAAGCATCTTTTCATGGTCGCGAATTTTATTAAGAAGTTTTTCGCTTGGGCTGTCAAATAACTGCTCTATTCTTGATAGCATTTTTTGAGCAATTTCTCCCATGTAGGCAACTTCTTTTCTCACTTCTATCTCAGCAGAAATAGGCATATGCAAAAGTCTGTCAGATAATAAGCTAATATGTTTTTCTCCGTCTTTATCTTTAATCATTAAGCATACAATATATTCTAATTTATCAGTAAGGAAGAAAAATACTATAACGTTTACTATATTAAAAATAGTGTGAGCTGCAGCAATATAGAAAGATATATTAACATAATTATTATCAACTACTAAATCTGGTCCTCCTGATATCATAAAACCAACTATAAACTCAACAAGTTTAAGATAGTATGGGAATAAGAAGAACATATAAATTACACCGAATATATTAAATAAACAATGCACCAAAGCAGCTCTTTTAGCATTAATAGAAGCCCCTATTGTAGCAAGTACAGCAGTTATAGTAGTACCAATATTCTGACCAAGTATTAAAGCTACAGCAGTAGGGTAGTCAATCAAGCCGACAGTAGCAAGCGATATTGTAACACCTAAAGCAGCACTGCTTGATTGTATTATTGCAGTTACTACAGTACCTATTACTACGCAGAAAAATCTTCCTTGAAGAGTGTATGCATTTGCCATTAAAAATAAGTTTTTGAAATTCTCAGAATCTCTTACACCCTCAAAAGCCATTTTCATTAAAATAAGCCCATAGAATATCATACCAAAGCCCATTAATATTTCGCCGAAGAATTTTATTTTTCTGCTTTGGCTTGCAAATATTACTATGATAGCTCCTATACCCAAAGAAGGTAATGCTAAAATATCTATATCTAATGAAATTATCCAACCAGTAACAGTAGTACCAATATTAGCACCTAATATAATATTTATAGCCTGAGATAAAGTTAATATGTTTGCATTAACAAAACTAACAGCCATTACAGTAACAGCACTGCTTGACTGTACTATAGCAGTAATTGAAAAACCAAGAGCTATTCCCAATATTTTGTTTTGAGTAACTTTATGAAGTATCTCTTTTAATGTATTTTCAGTGCTTTCCTGAAGACCGTCAGAAAACACTTTAAGTCCATACATAAAAAGCCCAAAACCGCCTACCAATGAAAAAAGCAAAGTGAGTACCATATTTCCTCTTTTACAATTTAAATTAATAAAATTTTAATTTAAATCAAAATTTAAATTGCGAAACTTCTACAACAATATTTTGAGCCTTATCCAAAGCATTGCTGCTGTTTATAGCTCCCTGTTCAGCTATAGCCGAAGTTTCTTGAGTTATATTGTTAAGCTCTGCAACAGCAGAGTTTATTTGTGATATGCTTTCTTCTTCATTTGTAATAGCATTAGATATACCTACAAGCAGATTTGACACCTCATTAACAGACTTTTCTATTTGGTTTAATATATACGATGAAGCTTTTACCGAAGTGCTTCCAAGTTCAATCTTTCTTACGGTATCATTAATTATATCAGATATATCTTTAGCAGCATTAGCTACATTATTAGCCAAGCTTCTAACCTCATTAGCAACAACTGCAAAACCCTTGCCTTGTTCTCCGGCACGTGCAGCCTCTACAGAGGCATTCAAAGCTAATATATTTGTCTGTAAAGCTATAGATTCTATTATTTTAGTTATATCAGAAACCTTTTTACTAGATTCTGCTATATCTTCCATATTATGCGAAGTATCTTCTACAGCATCAACACCTCTTTTTGTAGACTCAAATACCTCTTCACTCATTCTTTTAGCATTACTAGCATTGTTGGCTGTTTCTTTTAATGAATCTGATACAGATTGTATTGAGCTTGCTAACTCTTCTAAGGCACTTGCCTGTGAATTAGCTCTGTCAGATAAATTAACACTAGCAGTTGTTATAGAATTAACTGAATTATTAATTTCATTTATAGAATTAGTTAGATTATATATTATTTTGCCTAAAGTTTTTTGCATTTTATTTAATGCCCTTACTAATTCACCAGCTTGATCTTTTTTACTGAGTTCTTTTTCATTGAATTCTATATTAAAGTTACAATCCGACATAGTTTCTATTATTTTTACAGTATTGTTTAATGTAGTAGATAACGGTTTAGCTATTACAATTACGAGTGCTGCTTCTATTCCTATAAGAATTATAAATACTACTGCAATCAATATGTAAAGCTTATAAAACATTGCATTCAATTCTCTTTTAGATATATCTGCCACAAATATCCAATTTGTATCTTTTATTTTTGATGATATATGTGTGAATTTTCTATTAATAAATGTAAAATTATTATTATTTAATATGTTGTTTTTATTTTCTGTAAAGTTTGGGTCTGAAAATATATTATTTTTTAATATGTTATTTTTATTGGAATTGAATAAAAATAGTCCTGCATCGTTAATTATAGAAATATTATATCCATATTTTTTATTTTCATTTATTGTAGCTTGTATAAACTTTTCAAAATCTATATCAAACCATAAAACACCATACACTCTATTATTTTTATACACTGCCTTAGCAAAAGATGCTAACATTTTATTATTTTTCATATATGGTGTAGCAGTTATAATTTTATTATATGTCATAACATCTTTAAACCATTGGTCTGATGTAGGGTTATAATTTCCTAATGGTTCATTATTAGCATTTATAAAAAAACCGCCTTCGTTATATGGTATAACATCAGAATAAAATATATTAACTAAATAATTGTTGTTTTTTAATACATTTTTAAATACTTCCAATGCCTTATCAATATTATCTTCTCTTTCTAAATATGCAGAAAGTACATTGATTTCAACTATTAAGTTTTCTACATTATTTTCTAATATTTTTTTTAATTGCTCTGTATTATATTCGCTATTTGTCATATATGTAGTTCTATATTGCGGAGCATAAATAAAATATATACCTATACATATTAGTATAATACAAGTTATATAAGGGATTAAAAATTTAAAAACTAAACTATTTTCTCTGAAAGCATTATTTACTATTTGCGATAACTTCTTGAACACATTAACCTCTAAACATTAAAAACATTTTTTTTATTATATTAATTAAATTGATTTTATGCAAGTATTTTATTCATAGTCAATATATTTGGTAATAAGTTATAAAAATATGAACTATTGTTGTATAATTGCCTACTTTTATAATATTTTCATAAAAATAATAATTAATGAATTTCTATAAAACTATTAATAATACCTAAGCGATATACTTCCTCTTTTTATTGTAATACTTACTGTAGAATTACTTAATTTTAATTCTATATCATTATTTCTTTTTTTATCTTCTCCTACAGTCCAAGCTCTATATTGAGGCTCAAATAGTCCTACCTTTGTAGCTCCAAATCTATTTTTCTTTCCTAAAAATATTTGAACATCATAATATTTTATTACTATACCGTCATTGCCTTTTATAGTTTCTTCTGTGATTTTTAAAGGTGCTACTAATGATGAGTTTTTTATTTCATCTTCTGTCATATTTTCTATATCATCAGCATTTAATACATAATATTTTTTGCCGTTTATATCTATAGCTTTTATTTCAGAATCAGCCCCATATTCTAATACTTCTATTTTAGATTCATTTTTTTTTGCTGTTTCTTCTGCGTTATCATCTATATTTTTATTTTCTTCTTTTTTAGTTTCAGCATTATTATCTATTGTAGTTTCTACGGTTTTACATCCAATAGCAAATACAATAATAATAAAAATCATCGCCTTCTTGAACATTTTTTCTAACCTCCAAATATTATTATATATAAATCATAAAATAGTTATTATTGTAAAAGATAGCATTTACATTTTCGGTAAAATAGTGAAAATATGTTATTAATTAATTTTAATTTACAATTTTTTAAAATATATTAAAATAATATAGGAGGAGTTATTAAATTATGAATAGATATGATAATATGATTTTTAACAGATGCGGAAGAAGCGGTTTGAAGCTGCCTATAATATCTCTTGGTTTATGGCATAATTTTGGTGAGAATTGTGATTATAATAATATGAAAGATATTATAAATACCGCTTTTGATAATGGCATAACACATTTTGATTTGGCTAATAATTATGGTCCTCCATATGGTGCTGCTGAAATTAATATGGGTAAAATTTTAAATGATGGTTTTAATAAATATAGAGATGAAATTATTATAAGCACTAAAGCCGGATATGATATGTGGGACGGACCTTATGGAAATTGGGGAAGCAAAAAATATTTAATAGCGAGTATAAATCAAAGCTTAAAAAGATTGAATCTTGAGTATGTAGATATATTTTATCATCATAGAATGGACAGTGAAACTCCTCTTGAAGAGACTATGGAGGCATTAACTAGAATAGTAAAGAGCGGTAAAGCTTTATATGTAGGGCTTTCTAATTATGATGGAGCTACTATGGAAAGAGCTTCTAAAATATTAACTTATGCTAATGTACCTTTTATAATTAATCAAAACAGATATTCTATATTTGACAGAACTATAGAAAATAATGGACTTAAATTAAAATCTCAAAAATTATCAAAAGGCATAATAGCTTATAGTCCGCTTGCTCAGGGTTTGCTTACAGATAAATATATTGACGGTATACCTAATGACAGCAGAATAGCAGCAGACGGAAGATATTTAAAAAAAGATGCTATTACAAGAGATAGATTAAGACAGATAAAAGAGCTTAATGATTTAGCTAAAGAGAGGGGAGAGACTTTGGCACAGATGGCTTTAAGATGGGTATTAAAAGATGAAGATATTACAAGCGTTCTAATAGGAGCTTCAAAACCTAGTCAAATAATAGAAAATTTAAAAATAATAAATAAAAATAATTTAACAGATTTAGAACTTAAAAAAATTGATGATATTACATTATAAGTAGGGCAGACAGTATAGAAAATAATTTAAATATATAAATAAAAAAATGCATTATAAAAGCCTATGATAGCTAAAAATATCATAGGCTTTATTATTATTATTTTATAGAGTTTTAGTTTAAATTAAACATAGTCTTTGGTATATAATCATCTATGATAACATTGTTTTTTAAATTTCTCTTGCTTTGTATAGCCATCATATTATATTTTGAAGCACCAATATTTTGATTATCTATAGTAACAGTTCTTTTTTCAGCCATATCCAAATCTATATTAGATGTTCTCAACTGGTCAAAATATTCACTAGCAATTACAAAGTTTTTGAAAGCCATCTGTTCATTTTCTATTTGGTTGCTTACAACAGAATTATAAGCATAAGATACTCCTATGTTGTTATGTAAACTAGCTAAATAGCTAATAAACATAAAATCCTTCTCTGTACGCATTTCAAATTTGTCTTTCCTAGTTTCTAAAGCCTTATTCAAAGCATTTCTATAAAAACCATTAGCCAAATTTGCTCTGTCCAAATGAAGAAGAGAATTACCTAAAGCATATGATACAATACTGTTATCAGGGTTCTTGTAGAATAAATCATTAAAGCCCTGAAAAGCTAAATCATATTCTTCATCCAAATAATGTATCCAAGATAAATTATAAAGCAATTGGTCGCTTCTTAAATCTGGAGCCAAGTTATCATATGCTATTTTATAATGCTCTTTTGCTTTTTTATAATCATTATCCTGATAGAAATACAAGTTAGCTAAATTTAAATTAGCATCAGGATATAAGCTGTTTTTTTCTAAAGCCAACTTAAAATTATTAATAGCACTTCCATATTCTTTTAAATTATAATATATTTGTCCAAGCATATTATATACATATTCCTCTCCAACATTATAAGGATTAGAACTATATATAGGCAATGCTGAGTTTATCAATATTTCTTTAGCTCTGTCATAATGCTTTAATCGAGCCTCATAATCTGCATATCCAACAATAGATTCTAAATTATTTGTATATTTTGATAACAATTTTTCAAATAATTTTCTAGCACCATAAAAATCATCTTTATCTAATAAATATTTAGCTAATTTAGGATAAACCTCATCATCTATATATCCGCTTTTTAATCTGTTTATATGGTTTTGCAAATCTTTAACATCTTGATAATTGTCTTGATATATTTTTATAAGCATTACTCTCTTTCTTGGTATAACATTGTCTCCAAACCTATTTATCATTTCTCTATAATTTTCATAAGCATTATCATAATAATTAGGCTCTACTAAAGTTTTTGCTCTGCTTATCATAAGAACACCAAGGTCATCATATATTCTTTTTAAATCTTTTTCCTTGTCAGTATAAGACATTAAATTATTATATAAATCTTCTCCGCTGTCATAATCTTCTTTTGATAATTCTTTTTCTCCCTTAGTTCTATAATAGTAGCCGAATAAAAGTCTAGCATCAATATTTCTAGGGTTAATGTCTACAGATGTTTCTAACTTTTTTAAAGCATAACTGAATGCAAATCTGTCTGTATATTCCTTTGCATACTTATTATACCATTTTACTTTTTTAGGAGTTAATCTATCTCCCTTAGCAAAATTTCTCTCTGCTTCATCAAATTGGCTGCTATAAATATTTTCTAATCCAGTTTTGAAATATCTATTAGCTAAAACAGGCTTATATATGAATTGATATGAAAATAATACTATTCCAACAAATAAAACTAAAAATATTGCTGCAATTCTTATTATTTTTGCATATTCTTTTAATGAGTTAGGAATAGGTATAATATCTAATAATCCGCCTCTAGAATCTGAAATGCTTAAACCTAATTCATTATTAATGAAATCTGTTATATATTCATTAGATTCACCCTTCTCTAAAGCCTTTAGCAACTTTTGCATAGAGTTTCTAGAGAGTTTTTCATTTAATATAGCATCTAAAACATGATGTCTTGTAATAGGGGATAATCTTTTTATATTGTCTATAACTTCATCATCATTGATATTTTTATCAACATCTTCATATTTTGATTCAGGTAAATTATCAGCAGAATCAGGAGAAGGCAATGTATTTTCTTCTTCAACTATTCGTACATTTCCGGCAACATTGCCAACCATTAAATTATCATCTTCTTTAGCATCAGTTTCTTTGTTGTCATCATCTAATACACTGTCTAACTCATCTAAATTGTCAGTGTCTTCTTCTTTAGCATCAGTTTCTTTGTTGTCATCATCTAATACACTGTCTAACTCATCTAAATTGTCAGTGTCTTCTTC
>NZ_CAKVGN010000010.1 GCF_934747485.1 uncultured Brachyspira sp. | reverse complement strand
ATTATGATACACCTATGCTATACTTTAAGAAATTAAGGAATTCCTAACTGCAATATGTCTGGCTCCTGTGCATAAAATAAAAAAAATATAGTATATTTATATACTGTAAATTATGCTAATTCTATTTATCAATTCTTTTATAAACCTCATCAATACTTTTTTGAAGATCAATAGTTTTTTCAATAACGCTAATAACTTTCTGTATATGCATGATGTCGTTAAGAGTGAGGGTTTCGCGAGCCTTTATATATTTTTCTATAGGCTTGTAACCGCCGATTGAATAATTGTATACTTCTTCTTTTACATTGTCGAAATATTGGGAAGAGTTTATTTTTATTTTATTATCTTCAAACTTGCAGAAATCAATATTGTCATCGCCTGAAACAGGGTAGGAAGAAGAAGGAGCAGGCACTTTTTTAAGCAAATGCAAATCTATGAGAGCAGAGCCTAAAGAGGAAAGAGAAGAAAATAGAGAGCTGTCATCAGTGAAAGGAATACGCGGATAATCATATTTTAAATCTTCTTTGTAGCGAGAGCGGTATGAAGGAGCATAAAGCACAGCGTAGATGTAGGAGAGTATTTTGTAAGGATAATCTTCGCTTTTGATTATAGAGCCGCCCAAATATTTTTTGAGGAAATCCAAGAAGGTAGCTTTAAAATTAGGCTTGCATTCTTCATCAAAATTGAAATCGGCAGAAGAATCAACCTCCTCATAAATATAAAGCGGAGCGAAGTAAGTTTGATATTTAGTAAAATTTATATCTATAATCTTATCAGAAATAAATATATTTTCAAAATCTATATCTGATATAATACCTCTAGTAAAAACTAAACCTATATTTCCTCTGTTAATAAAATGTTTCATTATATCGTATCTAGGATATGTTATAAATAAATTATATGATGAATAATAAGTATATCTAAAATCAAATGTTCTGTAATGTATTTGAGTAATTAATGAATAATTAAATTCATCAATCATATTTTCTAAATATTTTTTGGTGTTTGATATTTTCCAATCTCTTGAATCTTTTATATCATATTTTTTCTGTATATTTTTTTCATCTAAACTGATGAAGTCATTAATAACAGTTTTTAACTTTTCAATATCTGTATGAATAGTTATTTTATATTTTTCTGTTTTTATTCCGCTTCCGAATACTTCAAAAATCTCATTCAAACCTTTAAAATCATTCAAATATTTTTCATTGCTTTTTACTTCTGTAAACCAATGCCATTTTTCATCATCTTGTAATTTTTTCCATTTTTTATTTTCTATGTCTGTGTTTACAGATTTATCAATCAAATATTCTTTTTTATAATTTTGCTTTCCGTAAATTTCCTGAAAATATACGCCTTTGTTTTTGTTATTTTTTATTCCAGTTTTTACAAATAATGCTATGCATACTCCCACATCTTTTATATTAAAAATATTAAAATCCTGACTGCCGTCTGGACATTTTTCTTCCTTATTCATATTACCATGCAAATCAAAAATATATATTTCATCAAAGGTTTTCATTAGCTGATTACGCATTTCCCTATGACTAACACCGTTTATAAAAGAGTTATTTACTATTACGCCTATTATACCCTGTTTGCTTTTCTCCATTTTCCAATGTGCAAATCTTAAAAATTTCATATAATCATCATCTATTATTCTTTTTTCAGATCCTGTTAAATCTTTTTTATAGTCCTTTAATAAATCTATTATCCATTCTTTGCAGTTTATTTCTTCTGATTTTGAATTATAGGGAGGGTTGCCCATTATAACGAGTATAGGCTCTTCATTTTTTATTTTATAAGCCATATCAGCTTCTGCTTTCATATTTGGAAACATTGCCACATAACCGCCTGCACTGTTATCTAAAGTATTAGTTAAATATAATTGCAGTCTTTCCCTGCTCTTATAATCATAATTCAAATCTTTCAAATATTCATGTATTCTAAAGTGTGCCAAAACATAAGGTACTATTAAAAACTCAAAGCCGTAAAGTCTTTTCAATATAAACTCTGAAACTATTTTCTCCCATACGCCGCCTATACCGCTTGATTTTGCATTATTATATGCAAGCTCTATAGCTCCAAGCATAAATGTTCCAGTGCCTGCAGCAAAGTCAAGTATATGCACATTCTCTCCGTAAAGTCCCTCGCTTATATTGAGTTTGTCTTTCAAAAGTTCATCTATAGATTTTATAATATATCTTACCGCCTCTATAGGAGTATAAAACACCCCTCTGGCATTTCTTGTCTTCTCGTCAAACTCTTTTAAAAAATATTCATACATATATATAAATGGGTCTTCTTTATCATGATTTTCTTTATATGAAAGCTCTCCATAAAATATGTTTTCATTATAAGAATTAACCGCATTAATTATTGAAACTATAGAATAAAATATACCGTTGTTATTAAAATCGTTTATATCTATTTTCAAAAGAAACTCTTTAAATATTGGTATATAATCAGGCATATCTTTAAAACTGTTTAAATCAACATTTTTTCTTTTGCTTAGTCTGTAAAAAAGTAATGAAAAAGTGATAATCTGTGAGAAGGCATCAGCAAAATCTTTATCGCTCAAATCTTTAAATAAAGTGTTTTCAAATAATCCTTTTACATCTCTGCTTAAATATGAATCTTTATTTAATAATTCTAAATTTATAAAGTCTCTCAAAATTTTTGTTCTTCTTGCAAGAAGTGAAAGAAAATAATCTTTTTTATCAATTTCTTTTGCTTTACTTATAAAAAACATATCAAATATATCTATAAGTTTTTTATAATTTTCTTCTTCCTTATCTTTTTTATTTTCATAAATACAAATCTCATCTTTTACAATAATATTGCCGTCATCTTCTTTTGAAAGTAAAATAAAATTAATATAATCAGTAAATATCAAATTATTATGAATATACAAATATTTTATTAACTGTTCTTTATATTGTTTATAATTTCCTTTGCCGTTAATAGCTTTATTCAAATCAAAACCTACATCTTTACACTCAATAAATCCTATAAGCTGTTCATCTTCATTAACTATAGTAAAATCAGGAAATATTTTTTTATCATCTTCATCATCAATGCTTGATTCCTGAATTATTTTTATACTTTTATTAGGGTATAAATTAACAGCAAAAAATTTAAGCATATTTTCTAAAGAAGTTCTATAACTATGTTCATTAGAAGAGCCTTTTTCTTTGATTGAGTTTATTTCTTCAATATAATTTTTTACGGCTTTTATATATTCTTTATTCATAAATAACAACCTACTATTTTTATGTTTTTATTATAATTCATAAATAATTATAGTAAACAACTTATAAAGAAAATATTATTGAAATTATATAATTAACTTATGTACTTGTTCATTACTATTTTTCGGCCGTAGTCTTCAAAGTGAAAACTGTCTGTGTAGAGTGATATTAAAAGTATACCTCGTCCGTTTTTGCTATATATATCATCGTTAGTTTTTATTGATTTGTAATTAAAGCCCATGCCTTCGTCTTCTATGGTAATTTCAAGCATATTCTGTTTTATACTAAATGATATATTTACATTTTTATTATAATCATTATTGTTGCCGTGAACTATAGCATTGGTTAAAGCCTCTTCAAAAGCTATTTGCATGGCATCGGCATCTTTTATATTATGTGAATGCAAATACTGAATAAAGATTTCAGATATATTTGGTATTAATCTTTTATTACTTGGTATTTTCATAGTCAGCATATTATCGCATGTAGTATTTTCTATAACTTATAAATAAAGTATAGTTAAATAATATGCATTGTCAAGATTTTTACATATAAATTATTAAATAGCGTAAAGATTTTTTAAGCCAAAGGCTGTTATGTTCTCATTACTATTAATAGTTTTTAATTTGTTTATAGCTTCTTCAGTATTTAAGCTCATTATATTGTAAACACCCTCTTCTAATGAGCTGTAATTAGATGCTATAGCCTCACACATAGAATTAGTAGCAATGAAATAGTTATGATTTTTGTTTCTTCTAGAGCCTTCTATTGTAATGTAGTGTCCCCCTCCTGCACAAGCACAGTTTTCAAGAGCATATCCATTAACATGGTCTCTTGTTATTTGAGCAGCTTTGTTTTTGTCTATGCAAAACACTTTAGCGTCCCCCGCATGAAACACAAATACACCAGCAAACTTATGATATAACACACCAGCAATAGAAGCACCTGCCATAGATTTTTGAACATCATCAGCAGATTCTCTTGCAGCATTAACCTCTAATTTGATGAAATTATGCATTATCCAGTTTATTACTTCCTGTTCGCCCACAAGTTCTACTAAGTCTAAAAAGTTTTCGTTGTAAACATCAGCAGCAAGTTTTGAAGCAAAAGTGTCCCCTAATCCATCAGCAACTAATGCTATACAAGTGCCTTCTATTGAGTTTATAAAATGGCTGTAATTACTTTGTTCGTTTATTATTAATGGTCTTCCAAGTATTGCTTCGCTGTTAAAGAGTATAGTGTCAGTATTTGTTTTGTTGTTGTTAGATTTATTTGTAAAAGAGAAAATGTCCATAATTGTTTTAAATTCCTTAGTTTTTTAATTTTTATGTTTTTTATATTTTACAGACAAAAATATTTTTTTCAAGTTTGTTAGATTATACTATATTTAAGAATTATGTATTTTTAAAATAGCTGCTTTATATGAAAATTTGATATTTTTAATATGATATTAGTCTTGATTTTAAGATTATAATTTTATATAATATTATTATAGAAATTATTATAGAAAAATAAAAAATATTTAAGGAATGTTTTATGTCAAAAGGCTATTTAGCTTTAGTGCTTCATGCTCATCTCCCTTATGTTAGACACCCAGAGCATGAGGATTTTTTAGAAGAAGAGTGGTTATACGAGGCTATTACAGAAACATATATACCCCTTCTTGATGCTTATGATAGAATGGTTAATGATGGAATAAATTTCAAAATTACTATGAGCGTAACGCCTCCTCTTATGAATATGCTTGCAAATGAGCTTCTTCAAAATAGATACGTTAATTATATAGAAAAATTAATTAGATTAGCAGAGATGGAGGTTGAAAGGACTTCATTAGACCCTAATTTTCATCATACTGCTGAGTTTTACAGAGATAAGTTTAGAAAGATAAGAGATATATTTGTTTATAAATATAATAAGAATATATTAAATGGATTTAGATATTTTTTAGAGAGAGGAAATTTAGAGATAATTACTTGCGGAGCTACGCATGGATTTTTCCCATTTATGCAGGAATATCCTAAAGCAATAGAAGCACAGTTAAAAATGGCTGTAAAAACTCATGAGAAGCATTTAGGAAGAAAACCCACAGGCATATGGCTTGGAGAATGCGGATTTTTCCCTGGACTTGAAAAACATCTTGCAAACAATGGAATTAAATATTTCTTTGTTGATACGCATGGTATAATGTATGCTGATAGAGTGCCAAAATATGGAGTTTATGCTCCTTTATATTGTTCTAGAGAGAGCAGAGTTGCAGCTTTCGGACGAGATATTGAAAGTTCAAGAAGTGTTTGGAGTGCTGAAGTTGGTTATCCGGGTGATTCAAGATACAGAGAGTTTTACAGAGATATTGGATATGATTTGCCTTTTGAATATATAAAAGACTTTATACAGAGCAATGGTCTTAGAAAAAATACAGGTATAAAATATTATAGAATTACTGGTAAAGATTGTGCTAAAGAGCCTTATAATCCAGAATGGGCTATGGAAGCTGCTGGAGAGCATTCTGGTAATTTTATGTTTAATAGAGAAAAGCAAATAGAATATTTAGCTTCAGTGATGGACGACAGACCTCCTATAGTAGTATCTCCTTATGATGCTGAATTATTCGGACACTGGTGGTATGAAGGTCCTATGTTTATAGAGTTTTTAATGAGAAAGATTCATCATGACCAAAACACTATAGAAACAATCACACCAAAAGAATATTTAGAAAGACACCCAGTAAACCAAATATCTATGCCTTCAATGTCAAGTTGGGGAGCTAATGGTTATGGTGAAGTTTGGCTTAACGGCACTAACGGCTGGATTTACAGACATTTACACAAGGCTGCAGAACGTATGATAGAGCTTGCTCATGATTATTATAATGAGACAGGTCTTTATGAGAGGGCATTAAATCAGGCTGCACGCGAATTGTTGTTGGCACAAAGCAGCGACTGGGCTTTCATTATGCATACAGGCACTATGGTTGATTATGCTGTTAATACTACAAAATTATATGTGAAGAGATTTACTGACCTTTATTATGCTATCAAAAACAGAGATTTAAATGAAGAGTGGCTCAGTAAATTAGAATGGCGTGATGATATATTCCCAGAGATGGACTTTAGAATATATAGTTAAGAAAATTAGTTATGGAAATAATGAAAGGGGGTGTTAATAAACATTCCCTTTCTTATTATATTCAATTATGCACTATATAAAAGTTAATAATAATATTGATAAATATTCCTAATATATTAGTTATAATACTTGCACTTTTTGCAACTTTTTGCGGCGGGAAAAAGTTGATATAAAATAATTATTTTAATATGTTCTTAAAATTTTTAAGTATCTAAAAATTCAGTTCTTATGTTTTATTATTTTCGGGGACTAGCCCCCGTACCCCACTTCTTTTATTGGTATAAAAGAAGCAAAAGAACTGCATTTAATTAAATACATCTTTTTATGCATATACTAAAATATAGATATTATTTTAGATTTATATATTCACAAACTATAAAGCTGAAACACTTGCACTTTTTGCAACTTTTTGCGGCGGGAAAAAGTTGATAATATATTTAAAAAATATAAAGAATTATTTATTTTATATAAATATAATTAGTAAAATTAAATTTGCACTTTCGCGAAGCGTATCCGAAAATGTCAAAAACTTTGACGAAGTCCGCAGAGCGTAAGGCGGGAAAAAGAACAATAAAAAAGTTAATAAAATATAATTATTTTAATATGTTCTTAAAATTTTTAAGTCTGTAAAAATTTAGTTCTTATGTTTTATTGTTTTCGGGGACTAACCCACTTGTGAAACGTACCCGTAGGGTAGCACCTCCACTTCTTTTGCCGACGCTCTGCGTGCCGTAGGCAAGGCACCTACTTGATACGACCGTAGGGAGTGCACATATAGGAGAGTATTGGTACAGTTCGTACAAAATATAATTGTTTAGATTTAAAAAAATACAAAAAATAAATTTGCATTTTTTTTAGTGCTATGTTATAATACTTAGCAACTAGCTCGGATGATGGAATTGGTAGACATAGCAGATTTAAAATCTGCTGGTCCTTGCGACCGTGCCGGTTCGATTCCGGCTCCGAGCAAAATACCAAATAACTCGAGAAGCTCATTAATAATTTTTATGGTAAATAATCAAGATAAACTTTCTAAAAAAAATATTATTATATTAGTGATAGGTCTTATAATTTTCGCTTTTAGTTTCCTTTTAATCGCATTAGTAGGCAAAAATCCTGAAGGTATATTGGGTTTCCTCGCTCCTTTTACTATGCTCATAGGCATCATCACAATAGTAACAGGTTTTCTATATAAAGCTAATTCTTAAATTATAATTTTTTAATATATTCTTATGAAAAATAATGAAATAGAAATAAAAGCTTATGTTAGAGATTTTGAAAGCACTTTAAGTTTTCTCTATAAGAATGCAAAATTTAAAAAGAAATATTTTAAAAAAGATATATATTACGCCAAAAATGATGATATTTTAAGCGGTAACATAATATTAAAAAACTGCATTAGACTTAGAATAGAACATGGCGGCTATACTTTTTGTACTAAAGATAGAAAAATAGTAGACGGCGTAGAAGTTAATGATGAGATAGAATTAAAAGTAAGCAAGAAGAAAGCAAGATTTATACTTAATTTTTTATCATCACTTCAAGGCTACAGAGAGTATGTGAGAAAAGAGAAGAAGGGTTATGCTTTTATATATAAAAACTCATTAACAGAAGTATCAAAAATAAAAGGTTTAGGCGATTTTATAGAGATAGAGTTTTTAAATAGTGCAGACAGTGTAGAAAATCAGGTTTCTCAATTAAAAACAATATTACAAGAAATAGGTATAGATGAGAAAGATATAGAAACAAGACCTTATGTTGAAATGCTCAAAAAAAACTAAATAATTAGATTTTATTTTCGATAATAAGACATAATTTTTTTAAGTTTATAAATTAGACTTTGTTTTTATCTTAAAAAGTATTTAATATATACTTGACTTTTTTTAGAGTATATGTTAATATATTTAAGTCTTAAAACATAAGGGCGATTAGCTCAGCTGGGAGAGCGGGTGCCTTACAAGCACTAGGTCGGCGGTTCGAACCCGTCATCGCCCAAAGTCTTCTGAAATTGTTTACATTATTTTTTAGTATATGGCAGGTTTTGAATATCTTTTAATTATAGTAGCTATTCTTTTTCTATTAATTTTACTTACTTTTCTTATTAAAAAAATTACTAAACATATTTCTATATTATTTGCTGTTATTATTATAATGGTGCTTTCTGTAGCTTCGCTTGTAGGAATATATTTTAATTATACAACCAATATATCTGCAAACATGGAAAATTTTTCTATGGAGAAACAAAGAGCAGAAGAGAAAAAAAGGCTTATTGAGAATGTCAGCATGAGAGATGGGGTATTGGAAATCTTATCTCTGCATTTAGCTTATTCAAATAGAATATCTAAACCTATAATAAGAAATGGTGAAATTGGTTTTTATTTAGATGAGATTTGGTTTAATTGGGCTGACGGTAAGCTTTTAACAGATGAAGATATATCTAATGCTGATAATTATATAAGTTTTGGTTTTTATTCTTATCCTGTTAATGGGCTACCTGTTATACAAAAGGCTACTCCTGAGAGAACTTTAGAGCTTCAGGAATATTATAAAAGAAGAATTAACAATAAAAAAATTATTAATAATACATTTTTAAATACACTTTATGATGGTTCTTCTCCTAAGACTATGATGACGCATATAAAAACAGTCAGCATATTAGGCTATAGAACCAGCATACATGATTATATAGTAGAGCCTCTTTCTAACGCGAGTGTAGAAATTAAATCTATGGCTCAAACTAATGTTCAAGTAAAAAATTATTTAGCATCATTAAAAACAGTTAGCGGCTATGTATGGAAAATAATATCAAAAAGTGCGAGCAGAAGCTATCATAGTTATGGTGTTGCCATTGATACGCTTCCTAAGAGAAGTAACGGCAAGCAAATATATTGGGCTTGGACGAGGGTTAATAATAAAGAGTGGTATGCTGTTCCTTTTAATGATAGATGGAATCCGCCTAAAGAAGTTGTAAAAGTTTTGGAGAAATATGGGTTTATTTGGGGCGGTAAATGGCATAATTATGATACTGTGCATTTTGAATATAGACCAGAGCTTATAATATACAACAGAATAAAAGAAGATGAAGAAGAGCTTTATAGGCTCATAAAAGAATACGGTTTATATTAATTAATAGCATTAAAAAGCATATTTCTTAAATTATCTTTATTTTATTTTCATAAAAACTAAATATTATAAAATTTATAAAAGATTAGTTTTTTTAATTATTTGTAATTGATATTGTTTGTTAATAAATATAATAAAAGTATAAAGCTATAGTATTTGCACTTTTTGGTTCTTTTTGCTGCGGGAAAAAGAACAATAAAAAAATTAATAAAATATAGTTACTTTAATATATATGAAAAAATTTAAAGCCTATCAAAATATTTTTTAGTTTTTTTATTTGTGGTGGCTTTGTCCCCACTCCTCCAGTTCTTTTACGACCTAAGGAAGTGCCTGTGGTATTGGTATAAAAGAACCAAAAGAACTGCATTTTTTAAACTAAAATACAAATATTATTTTGTACTAATACATATTCAAAGATATAAATTGAACTTTTTTCAACTTTGACGAAGTCCGCACCACGAAAGCGGGAAAAAGTTGAACAAAACAAGAACTTGGTATGATAAAAAAATCACAACATATTCATAAAAATTGACAAACTCAGTAATTTTTAGTATTATATAAAATATTCTCAATATAAAAAATAAATATGACAAAATTAGATGATAATATAAATAATACTCTAAATAGATGGCGTCTTATACTCGGAGATTTCGCTGATAATAATATTGAATTGCAAGAAGGTTTATCAGACATTAATGAAACTTTAAATTTCTTGTATGACAGAGAATACTCAAAAGAAGACGGATATTATAATGATAATGACAATACAAAATTAAAAGGCGATAAGAGTAAAAGCAATTTAACTGTTCCAATGTGGGTTTCAAAGATAAGAAAACTCTTTCCAAAAGAAACCGTTCAGATTATGCAGACTCATGCTCTAAATAAATATAATTTAACTGAGATGATTACAGATGAGAATATTTTAAAGGAAATGGAGCCTAATATGGAGCTTCTTAAAAATATTCTAACATTTAGAGATATGATGGGTTCTAATGTAAAAAAGCTTGCTTATAGTATAGTGAGAGATATTGTAGAAAAATTAAAAAGAAAAATGGAGCAAGATATTAAGAAAGTTTTTTACGGCAAGAAGCTTCCTAATTCTTATACAACGCATAAAAAAATATTTAAAAATCTTGATGTAAAAAAAACAATTAGGCATAATTTAAAAAACTACAATACTCAAAATAATACAATATTTGTAGATAAACTATATTTTAATAACAATATAAGAAACTATAATCCTTGGCATATTATAATACTTATAGATGAAAGCGGTTCTATGCTTGATAGTGTAATATATTCTTCTATAATGGCATCAATATTTGCTAATCTGCCATATTTATCTGTGAAGCTTATTATATTTGACACTTCTATAGTTGATCTTACTGATTATATTAAAGACCCAGTGGACACTCTTTTAAAGGTTCAATTAGGAGGGGGGACTGATATTGTTAATGCTTTGGAGTATGCTAAAAAAATTACAGCATTTCCAGAAAAGACAATATATTTACTTATAAGCGATTTGGAAGACAGCAATGATTATAAATATATGCATAACAGTGTAAAAGGTATTATTGAAGCAAGAAGTAAAATTTTTATATTAACGGCATTAGATTATGATTGCAATGAATCGTATAATAAAAACGCTGCTCAAAAACTCTCTAAGCTTGGTGCTAAAGTGGCCGCCATTACTCCAAATAAATTAGCAGAATATGTAAACGACATTATAACGAAATGATTATTTTTTGTTTAAGATTATTTTTATTTAATTTTTTATAAGCATACTTTTTTATCTTAATTGTTTTATCAAACATTTTTTATAGCTTTCATAATTGCATGTTTTTTTACAAAAATATATAGATAATTATTTTTTAAAGCCGAAAATTAGTAATGTAATATTATAATCTTTTTTATAAAATGGTAGAAAAATGAAAATATTTATTAATGACAAAGAATTATCATTTACTTTAGAAAATGAGCAAAATGCTTATGATGTATTAAAAGGCGTAGAAGAGTGGTGCAACTCTAATAATTTTCTTATTAATAAAATAATAATAGATAATAATGAGCTTCACCCATATATAGACGAAGAATATGAGAAGATTCTTATAGAAAATATTGATACTATATATGTAGAAGCTCTTAGCAATAGCGAATATTATTTATCTAGCCTCAATTCTATAATGGATTATATTAAAAAGATTGCTGTTACAGATTCTGCTATTTTAAGTGAAAAAGATATGGAAGATTTAAAAGATGGATTTGCTTGGATATTGGACTCTATCCCTAGGGTGATATTTCTTTGCAATATGAGTTTGGAAAGTCATAATTCAATGCATTTACTAAAGATGCTTGAAGTAAAATTAGAGAGATTAACATCTTTAACAGAAAAAAATGAAGATATAGAAAAAATAAGAGATTATTTTAATGACGATGTTAAACCTTTTATCAATGATAAATTAATGCCTGCTATGGAACTTATTATGGAAGATGCTAAAATTAATACTATAATAATGTTCTCTAATAATATTAATTCTGATAATGCTTTATATAAAATCGGCACGCTTCCTAAGTTTTATGATTTTATAATAGAACTATTAGATAAGATTGTAAGCAAACTTCAAACAGGAAATGATAAAGAAGCATTTTTGTATGCAGAAAAATTTTCAAGAGTGGTAAGTTTCTCTTTTACAATACTTTCAAAAGTGGCAGATATATGCTCTATAGATTATAACAATATAAAAATAAATAAAATAAGTCTTTATGATTCTATAGAAGATTTTAACAGTATGATGAATAATGTTTTAGAAGCATTCTCTAACGAAGACTATATATCTATAGCAGACATATTAGAATATGAAATAAAATATAAATTAAAAGACATTATTAATTATATACCTGTTGTAGAGGAATACATTGAAAAGCTCAATGTTTGATTTTACAGAAGAAGACAACTCTTTTCTTCCAATGGCAGAGCGTATGCGTCCTACTTCTATAGAGGAAGTTTATGGGCAAAAGCATATACTCTCAGAAAATAAAACTCTAAGAAAAATGATTGATAAAGATAAAATCACTTCTATGGTTTTTTTTGGTCCTCCGGGAGTTGGAAAATCAACCGTTGCTTCTATAATTGCGAAAAAAACTAAAAGAGAATATATAAAATTAAATGCTGTACTTTCTAATGTGTCTGAAATTAGAGAGGCCATTAAAAAGGCAGAAAAAAATCTATCCAACGAAAAAAAGACAATACTCTTTATTGATGAGATACATAGATTTAATAAATCTCAGCAAGATGCTTTACTTCCTGCTGTAGAAAATGGAACTATTATTCTTATTGGAAGTACAACGCAGAATCCTTATTTTTATTTAACTAATGCACTTCTTTCACGCATAATGCTTTTTGAGTTTAAGAACCTTGAAGATGAAGATATTAGAGAGGCAGTTGTTAATGCCATAAAAGATAAAAGAGGTCTCGGCGAAGAAGATATTGATGTGGAAGAGAAAGCGATAGATTTGATAGTAAAGTTTTCGCATGGTGATGTGAGAAAGGCTTTAACATATCTTGAAACATCATACTTAGCTACACAAATAGATGAAACAAAAGAAAAACTCACAATCACAGAAGAGATAGTAAAAGACGTTACAACAAAACAAGCATTAAACTTTGATGAAGATGAACATTACAATACCATTAGTGCTTTTATAAAAAGTGTGAGAGGAAGCGACCCTAATGCAGCTATTTATTATTTGGCAAGAATGCTTGAAGCAGGAGAAGACCCAAGATATATAGCAAGACGTCTTTGTATATTAGCTTCTGAAGATATAGGATTAGCAGACCCTAATGCACTTAATATGGCTTCATCACTTCTTAATGTAGTGGAGTTTATAGGAATGCCGGAAGGAAGAATACCGCTTGCAGAGGTTACTATATATTTAGCACTTTGTCCGAAATCTAATTCTGCATATAACGCAATTAACAAAGCATTAAAAGACGTAAGAAACGGAGAGCTTTATTCTATACCGAATTACTTGAAAGATAACAATTCAGCATCATTCGACAGAAAAAGCAACGAAGATTATAAATATCCTCATGATTATCCTTATCATATAATAAAGCAGGACTACTTAGAAAAAGGTATTAGAAAGAATTATTATGAAGCGGTGGAAATTGGAGAAGAGAGAGAGCTTAAAAAAAGATATGAATGGATAATTAAGCATATATATGATTAGTAGTATTCAGTAAAGTTATTCTTCTTTCAATCTGATATTTAAAATGTTTTATCTATTATTTTATATATTTTATAGATATTCCAAACGTATAAAGCTAAAACACTCGCACTTTTTGGTTCTTTTTGCTGCGGGAAAAAGAACAATAAAAAATTATATAAAATAATTATTCCAATATATTCTAAAGATTTTTACTTTTTTATTTTGGTTAGTTGCAGGGCTTTGCCCCTGCGAAGCGTGCCCGTAGGGTAGCACCCCACTTCTTTTGCGACCAAAGGAAGTGCCGGAGGCGTGACCCAAAGAAGCAAAAGGACTGTAATTTTTTAGCTAAAATATTTGTATTATCTTATTATATATTCCTAAAATATTAGCTATAGTATTTGCACTTTTTGCAACTTTTTGCGGCGGGAAAAAGTTGAATAAAAAAACTTATTATATATTTGAAAACTTTTAATTTTATCAAATATATTTTTTAAGTTTTTTGTTTGTGGTTGCTTTGCCCACGTATCCCCAGTTCTTTTGCCGATAGGCACCTACTCGGTATTGGTATAAAAGAACCAAAAGAACTGCATTTTTACACAAATATACATGTACTATTTTATACTTTATAGATATTCCAAACGTATAAAGCTAAAACACTCGCACTTTTTGGTTCTTTTTGCTGCGGGAAAAAGAACAATAAAAAATTATATAAAATAATTATTCCAATATATTCTAAAGATTTTTACTTTTTTATTTTGGTTAGTTGCAGGGCTTTGCCCCTGCGAAGCGTGCCCGTAGGGTAGCACCCCACTTCTTTTGCGACCAAAGGAAGTGCCGGAGGTGTGACCCAAAGAAGCAAAAGGACTGCATTTTTTATACAAAGATACATCTACTATTTTATACTTTATAATATATAATAATCTAAACAAAAATATTAAGAAAAATACAATATGACTATAAGAAAAACAACTGCTAATGATATAAATAAACTCTTAGAAATATTTGATTATGCCAGAGAATATATGAAAGCAAATAATAATCCAAATCAATGGGTTAATGGATATCCATCAAGAGAAGATGTAGAAGAAGACATTCAAAAAAATGAAAGTTATGTGTGCTTAGATGATGATAATAATATCATAGCAACATTTTGTTTTTTTATAGGTATTGAAGAAGATTATAATGAAATATACGAAGGCAAGTGGCTTAATAACAATAAATACGGAGTTATACACAGAATAGCAACTCTAAAAAATCAAAAAGGAGTAGGCTCTTTTTGCATGAAATACTGTTTTGATATATGCAAAAATATGAGAGTAGATACACATAAAGATAATATACCAATGCAAAGGCTTTTAGAGAAAGAAGGTTTTACAAAATGCGGCATAATAAAATTAAGAAGAAACGGAGCAGAGAGAATAGCTTTCCAGAAAAGTGAATTATAAATTATTTTTTATAAGAATTGGAGATGGCGGGACTCGAACCCGCGTCCTACGAAGCGCCCCATATTCGTCTACATAGCATATCTTATCTTTGAAGTTTCACTTTACAGGTAAAAGACAAGCAGAAAAACTATAAAGCTAGTTTGAGTATACGTAATATTAGGCTCAAACGGCACCCAATACAAGTTCTATGTGTTTCGACACCGATAAAGCAACCCATAGACAAATCACTAAACCAGTGACAGCTTCAATTAAGCTGCAAGTGCGTATTCGTCTGCACTTATATTTTTAGTATGATATTTACGTGCATATACCAAGCACGGCTATGCAAAATATGACTCAACCATCGCAGTCGAAGCCGGAGCATCCCCTTTCAAAGAACATATATATTATTATAATATTTTTTTTTATATAGTCAACTCTTTTGTATGCTTTACTTTTATATTAATTTAAGTATAATTAAATAATTATGAAATATGTATTAACATTATTTATTATAATAAGCTTTCAATTATACCCATATGAATTAAGACTTCATTTTTCAGGTGCAAATATCTATAATAATACTTTATATGCCAATGTTTATGTTGGAAATGATATGAATTTTTATAGTAATATAAAAAAATATTTAGACAACGGCATTATCACAGTATTCAATTTTAGAGTTAATTTGTTTAAAAACAATTTACTGTTAGATGACAGCATAAAAGATGCTCATTTCTTTAGAAGAATATATTATGATTTTTTTACTAAAGAATATGTTATGTATAATTCTCAAACTATGGCTGAAACAAGAAATACTAACTTTTATGAATTAATTAGAAATACAAGCCAAATAAATAGAATAGAAATTATTAATACTAATAACCTAAATATAGACACTGAATATTATTTTAAAACAAGACTGTCAATACAATTTGAAAATGCTTATCCATATTTAAACGCCTTTTTTAATATGATTACCCCGTTACAATATAGAATTAAATGGTTAAAGTCTGATAATTTTTATTTAAATAAATTGTAATAATAATTTTTATATTTTCTTATATTATTTATAGGTAAAAATCCGATTTTGTATTAAATAAAGTACCTTGACTTTTTGTAAATATTTTATAAAATTATTTTTTAATTAGAGGAATTATGCATTTTTTTATTAGTATATTAATTGCTTTAATGTTTTCAAGCTATTCATTTGCACAAAATTATGGTTATGATAAGAATTATCAATCATATTTAGATGAAAATGGCGTAGAAATAGATGATAAACAAAAAAATAAAGTTAGAGAAGATATAAAGAAGTGGGCTAACTTTTATTTGCAAAAACACTATAAATATAATGAAAGAGTTGAATTAACTCATCCAACTACAAAAGAGAAGAAAAAATTCAATTTTGATTGTTCTGGTTTTGTAACCGCAGTTTATTGGAGTTCTAATATAGCAGTTTTTGAAAAGCAGGCGATAATGGATTCAAGCGGTGTAAAAACAATATATTCAACACTTTCAAAATATAAGAAGATATACAATAACGGCATGCCAAACATTGGCGATATAGTGATGTTTGATAGAACAACATCAGATACAAAAAAACTTACGCATGCTGGAATAGTTGTTGCTGTAGATAAAGAAGAAGGAACTGTAACTTATGTACATGCTTCTACAAGCAGAGGTCTTGTTGAAGGCTATATAAATTTAAAATATCCTGATTTAGCTAGAAAAGACGGAAAAGTTATCAATAGCTATCTTAGAAGAGGAGGAGGCGTAGATTCACTTGCATCAAAATGTTTTAATAGTTATGGTACTATTTTAGATATACCTTTAGAATAAATATTATAGATAAAGAGATTTTTTTGGAGAATATATGGCTAACAATAAAAAAAAGAATTCAAATAGAAGAAACAACATTCCTCAAAGCGGGGGCGGAAATCAGATTATTATAATACTGCTTCTTACTATGGTAGTAGTAATGGCAATAATGTATTTTCAGAAGACTCCTCAAGTTAAGGCTCAGGAATGGGATTATTCTACTGTTGTACAAAAAGTAAAAGATGGCGTTGTTAAAGAAGTTACTATAGTTGATCAATATATAAAAAATGGTAAGGCAGTGGAAACGCTTAACGGCAAAATTACAGAGATAGATTTTTATTCTTATATACCTTTTACTGCAAGCGGTTTTGCAGATTTCCTTATAGAAAATAATGTAAAGGTTCGAGGAGAAGCTGAAAAACCTAGTTATTTCAGCATAATACTTGTAAACTTACTTCCTATACTTGCTATAGGATTTTTACTTTGGTTTTTTATGTTCAGACAGGTTCAAGGTTCAAATAACAGAGCTATGAACTTTGGAAAGAGCAGAGCAAGACTATTAACAAAAGAAGATGTAAAAGTAACTTTCAAAGATGTTGAGGGCTGTAAAGAGGCTAAAGAAGAGCTTCAAGAGGTTGTACAATTTTTGAAAGACGCCAGCAAATTTACGAGGCTTGGTGCTAAGATACCAAAGGGAGTATTATTGGTAGGCCCTCCGGGTACTGGTAAAACTTTGCTTGCTAAGGCTGTTGCAGGAGAGGCTAATGTACCTTTCTTTAGTATGTCTGGTTCTGAGTTTGTTGAGATGTTTGTAGGTGTGGGTGCTTCAAGGGTAAGAGATTTATTTGAACAAGGTAAGAGGTCTGCCCCTTGTATTATATTTATAGATGAGCTTGATGCTGTGGGTAGAACAAGAGGAGCTGGATACGGCGGCGGTCATGATGAAAGAGAGCAAACTCTAAACCAAATGCTTGTTGAAATGGACGGCTTTAATACTGACACAAGAATAATTATATTTGCTGCTACCAACAGACCTGATGTACTTGACCCTGCATTGCTTCGTCCGGGTAGATTTGACAGACAGGTTGTTGTTGATTTGCCTGATGTTAAAGGAAGAGAGGGAATATTTAAAGTGCATGTTGCTAAAATACAGCATGACCCTTCTATAGATTTGTATCATCTTGCAAGGGCTACTCCTGGTTTTTCTGGTGCTGATATTGCTAATATGGTTAATGAGGCTGCTTTGATTGCTGCTAGAAACGATAAAGAGAGAGTAGAGCTTAAAGATTTTGAAGAAGCTCGCGATAAGGTTATGATGGGTCCTGAAAGAAGAAGTATTCTTATAAGCGAGAAAGAAAAACTTAATACTGCTTACCACGAGGCAGGTCATACTTTAATGGCAGTTCTCCTTCAAAATACCGATGCTTTACATAAGGTAACAATTGTACCTCGCGGAAGAAGTTTGGGTGCTACTTGGACGCTTCCTTCAGATGGAAGATACACTCTTCAAAGGAAAAAAGCTATTGATGAAATGTCTTTGCTTCTTGGAGGACGTGTTGCAGAAGAGTTTAAGTTTGGGGAAGATTCTGTTACTACCGGTGCTTCCAATGATATAGAAAGAGTTACAGAACTTGCAAGAAGAATGGTTTGTGAGTGGGGTATGAGCAGGCTTGGTCCTATTGCTTTCGGTCAAAAAGAACAGCCTATATTCTTGGGTAAAGAAATTGCACGTCATAAAGACTATAGTGAAGAAACTGCTCAAAAAATTGATGAGGAAGTGCATAAGTTTGTTATTAAGGCTTATGAAAGAACTAAAAAATTAATAGCTGAAAATGCTGATAAGTTTGAAGCATTGTCTAGAGAATTATTTGAAAAAGAATCTCTTGACATAGAAGATATTGAAAGAATATGCGAAGTTAAACTTGACAGAGTAAAAGACAAATTAGTTTATGCAGGTAAAGACCCTAAAAGAGGCACTGATGAACTCGAAGACCCTTCAGCATATCAAGACGGAGAAGTAAAGAGTGTTAAAGATGAAGTATTTTCTACACCTATAAAACCTCTTAAAGACGAAAAATCTTCTAAAAAAACTTCTTCTATTAATAAAAAAATATCTTCTCCTAATAGAAAAAAGAAAAATGAAGATTAATAAATTATAAAATAGCTGAATAAAACTACGGTATAGTTTTTATATCGTAGTTTTTTATTACTATTCATAATATGTAAAAAATGTATTACACATATAATAATATAAAAGCATAAAAACCTAAAAAAAAAATTTTAGTAAAATAATTAATTGATTGCATAAAAAAAATTTTCTATACTGTAGTCATAACACTTACTTATGGAGTTTTACAATGAAAAAAATTGGTTTGCTGCCTAGAATTATAATTGGTATAATTTTAGGTATTTTGGTTGGCATGTATCTTCCTAGTCCTGTGGTAAGAATATTTGTAACTTTCAGTTCTATATTTAGTTTATTTTTAAACTTTATTATACCTCTCATGATAGTTGCTTTTATAGGATATGGTATTGCCAGTCTTACAGAGGGTGCTTCAAAGCTTATTGGAATTACTGTAGCTATATCTTATGGTTCTACATTATTAGCTGGAAGTATTGCTTTTTTAGTAGCTTCAAATCTTTTTCCTACTCTTTTGGGTGCTGCTGCTTTAAGCAATGTAAAAATAGAATCTGGCTTAGACAGTTATTTTTCTATACCTCTTAAACCTTTATTTGACGTTACATCTGCTGTAGTATTTGCATTTATACTTGGTATTGGTATTACAATGCTAAGACCTAAGAAACAAGGTGAGGAATTATTTTCTATAGTAAGAGATTCTGAAGAGGTTATACAAGCTGTTCTTAAAAATATAATAATACCTTTATTGCCTATACACATTTTAGGTACTTTTGCTAATTTAGCTTATGCTGGTAGTATACAGCACATACTCGTAATATTTGGTAAAGTATTTGCAGTTGTTATTACTTTACATATACTTTATATCACTGCTTTATTTATAATATCTGGAATTATAGGGCATAAATCTCCTCTAATGCTCATTAAAAACCAAATACCGCCTTATTTCACTGCTGTAGGTACTCAAAGCAGTGCTGCTACTATACCTGTTAGCTTAATAGCTGCTGAAAGAAATGGTGTCAGCGAGCAGATTAGAAATTTTGTTATACCGCTTTGTGCTACTATACACTTAGCCGGTTCTATGATTACTTTAACTTGCTGTTCTACTGCTGTAATACTTATACTTGGACAAAACCCTACTTATGGTTCAATACTTCCTTTCATACTCATGTTAGGTATAGCTATGGTTGCTGCTCCCGGAGCACCTGGCGGAGCTGTTATGAGTGCTTTACCTTTCTTCTATATGATTGGTATTACTGGAGAAGAATTGCAAGGTTTGATGATTGCTTTATACTTAACTCAAGACTCTTTTGGTACTGCTGCTAATGTTTCTGGAGATAATGCTATTGCTGTATTTGTTGATTGGTTCTACAAGACTAAGATTAAAAAAGAGTCAGTTGCTTAAACAAAATTAATTATAATCAAATTAATTAATACGAAGGGTGGTTTCTAATGGAGCTGCCCTTTTTTATTTATATAATATTTAATATGTATTTAAGTCTATATTAACGCACGGTGAACAATCACTTGTATATTGTAAAAATTATATTGTTAATTTAATTATATTTGAAATTTTACTTACCGTGCGGTGTGTCAATTATAAATTTAAAAAACACTTGGGCGGGAGTGCTTTTTTAAATCAGTAACAAGATTAATAAAAACTAAATATTCTAAACAAAGCATATGAATATAGAGGGCGGGGTTTTATATAAAATTTTTAATACATAAAAAAGAGGCTCAAATATTCATTGTAATTTAAGCCTCTTTTTTGTGTTATAAATTAATAATTTAGCTATTCTTTCTAAATATTCCTTGAAGTATTAAAGCCAAAGCACCGTCTCCTGTAACATTACAAGCAGTACCAAAACTATCTTGTAAAGCAAATATAGCAAGTATTAAAGCAGTACCATCATCATTAAAGCCAAGTACAGATATAATAATACCCAAAGAAGCAACAACAGTACCTCCTGGAACACCTGGAGCACCTACAGCAAATATACCAAGCAATATTATAAATAAAATCATAGTTCCAACTGGAGGCAAACTTCCATACAATATTTTAGATATAGTCATAACAAAGAAAGTTTCAGTTAATACGGAACCGCATAAGTGTATAGTAGAGCCCATTGGTATAGCAAAGTCAACAATGTCTTTATCTAAAGCATCAGATTTTCCTGCACATTTTAATGCCACAGGCAAAGTAGCAGCAGATGACATAGTACCAACAGCAGTAAGATAAGCAGGTCCATAATGCTTAAATACCCTTACAGGATTTTTCTTTGATACAATACCAGCTATAGTATATAATAATGTAAGCCATATAAAGTGTCCTACTATTGCTATAAGTATGATTATTAAGAATATTGGTATACTTTTAATAACAGTACCCTCATAAGCTAAAGTGGCAAATGTGCTTCCAATATAAAATGGCAATATAGGCACTACTACGGTATTTACCAAAAATAGTATTATATTATTAAGTTCGTCCAATAGGTTTTCAAAATACTGTGATTTAGTTTTTACAACTGCCACACCTCCGCATATTGCTAAAAATAATGCAGTGATTACTGGAAATACAGGATTAATATCTAATTTAAATATTATCTCTGGCAACTCTTTTCCGCCTGCAACATTAGAAGCTATATTTAAATTAGGTATTATTGCATATCCTGCAATAGTAGAAAATAAAGCAGCACCCACAGAAGAGAAATAAGCTAAAGCAAGCATAACACCTAACATCTTATTAGCCTTGTTTCCCATTCTTGTTATAGCAGGGGCAATAAATCCTAACACTATTAAAGGAACCATAAATGATATTACTTGATTTAATACATATTTTATAGATTGTATTACATTAATGAGACCTTCATTTGAATATGTACCTATTAGAATTCCTACAACTATCCCTATAAAAAGTTTTATCAGCAAATAGTCTTTTTTTTCTTTTTTGATAGCTTCTTCCATAAAATATTCTCCTAAAATAATTTATACATATAAGTATAGTAATTTTTTCTTATATGTATATAAGATTTAATAAAAATTATTATCACATATATTTTGAGTTTTATATTGTATCTTACTAATATATAGTATATACTAAAATTATTATATTTAATTTTATTATCAGCAGAAAAATAATGAAGAAAAAGTTAGAATTACAAACAACAACTCTTTGGGATTATCCTTCTCAGCAATATTTAAAAAGTGAAGAGGAGAAGCATAAACATTATATAGGAGCAACGCCATCATATATAATATGGAATTTATTAAATAGATATACAAAAGAAAAAGATTTAGTAGTTGATCCTATGGCAGGAAGCGGCACAACTATTGATGTGGCAAGAGAGCTTAATAGACGTGCTTTAGGATATGATATCAATCCAAAGGCTTTAGAGAGAAAAGATATTTTTAGAGCCGATGCAAGAAAAATACCAATAGAAGATGAGAAAGTGGATTTTGTTTTTATTGACCCTCCATATAGTACGCATATAAATTATTCTAATGAAAAAAATTGTATAGGGAAATTGACTGCCAAAACTGATGAGTATTATGATGCTATGGAGAAAGTTATAACTGAAATATTTAGAATAATGAAAAAAGATAGATATATGGCTTTATATGTTTCAGATTCTTATGAGAAAGATTATCCATTTATGCCTATAGGTTTTAAGCTTTTTGAGATTATGAGTAAATATTTTATGCCTATAGATATAGTTTCGGTTGTGAGGCATAATAAAAGTTTGAGCAAGGGTAATTATCATTTATCTGCTATAGAGTATAATTATTATTTAAGAGGTTTTAATTATCTTTTTATAATGTATAAAAAAGGTAATAAAACCATAGATAAAAACGGTAAGGTGCATTTAAGGAATTTTTAATTAAATATATTTAAGTTTTTTATAAATATCTTTATATTTTTGCTTTTAAAAACTTAATAATCAAAAGCATCTTCATCTATTTCCATATAATAACTATTAGCCTTTTCTTTTATATATAATAAAGATTTTGGTATCTCCATTAAAAATGATGAAGGAGCTTGTTCCATAGTGCCTGAGCTTATTCTTCTTCTTTTGGCGTATGTGAGATAGAGTTTTTGTTTAGCTCTTGTAATTGCCACATAAAAAAGTCTTCTCTCTTCTTCTATGCCGTTTTCTTCTTCAAGTGAAAAATAATGAGGAAATACTCCATGTTCAAGTCCTGTTATAAACACCACTTCAAACTCTAAGCCTTTTGCATTGTGTGCTGTCATGAGCGTGATTGCATCTTCTTTATCTTCGTTGCTGTTGTCTTTATAGAGAGTTGTCTCTTCTAAAAATCCTCTTATGTTTAAACTGCTCTCTGGGTTTTCATAATTATAATTTAAATAACTGTAGTATGCATTAAAAAGCTCTTTTATATTATCTTCAGCCGTTGCTATTCTTATATTGCCGTCGCTTTTAAAAATTGAAAAATAATCTATTTCTTTTAAGAACTCAAAGAATATTGCCTCTATATGTTTAGAGTCATCATTTATTTTCTTTGAATATTTATCTAATATGTTTTTATATTCTTTAATGTTGTTAAGAGCTTTTTTTGAAATATTTGATTCTTCTATAATGTCTATTGCATCATAGAGTGTGAGATTTTTTTTATCTGCGAATGCTTCAAACTGAGCAAAAGTTTTTTCTCCTATTCCTCTTGTTGGAGTGTTTATAGTTCTTCTTATGCTAAAGTTATCATTAAAGCCTGTAAGAAGCCTTAAAAAAGAAATGCTGTCTTTAATCTCTGCTCTCTCATAAAACCCAACTCCTCCTACTATTTTATAATTAATAGAATGAGCCATAAGTTCTTTTTCATAAGCCCTTGATTGGCTGTTGGTTCTAAACAAAATAACTATATCTTTTGCATCAAAACCTTCATCAAACAATAACTCTATTTCATTAGCAACCGATTTTGCCTCTTCATAATCTGTATAGCATATCCAATTTTCTATTTTATAATCACTTTTTTTGTTTGAAAAAATATTTTTTGTGTGCCTATGGCTATTATTTTTTATTACATTCAAAGCTACTTCAACTACATTTTTCGGGCATCTATAATTTTCTTCAAGTCTAATTATTTTAGTGTTCTCAAAATCATTTTCAAAGTTTAATATATTAGATACATTTGCCCCCCTAAAGGCATATATACTCTGGTCATCATCACCTACAACAGTTAATTGATTATCTGGAGTTTGTTTATTATTTTTTTGAGCGAGCATTTTTATTAATTTGTATTGCTGCAAATTAGTATCTTGAAACTCATCAACTAAAATATATTTGAATCTTTTTTGATAATGTTCAAGTATGTTTTTTTCTTTTTCAAATAGTTTTATGGTGTTGAGTATTAAATCGTCAAAGTCCATTACATTTTCTTTAACTTCATATTCTTTATATTTATCGTATACTTTTTTATAATACTCCTCTTCAAAACCAATATCATATCTCATTTCATTTTTTTTGGCAGATATATATCTTGAAACATCTTTGGGCTTTATAGATTTTGGAGTGTTTTCTTCTTTCATTATTTTTTTTATAACACTTAATCTATCGCCCTCGTCTAAAATAAGAAAATCTTCTCTATAATTTAAACATTGAGCATTATCTTTTAATATTCTTAAGCAAGCAGAGTGAAATGTTCTTATAAATAGCCTAAATGGTTTTATTTCTGGAAGCATAGAGCATACTCTTTCTTTCATTTCATTGGCAGCCTTATTTGTAAAAGTTACACCCATTATATTTTCTGGTTTTATGTGTTTTTCTGTTATAAGGTATGCTATTTTTTTAGTAATAACTAAAGTTTTACCGCTTCCAGCACCAGCCAAGAGTAGAAGAGGGCTATCTATATGAAGCACACCTTCTCTTTGATTTTCGTTTAAACCATTAAGTAACTCATTTTGTTTATTATTATCCATAAATATAAAACTCTAATTTTTTTAATATATTATATTTTTATTTGTGGTGGCTTTCTCCCTGCGAAGCGTGCCCTTAGGGTACACGCCACCAGTTCTTTTACCGAGTAGGTACCTTTCGGTATTGGTATAAAAGAACCTTATATCCTTCGGATACGCTTCGCGAAGAACTGCATTTTTTAATCAAATTAATGATATTCTATTTTATGTATATTTTCATATATAAAAATAGAATACTTGCACTTTTTGCAACTTTTTGCGGCGGGAAAAAGTTGAATAAAATAAACTTATAAAATATAGTCGTTTGGCTATATAATAAAAGCTCTAATCTTTTTTGTAATATCTCTGCATTATATCGTCAAATATTTTTGCCGCTTCAAATATAATATAATCGCAGCCGTCTACAGGGTCTCTGTATTCTTCTTTCAAAGGAGTGCAATCTGTGTATGAAGTTAATTCTTTAAATCTACTAACAAACTCAAATTCCAACTCTTTTAAAAAAGTGCTTTCATGACCTCTCTCTATAATAAAAGCCTTAGAAAAAGCCATAATAGCCCCTGTTAATATTCCGCAAGTAAGTCCTAAACCCATACCGCCGCCAAAACCAGCAGCAAGCTTTAAATCACTTTTATCTATGCCTAAATTATAAACAGTATTAGCTCCATAAAGCATTTTTTCTGCACAATTTAAATCCTCTTTCTTTCCAAATCCATTATATAAATATTCGTATAAAGTCATAATAACAATTCACTTTTTAAAATTTTATTAAAGTGGAACCCCAAGTAAGCCCAGCACCAAAAGCAGTAAGTAAAACATAATCGCCCTTTTTAATAGCATTCTTTTCAAAAGCCTCTTTGAATGCTATTCCAACACTCGCAGCAGATGTGTTTCCGTATTTTTGTATATTCACATAAAACCTACTATCATCAAAACCTAATTTTTTAGCAACAGCATTCATTATTCTTGTATTAGCCTGATGTGTTATTATAAGCGATAAATCACTTAATTCTAAATTGGCACTTTTTACAGTCTTTCTTATAGTCTCATCAAAAGTAGTAACAGCCTTTTTAAAAACCTCTGTTCCTTCCATAGTTATGCTATTAAGTTTTTCATCAACATTTTTTTCTGTGATAGGCTTAGCACTTCCTCCGCCTTTAACTATCAATATCTCATCATTAGGCTCGCTTCCTATATCTGTAGCTATTATTACTCCGCTTTCATTTTCTTCTTTAGCTTCTATTAATGCCGCACTAACTCCGTCTCCAAAAAGTATTGCAGTAGACCTGTCTTCCCAATTTACTATATCACTGCATTTCTCTGCGGCCACAATTAAAACTTTTTTGCATTCTCCGCTCTCTATAAGCGAAGCAGCAGTATTGAGTGCATATATATATCCGGAACAAGCAGCAGATATATCAAAAGCAAGACATGAGTTCTTTATATTGAATTCTTTTTGTATAAGCCCAGCCGTAGAAGGAAATGTGTATGATTTTGTTGAAGTAGCCACTATTACAGCATCAGCATCATCTATTTTTTCGTTTTTTTCTATTAGTTTTTTTACAGCTTTTATAGCCATATTAGCAGAGCTTTCATTTTTGTCTGCTATTCTCCTTTCTTCTATGCCAGTCCTGCTTACTATCCAATCATTATTTGTATCTAATGTTTTTTCTAAATCATAATTGGTTAATACGTTTTCCGGCAAATATGATGATAAATTTTTTATACAAGCTTTCATAAGCGATTTAACCCTCTCATTCTTAATAAATTAATAATCAAAAATAGATTAAAAGATTATATATTAAAATAAAAATTAAAGATATAGTTTTATCTAATAAATAATTTACTATAAATGCACTCTAAATAATTTTTTACTATATATAAGTATACAAATTTACTAAAGTAATTGACTATTATATCGATAAGTTTTACTATAATATATATTAATAGTTTTATAATTATTATCTTGCAGAGGTGTTCTTGTGTATAATTCTATAGTAGGCTATGCTCTTAAAATTATTAAAGGTAATATCTTATTTTCTATTATCATATTTATAGCAATATCGCAGTTAATGACTATTACTTCTATTTTTGCTTTAATGTGGAAATATGAAATACTTCTAAACGAAAATATTCCGTTTTTTAGGGCTTTTTCAATATACTCGCTTCTCATTGTGTTATTTATTGTTGTTTTATTAATATCTATTATTACTATAACTCATATTTTTTCAAAAAACAGCCGTATGTTTTCTACTTTAAGAATATTTGGTGCTACTAAATTATCTTTAAAAAGACTTTCATTGGCTTTAAGTTTTTTATATCCTCTTATCTCTTATATTGTTTCAAGCATAGAGATAATTATAATTTATATTAGATACCGTTCTTATATATTAACTATTATAAACAGAACCGAAGTATTAAATAATGCTTTTACTATATTTTGTTCTAATGTTGTGTTATTTTTGATATTTATGTTTGGTGCTTTTATTACTAATTCTGTACTTCTAAAAAGAGACCCTTATGAAGATTTGAGAGGAACGCTATGAATATAAAAATTATTAATATTTCTAAAACATTTTCTTTAGGTGTAAACAAATTAGATGCTTGTAAGGATATTAGTTTAGATATTAACCAAGGCGATTTTATTAGCTTTGTAGGACATACCGGAAGTGGTAAAAGTACTCTCTTAAGCATAATAGGAGGCATATTGAAACCTACAAGCGGCTCTATATATTATGACTCCTACAAAATTGATAACCCTTCAGAAGAAGTATTATCAAGCTTTAGAAGAGAATATTTTTCTTATATATTTCAATACCCTGTTATTATACCTACAATTAATGTGTTAGATAATATTTTAATACCTTTAGCTTTCAAACATAAAATTACAGATGAAAAAATAAATCAAACAAAAGAAAACATAGAATTATTCGGATTAAAAGATAAAATGCACTTAAAAGCAGCACATCTTTCAGGCGGTGAAATGAAGAAGGTAGCTATATTAAGGGCTTTAGCTTATGGCTGTAAATGTTTAATAGCAGATGAGCCAACAAGCGATTTAGACCCAGAAACAACTACTTTGCTTATGGAAATATTAACAACTCTCAACAATCAAGGAACTACAATCATTATGGTTACGCATTCTCATAATATAGCAGCACATGCTAAAAATGTATATGAAATGTCTGACGGCAAGATTGTAAGATGTCTTAAATAACTATGTAATTTTAATTCAATATAAGCCAATTTTTAAAAAAAATATTACTTCTTATGATAATTTTATAGTTTTAATATCAAATTACTATTGATAATAATATTGTTTAGCTATATAATATTACTCAAAATTTAATAATAAAAAAGGAGATTGTGTTATGTCTTCAAAAGTAAAAGAGAGTATTGAGTCTATTTACAGTTCAATAGTTCAGAAGAATGCTGGAGAAAAAGAGTTTCACCAAGCAGTAAAAGAGATGTTAAGCACATTAGAAGTAGTATTAGATAAGCACCCAGAATATATAGAAAAGAAAGTGATTGAGAGAATATGCGAACCAGAAAGACAAATAATATTTAGAGTACCTTGGATGGACGACAAAGGAGAAATACAAATAAACAGAGGTTTTAGAGTACAATTCTCAAGTGTAATGGGTCCATACAAAGGAGGTCTTCGTTTTCACCCTTCTGTATATTTAGGTATTATCAAATTTTTAAGTTTTGAGCAAATATTTAAAAATGCACTTACAGGCCTATCAATAGGCGGAGGTAAAGGCGGTTCTGATTTTGACCCTAAAGGAAAGAGCGATAATGAAGTAATGCGTTTTTGTCAGAGTTTTATGACAGAGCTTCACAGACATATTGGTTATGATATTGATGTACCAGCAGGGGACATAGGAGTTGGCGGAAGAGAGATTGGATATTTATTTGGTCAATATAAAAGACTTAAAAATAGATTTGAGGCAGGTGTATTGACTGGTAAAGGCTTAGGTTACGGCGGTTCTTTAGTTCGTACTGAAGCTACTGGTTACGGACTTGTATATTTCACTGAACTTATGCTAAAAACAAAAAATGAAAGTTTTGAGGGTAAGAAAGTTATTGTATCTGGTTCTGGTAATGTTGCTATATATGCTATGGAAAAGGCTTCTCAGTTGGGAGCAAAAGTTATAGCTTGTTCAGATTCTAATGGCGTATTGTATGATGAAAACGGAATAAACTTAGATACTGTAAAACGTTTGAAAGAAGTAGAGAGAAAAAGAATAAAAGAATATGCTGATATACATAAAAGTGCTAAATATCAAGAAAATGGCTGCATATGGGATATTGCTTGCGATGTTGCTTTGCCTTGTGCTACACAAAACGAAATTAATGCTGATAATGCTAAAACACTTGTAAAAAACGGCTGTAAATGTGTGGCTGAGGGAGCTAATATGCCTGCTACACCAGAGGCTATAGATGTATTTTTGAATGCTAATATATTATATGCTCCTGGAAAGGCTACTAATGCTGGAGGAGTTGCTACTTCTGCTTTAGAGATGCAGCAAAATGCAAGCAGAGATAGTTGGGATTTTGAATATACAGATGGTAAACTAAAAAACATAATGACTAATATTCATAACACTTGCTATGCAACAGCAGAGGAATATGGATTTAAAGGCAATTATTTGAAAGGTGCTAATATAGCAGGATTTGTAAAAGTTGCTGAAACTATGATTCCTTTTGGGTTAATATAATTATTTAATAGTTAAACAAATAAGGGGCTTTAAAAGCCCCTTGTTTTTTATATAGTAAGTTTTTTATTCAACTTTTTCCCGCGTACGAGCTGTACCACTACTCGCCGTAGCGGCTTGCCGCACGACAATACTCTGTTTTAATCATAGCCCTTTAGGCGTGCGGGTGGTATTGCTTTTTTATTCACAATTATTTTTTTCTTTGAAGTATTCGCCATATGAGTTTTCCGCACGGTAATGCTATGCTTTAGTTATAACTTCTTAATCGTGCGGGGAAGTGCATTTTAATGTACAATTAAATTATAAAATTTATATTGTTCTTTTTCCCGCCGCAAAAAGAACCAAAAAGTGCAATTTATATGTTGGAATATGTATTAATATAAAATAATATATGATTTTGGATATGCTTAAAAGCTAGTTTTTTTTAATGCAGTTCTTTTGGTTCTTTTATACCAATAAAAGAACTGGGGGTGTGTACCCTAAGGGCACGCTTAGCAGGGGGCAAAGCCACCACAAATAAAAAAACATAAAAATTATATTGTTATTTTTTCCACCTTCGCACCCACAGGCACTTCCTTCGGTCCCCTGAAGGACTCCTTTCAGTCGCTGTGCGGACTTCGTCAAAGTTTTCGCCCTACGGGCACGTTTCGCAAAAGTACAAATATTTAAGTCTTATATGTAGTCAATATGTATTAAATAATATAAATCTTTATTTTGGCTAAAATATAGTTGTTTAGAATATACCAAAATTTATTATTTAGTAAGATGTATATATTCTCTATTCTTTTTAGTTACCCTTCCAACAATAGCCGCACAGTCTATGCCCTCACGCCATAAATCAGCAAGCATATTCTCAGCATTAGCCTTATCTACACATATAAATAATCCGCCAGCAGTCTGAGGGTCAAAAGTAAGCATCTTTAAGCTATAATACACATTCTCATCAACTAAAATATTCTCACCAACATAACGCATATTTGTAAAAGCAGCTCCAGGTATACAGCCCATATCCAATACCTCATAGCTCTTCTCAAACATAGGCAATGCTGATGTATTTATCTCTATAGTTACATCACTAGCTTTAGCCATTTTATAAGCATGACCAGCAAGTCCGAAACCTGTTATATCTGTAGCACATTTTGCCTTATATTTATTCATTACAGCACAAGCCTTTTTATTTAAAGTACTCATAGCATTAAATACATCTGTAATAGCACTTTCTTTTATCAACCCCTGCCTCATAGCAGCTAAACAAGCACCTGTACCAAGAGGCTTTGTAAGTATTATAATATCTCCATCTTTAGCAGCGGAGTTTGTAGTAATATTATTAGGATTAGCAAAACCAATAACAGCCATACCATATTTAATTGCTGTATCTGTGATAGTATGCCCGCCTACAACCAATACGCCTGCTTCTGTAGCTTTATCCTGTCCGCCTTTTAATATTGTAGCAAGAGTATTAAGAGAGTTTTCTTTTGGATACATTGTAATATTTAAAGCTAATTTCGGCTCGCCTCCCATAGCATATATATCGCTTATAGAGTTACAAGCAGCAATCTCTCCAAATAAATAAGGGTCTGCAACAACAGGAGGAAAAAAATCTACTGTAAATATAATAGCATTATCCTCTGAAATCTTATAAACTCCAGCATCATCTCCTATATCAACATCAGATAATAGATTAGAATCTACTTTTGTTTTTAATATAGGTGATAATGTCTTTTCAAGCAAATCAGGCGGAATTTTGGCAGAACAGCCGCCCTCTAAAGCACATGATAATAATTCAATTTTTTCTTCATTATTGTTTTCAATATCTTTCATAAATAATATTGTATCCTCTAAAAATAGTTAATTATTTATAATTATATTTAAACGATTAAAAATGTCAATTAAGGTTTTTTTAGTATATATATAAATTAATTCATAAAAAAAATTATTATATAAACTTATGCATAAATAAATTAATTAGAAAGCTAAAATTATTTTTAATACACAATAAAAATAATTTATTTTTTACCATCTTCTGGAAATATCATATAAATCTCCGATAATTTTGTTACTATCTTTTGAACTTCTGTTGGATTGTATACGGCAAATGCTGGAACATCTCCATTTATTAAATCAGATATAGCTAAAACAGAATGCGTAAAAAATATTCTATAATCTCTTCTTGCAGAGCCCGGACCGTTTCCTATATTATGGTCATTTAATATATAAGCTTTATATCCGACATCAGTTTTATAGTATCCCACCCTTACAGTTCTTGGTATATACTCTCCATAATTTGGAAAATAAGCTCTATATTCATTTAATAACTCTCTGTAATATTTTCCATTTTGAGGTATTAAAGAATCATATATGTATAATGCATAATCTTCTTCTTTGAATGAAGTAGGCGGATTATAAGTGCCATTTGTATAATCTTTATAATCTTTATAGTCTATAGTATCAGATATTTTATTTGCTTCAAATGTTTCTTTTATTTCTCAGCTTTGACTTATTTTTACGATAATTTTATCTTCACTTACATCAAAAACTATTTTAGCATTGTATATTTCTGCTTCATTTGATGCAGTATTTACTCCAAGCTCATAGCATAATATATTGCCGTTATTTAAATATAATTTACCGTATTTGCTTGAGTAGGTTCCTTTATAATTTGGGTTGTTTGGGGAGGAACAGGATGATGCTAAAAAGCATGTCAAAATTAATATTATATTTTTCATAAATTATTTTTTAAACTCTATATTTTTATAACCTTAAAAAATTGTTATAATAAAATATTGATATTTTTTAATTTAAAAGTTTACATTATTTAGATTTATAATATAATAGTAAAAAATAATTTGTATTGCGGGTATGTGTATGAAGGATCCTCACCATAATAAGTCAACTTCAAAAGTTAATAAAACTAAAAAGATATTAGAAGATGCTTTAGCTTCTTTGCTTGAAGAAAAACCTTTTGAAGAGATTAGAGTAATAGATATATGTCAAAAGGCAAAAATGCATAGAAGCACTTTTTATACTTATTTTAATGATAAATACGAACTTTTAAAATCAAAATTAGATGAGTATGAAGCAAAGTTTTTAGAAGATTTGCAAAGATACAAAATAGAAGATAAATTAAAAGACTTTCACATAGATATAATGATAAAAATTTTGCAGTATTTTTATTTTAATAGAAAATATTTAAAAATTATTTTTCAAAACAATAAAGATAATAGCATTACAAAAATATTGCAGAAGTATTTAGAAGATTATGTTATAGAGGGCGTAAAAGATATGAAGCTTGCAAAGCCTGATAAAGATTATTTATTTAATGTAATAGGAGCTTTTTATTCTGGTGCTTTTATTACTGTAATTAGCGAATGGATTTTGAATGATTGCAATATTAAGCCTCATGAACTTGCTGAATGTATATCTGATATTATTATGCAAAGAATATTTATATATTAATAATTCATATATTTTTTAATAAATAAACAAATAATTTACGATAATATTTACATAATATTTTTACTTTTATTAATTTTATTTATTTTTATTAGTATGAGTATATTATGGAGTATTGTTATGAGAAGAGTATTATTTTCTTTATTATTATCTATTAGTTTCTTTAGTTTATTGAATGCTCAAAATATTACTAAAGATAGTGAGTATTCACAAAACTGGATTAATTTTATTAACAGAAAAACTATAGATATGCAAGGGGCTTTATATGAGGGAATACCGGGCGGAAATTTAGTATTAGTTTCTGGAAGAAGTCCTTTTTTATTGATAAAAGAATATCACTTTTTGGGTGCTAGATCAGACTCTCAAGTTTATTATACACATCAGGTGCCTTTAAGTCATTTCTATCAAAGTGCTCCTAGTCTTGGAGTGGTATTAGTTGAAGGATATGCTTTAAATGGTTCTAAATTAACTAGATATTTAAATTACATAGATAGTTATAAAGCAAAATTAAAGAAATGGGAAGATAATAATATTACATTGAGCAATGATATGAAAGTTGCAAAACAAGATGCTAAATGGACAGAATACCCTATACCGCAGCCTGAAGATGTTAACTGGGCTGAAGGTTCTTATGCCGGAGAATTATATTAAGGTTTTAGCAGGGTGCAATATATATTTATTATAGCTGTAATAGTTGCTGTTATCGCTGTTCTATTTTTTATTACTAATAATAGAGTTATATCTTATGATGGAGATTGGATTAGGTCTGTTAAAAATAGAGTTGTAAATGCTGAAAAAAAATATGTTTTTCAGGAAGATGGTTCTATTGTTATAGATAATAAAAAAAAACTTGCTCTGATAAAAGCTAAAAATAATAAGATGGCTGTTTATAGTAATACTGATTTTATTAATAAATTTATGCTTGTATTTTCTGCTTATGGTTCTATCAAAGTTACTTTTATGGAAGGATATATTGTAGAGAATGATAAACTTTATTACACTTATGCTTATAAGGCATCATATTATAAAAAGCTTAATGATTGGATGAAGAATAATGGGGTTTTTGAATCTAAAGAAGTGTGGGCGGCAAATAAAAAAGTTAATTGGAAAACTTTTCCTGCTCCGAGAGAAAACGATATAAATTGGGAGAAAAAAGTTTTAATAGGGGATATTGTTAAAATATAAAAAAATAAAGTTTTTTTATTGTATTGCTATAGCATTATTGTTAATAGTATTGTATAATAAAAAAAATTTATTTATGGATTTAAATATGAAATTAAGATTATCTAAAAGAGCATTGCAAGAAGATTTTCAAGGCGATTTTGTTAAGATGATGTTAGAAGTTGCTGCGAAGGGTAATTTAATATCATTTGCAGGCGGACTTCCTAATCCTTCATCATTTCCAGTGGAGGCTGTAAAAGAGGCTTGTATTAAGGTTTTATCGAATAATGGAGCTGGTGCTTTACAGTATAACAGTGTTGATGGTTATTTGCCTTTGAGAGAGTTTATCGCCAACAGGTATAAAAAGAGAGGAGTTAATGTTGAGGCTAGTGATATTGTTATTACAAATGGTTCTCAGCAGGCTTTGGATATTATAGCTTCTGTATTAGTTGATGCAGGGGATAATATTATGCTTGAAGACCCTTCATATTTGGCAGCACTTCAAACTTTTCACTTATATAATGCAAATATTCAAACGGTAAATCTTAAAGAAGATGGGGCTGATGTTGAAGAGGTTAAAAATGTAATAGAAAAATATAACCCTAAATTCTTTTATTCTATTTCTACTTTTCAAAACCCAACAGGAATAACATATACTAATGAAGTTAGAGAAAAGATAGCTAATATAATAAAAAAGAGCGATACTTTCTTGGTAGAAGATAACCCTTATGGAGAGTTAAGATTTAAAGGCGAGCATCAAAATTCTTTCGGTAAATTATTAGGTGAACAGGCTATACTTCTTGGTACTTTCTCAAAAACAGTAGCACCTGGTTTAAGATTGGGCTGGATTGCTTCGCCTGTAAAAGAGCTTGTTACAAAAATGAAAGAGTATAAACAGCTTGTAGATATGCATACTAACATATTTTCTCAGATGGTTGTTGCTGAATATTTAAAAGATAATGATTATGATGAGCATATAAAAACTATTATAGATTTATACGGCAAGCAATGTAATTGTATGCTTGAATGCTTAGATAAATACATGCCTAAAGATATGCATTGGACTCACCCAGAAGGCGGTATGTTTATATGGGCTACATTGCCTAAAGGTTTAGATGCTATAGAATTGGGTAAAAGAGCGGCAGAGGCAGGAGTTGCAGTTACAGCCGGAGAACCTTTCTATGAGAGAAAAAGAGGAGAGGGTACTTTTAGATTGAATTATACTAACTCTTCTTTTGAGAATATAGATAAAGGTATATCAATACTTGCAAAAGTAATAGAAGACATGAAAAAATCTCAATAATTTTCCTTATTATTATAATATATTTAAAGGGCGGCGATGAAGCCGCCTGTTTTGTTTTAAAGTAAATGTAATATATATTAAAAAATTTTTAAGTCTGTCAAAAAATATTTTTATGTTTTTTATTCTCGGGGGCTAGCCCCCGTACCCCCACTTCTTTTGGTGGCCCAAAGAAGCAAAAGGACTGCATTTTTATGAAGTATAGCTTTTTATATATAACAAAATATAAATATTATTTTAGATTTATATATTCCAAACATATAAAGTTATAACATTTGCACTTTTTGCAACTTTTTGCGGCGGGAAAAAGTTGAATAAAATTAAAAATATTTTTAATTAAAATAATGCTAAAAAATTGCTAAAGCCTTTTTTTATTAAACCGAAACTTAACATAAGTATTATTTTATTAGGATTATAATTATGAGCATGTTTGCAGATACAACATATGCCAAAACTATGACTATTGCTAAAAAGCTGTTAAATGTTTATGGGCTTAGAGCAGAAGTGATAGCAGACAATATAGCCAATGTTTCTACACCAAATTTTAAAAGAAGCGATGTTACTTTTGAATATCAATTAGCAAGAGCTTTAGACAGCGAGAAATATGACGGCATGGAAGCAAAAAGAACAGACCCAAGACATTTTCCTTTTAATATGCCTATGGATTATAGCGAAGTATCTCCTACTATTACAGTAGATTATGATACAAACTACAGAAACGATAAAAACAATGTTGATATAGATAAAGAGATGGCTGAAGAGGCTAAAAACACTTTACGCTATCAAATGTTTTCACAAATAGTGAATGCTCAATATAGAGATATTAGAAGAATGATAGGCAATGCTTAAATATTGTTAGTCATTTTAAGGAGTGAGTAAATGGGAATATTTTCAATAATTAATACATCTGGAAGCGGTCTAACTGCACAAAGAACAAGACTTGATGTAATAGCAGACAACATAGCTAATGTTAATACAACACGCACTACAGAGGGCGGAGCTTTTAGAAGAAGCAGAGTAGTATTTAAGCCAAGAGATGACGGCAATAAATATAGAAGCCCTTTTTTACCAGAAGCTTTGCAGCCTAATGTTGGTACAGGTGTAAGAGTATTCAGCATAGAGAAAGATATGGAAACTGCTACAAGATTTGTTTATGACCCTTCACACCCAGATGCTATTAAGTATGGTGAGAAGGCTGGATATGTAGAGATGCCTAATGTTAATCCTGTTACAGAGATGGTTGATATGATGGAGGCTTCAAGGGCTTATGAGGCTAACTCTACTATGATTCAATCTGCTAAAACTATGTTTGGAAGTGCTTTGAATATTATTAGATATTAATTATATATAAGGATATTTTTATGGATATTAACAGCGTAATGAGTGCTTATTCTAAAACAGGTAATGTTGGTGATAATTATGGATTTGTATTAAAGACTACAGACCCTCGTCATTATGGACCAGCTCAGATGTTGAGAAGAGGTTCTAACAATGATTTGATAAGCAATTTTGGTACTATGCTTAGCGATGCAATAGAATCTGTTAATCAAAAGCAAGTTGAGAAAGATAATATTATAGTTCAAGCTGGAATTAGACCTGATCAGGTTGATGTTTCTGATGTAATAAACGCTATTGCTGAGGCTGAATTATCACTCAGTTTTACTAAAGCTGTAGTTGATAGAGCTGTAAGAGCTTATCAGGAAGTAACTTCATATAGATAATAAATAATTTTTTTAATTAAACAAATAATGGAAAAAAAGTTCTCCTTCAAAAAAGAGTTATTAAGGGCAAGCGTTTATGGTTTAATCGCCATAGCGTTTGCCAACTTAATATTCTTATCTATTTATAACAACAATAAAATATATATCACTGTAATTTTAATAGCATTAGAAATAATAACAATAATTTTTGCTTATTTATATATATCAAACATCAATAAGAGATATTTAAACTTTATTAGATACAATTCAATATTAGAACATAATATAAAAACAAATGTTACAAAAGAGCATATTATAGAAAGACTCAAATATTTTGGATATAGTATGTATTCTATAAACTCTTCGAGGGTTTTTATTAATATAGATGTTGTAAAAAATAAAAAATCTATAACAATATATGCCTACTATTTTTTACTTTTGGATATAGATAAAGATACAGAAGCAGTCCTTACAACTGTAAAAAACGAATTAAATGAAATATTAGATTTATATATAGATGATAATCAAAAATTATTTAAAACAGAAAATGAGAAACAAAAAATATTAAAAGCAAAGCTATATAATCATGCTGTATTTATTTTCTTTGGAGATAATATTTCTGAGAGAATAATTAATATATCAAAAGAAGGCTACACTAAAGAAAAGCTTCTTAACTCTAATGCACAAATATTTTCAGTTTCTTATATGCCTTCAGAAAATAAATTGTATTATGCAGAAAAAGTAGAAGATATTATAACAATTCAAAAGTTTCCAAAACAAGATTTTGTTTATATAATAAAAGATATATTTTCTTTATAATTTGGATAATATAATGAAAAATAAAAAGAAAGTTAAACGAAATAAAAAAACATACTATAATATTGGCTTTATAATTTTAATAGCTGTGTTATGTTATTTATTATTTATGTTTTATAATTTAAAAAAGTCTTCTTCTTTTGATATAAACAAAAAAGATAATGAAGGTCTTACAGTTTTGATGCATCTTTTATCTGATAATAATTCAAACAAAAACGAAATAAAAAAAATAATATTAGACAACAGAAAAAAAATTGATTATACATTAAAAGACAGTAACGGCAGAAACATTTTGATGTATGCTGTGTTTTATGGGGATAGTGATATTATAAAAGACATTGCAAAGCAAATTGATAATATTAACGAAAAAGACAATGACGGAAGAACAGCTTTGCATTTAGCAGCACAATATGGAAAGTATGAAGCTGTAGTATCGCTTGTAGAGTTAGGGGCGGATATTAACATTAAAGACAATCTTTCATTAAAACCAATAGACATAGCAGAGTTTGAGGGGTTTGAAGATATATACAATTATTTAGAAAGCAAAGCGGATTAGAGCTATTTTTTAATATATTAAAAAAACTATATTTTATTAATTTTTTGTTATTCTTTTCCCCACAGATTACACGGTGCGGATTTCGTCAAAAAGTTGCAAAAAGTACAATTTGTATGTTGGAATATGTATTGGTATAAAATAATATTTGTATTTTTGGATATGCTTAAAAGATAGTTTTTTTAATGCAATCCTTTTGCTTCTTTGTGGCAACAGAAGAACTAGTGGCGTGTACCATATGGGCACGTTTCGCAGGGGGCAATGCCGCCACAAATAAAAAACTTAAATATTTTAAAATAATTATATTTTTTATATGAGTTTTTTATTCAACTTTTTCCCGTAGCAAAAAGTTGCAAAAAGTACAATTTGTATGTTGGAATATGTATTGGTATAAAATAATATTTATATTTTTGGATATGCTTAAAAGCTAGTTTTTTTAATGCAGTCCTTTTGCTTCTTTGGGTCACCAAAAGAAGTAGGGGGGACTAGTCTCCACAAATAATAAAAAACTTAAAAATTTTTAGTCTGTATAAAACCAAATATCATACAAGTTTTTATATAGATTTATTATATATTCTATTATATAATAAACTAAATATAAAAATGGAAGTGCGGAATGTTGTTTGTTAATCCTCAATTTTTACTATTACTATTAATTGTACCTATTATCACTTTTATATATATAAAAACAAGAAAAAATCATCTCTATTCTGTAAAGCATCCGCGTGTAAGTATGGCTCATACTTTAAAATCAAAATATTATGCCAAAGATATACCGTTTATACTTTTAATGATAGGCTTAACTTTTTCAATAATAGGTTTAGCCCGTCCTGCTACGGTAGACAGCAGTGCTAATATTAACGGAGAGGGCATATATATATCTATGGTGGTTGATATATCTCCTTCTATGATGGCTGAGGATATGCTTCCTACAAGGCTTGAGGCTTCAAAAAAAACTATGTCTGATTTTATAAAAAAAAGAAATTTTGATAAAATTAGTTTGGTTGCTTTTGCTTTAAGGGCTTCTGTGCTTTCGCCTTCCACTTTTGATTATACTTCATTAGAAAAAGAGATTAATAATATAAAAATTGATGAAGAGGGTTCTACTTCTATTGGGCTTGGAATTGCTACTGCGGTTGATATGCTTAGGAGCGTAAAAGATGATGCTGAGAAAGTAATAATACTTCTTACAGACGGAGAAAATAATTCTGGTGAAATAGACCCTAAACTTGCTTCAGAAATAGCTTCCAACTTTAATATAAAAATTTACACGATAGGTATTGGAGATGCTGCTGGAAGTCATGCTTGGGTAACATATACAGACCCTAATTACGGTAAAAGAAGGATTAGAGCAGATTTTACACTCAATGAAAAAGCATTAATTGAAATAGCAAGCATAACAGGCGGGAAATATTTTAATGCTAAAACAAGCTCTGCATTAGATAATGTTTATAACACAATAGACAGATTAGAAAAAAAGCCAATCACAGATGACAACCTTATTCAATACAAAGAGTTATATAAGCCTTTTATTATAATAGCTTTAATATGTATTGCATTAAGCATTATATTATCTTCTACAAGATTTTTGATTATACCATAATGGATAAGTTTTTTAAATTTTGTATATTATTAATTTTAATATTCTGTGTCAATTTTAATAAAGAATTGGCAGTAGAAAATTTATGCTTATTTAGAGCAACTACCGGTTTCCCTTGTCCAAGCTGCGGCATGACAAGAGCTTATATACATGCACTTAATTTAGATTTTAAAAACGCTTTCAAATATCACCCTCTTTTTCCTCTGCCTTTATTCTTATTTGTTATAATAGCTTTTAGAAAAAAAGTAAAAATATTTGATAGTATATACAACAATAATTTTTTAATAATTTGTTTAATAATTATTTTTATAGGTGTGTATGTTTTTAGATTTATAAATAGTTTTCCGTATGAAGAGCCTTTTACATATAATTATAGTAGCCATGTTTACACTATATTGGAAATTTTGAATTTAGTAAAAAATAATTAGTGTATACCTAAACAATTATATTTTGTACGAGCTGTACCACCTTGCCGCACGACAATGTTCTGCTTTAATTATAACTTCCTAGGCGTGCGGGGGAGTGCTTTTTAACGTACAATTAAATTATCAGATTTATCATAAAAATGCAGCCTTTTTGCTTCTTTGTGTCACGCCTCAGGCACTCCCTTCGGTCGCCCTGAAGGACTCCTTTCAGTCGCAAAAGAAGTGGGGGTGCTACCCTAAGGGCACGCTTCGCAGGGGGGCAAAGCCACCGCAAATAAAAAACTTAAAAAATACTTAATCAAAATCTACTAACTGTTCTGTATTATTCGCTCTATCAATATTCCTATTAAAATTGTTATTACTCCAAGTATTATAAAAAATATCCAACTGTTCATAGATAAATAAAAATATTCAAAATATCTTATATACATATTAGCTAATATAAAAAATATAGAATATTTTATTATAGACATCTTTTTTATTTTTATACCCAAACTAAGCATTATAATATTTGTGATTAAAAATATAATGCTGTATGTTATAGTTTCTGCTTTGTTGTCTTTAAATAATATTACTGTGTCATAAGTTCCGAATATGCTCATAATTGCTAATACGATGTTTAAATATAATATTCCAATGGTGTAAAATATTTTTGAAAATAGATAATATTTATTTCCAAGTATTTTTACATTAGTATCTGTAATGCCTAATAAAAATACTGCAGCACTCATTAAAATAAGTCTTATATAATTATTGATATTAAATATATAAGAATCAATATAAGGAAAATCAAAGCCTTCAAAACCATACCATGTAATTGCTGATATTAATGCTATTGAAAGCACTATGTAATTTTTTTTAATATAGGCTATTATAAAAAATATTATTATAGTGATTAAAAATATTATTGTATAATTATTTTTGTTTTCAAAGATTATGTAATAAATTGTAAATATATCGCATGCCAAAAATATAGAAGATAATGCTACTATCACAGCAGAAGTTTTTGGAAGATTTATTTCTTTTTTTATCATTACTTCATTGATTATAAATCCTGAAATAAAAAGAAGCGTGAATAAAAATGCTATAAAATAAATTGAGAATATATAAAAACTAATAAAAGCTATAAAACCAATCATTACTAACACTATTCCTGTTATCATTATTGATTTTATTATAGGCTCCCAGTTTAGATATATGTTGTTACTATATTTTGAAGATAATGTTTTTAATTGCTCTTCAGATATGAGATTATCTTTATACCATTTTTTTATTTCTTTTAAAATAAATCTTTCTTTACTGCTCATTGGTAATAATATTTAGAATTATTTTTTTATAATATTAACATATTTCTTAATTTTTTAAATAAATAATTATTGCATATTGTTATTAAAAAATATATTGTAATATTATGATAATGATATAAAATTAGCTTTATAAAAATTTTACTGAAAACAATATATATTAAAAATAATTAAATTTGTCGCCGGATAAATTTATTTTAAACGTTTGTATTCATACCGTAGGCCTTAGAAAGTATGAACGCAAACGTTTTTTTTATTATAGGTATTTTTTTATGAATAATATATTTTATCTATTTATTAAGTATGTATCGCTTAATGTGCTTGGTATGATTGGCTTATCTTGCTATATACTTGCAGATACTTTTTTTGTGGCAAGGGGAATAGGCTCTGACGGACTTACTGCCTTGAACATCGCTATACCTATTTTTAATTTTGTTAATGGAATCGGATTAATGCTTGGTATGGGTTCTGCAACTAAATATGCTATATTAAAAGCACAAAATAAAAACGATGAAGCAAATATTGTATTTACTAACTCTTTAATTTATATATTGATAATATCCATTTTATTTATTGTTATAAGTATTTTATTCACATCTCATATAGCATATATTTTGGGTGCTAAAGAAAATATACATACTATGACTAATATTTACATAAAGATGATACTTTTATTTTCTCCTATGTTTATGCTTAATAATGTGCTTTTAGGTTTTGTACGCAATGATAATCACCCAAGACTTGCTATGATTGCTATGCTTATGGGAAGTTTATTTAATATTATTTTTGATTATATATTTATATTTCCTTTAAATATGGGTATATTCGGAGCTGTACTTGCAACAGTATTTTCTCCTGTTGTGAGTATACTAATATTATCAACATTGTTTATAAAAAAGAAAAATAGTTTTTTTATAGTTAAGCCTAATATTAGTTTTATAAAATTTTTTGAAGTATCTTCTATTGGGGTGTCTTTTTTAGTAACTGAAGTTTCATCAGGTTTTGTTATTTTAGCTTTTAATATAATAATATTAAATATTGCAGGAAATGTAGGAGTTGCAGCTTATGGAATTACTGCAAATATTGCATTAGTAATTATAGCGATATTTACAGGAATGGGGCAGGGTGTGCAGCCTATTATAAGTATCAATTACAACAATGAAGATAATATAAACAAAATATATAAATATGCTGTAATTTTATCAATTAGCATTTCTGTTTTTGTTTATATCATTACTTATTTATTTGCTAATGAAATAACTTCTGTTTTTAATAGAGATAATATTGAAGAACTTCAGAAAATATCGGTTAATGGACTTCGCATATATTTTACAGCATTTATATTTGTGGGATACAATATCATTACTTGCGTATATTTTTCTGCTAAAGACAAAGCAAAGCAGGCATTTATAATATCTATATTAAGAGGTTTTATATTTATAATGCCTTCTATATTTATTTTATCGAGTGTTTTTAATATGACAGGTGTATGGTTATCATTTCCAGTTGCAGAGATTTTAACAAGCATTTTTGCATTTATATTTTTTATTAATAGCAGAAATAAATTGATTAGTAATGTTAATAATTTAGTATAAAGAAAATAATTATATTTAATTAAATAATTTAAGCAATATAAAAGGGCTAAAACAATCTTTAACCCTTTATATTTTATGATATTAATTATAGATTACATTTCCACAACTAAAGCAGTACCCATACCGCCTCCTATACAAAGCGTAGCAAGACCTTTTTTAGAACCACGTTTTTTCATTTCGTATAAAAGTGTGGTGAGTATTCTCGCTCCTGATGCTCCTATTGGGTGCCCTATAGCAATAGCACCTCCATTAACATTAACTATATCCATATTGAATTTTAATTCACGAGCAACAGCAATAGATTGAGCAGCAAAAGCTTCGTTACTTTCTATTAAATCCATATCTTCAACAGTGAGATTAGCCATTTTCAAAGCCTTTCTGCTAGCCTCTATCGGTCCAATACCCATTATCCTCGGTTCAACACCATGTGTAGCATAGCCCAAAACTTTAGCCATAGGTTTAATTCCAAGTTCATCAGCCTTTTCTTTAGACATAAGCACCACAGCAGATGCAGCATCATTAATACCAGAAGCATTGCCGGCAGTAACAGTACCATCTTTTTTGAATGCAGGTTTTAATTTTGCTAAAGATTCCATAGTAGTACCGAATGTTGGGTGCTCATCAGTATCTACTACTGTTTCTCCTTTTTTAGTTTTAATTGTAACAGGCACTATCTCATCTTTAAATCTTCCGCTTTTTATGGCAGCTTCGGCTCTGTTTTGACTTCTGCAAGCAAACTCATCTTGTTCTTCTCTTGTTATTTTCCACTCTTCAGCAATATTTTCAGCAGTAACACCCATATGATAATGTTCAAAAGCACATATAAGAGCATCATTAAGCAAAGTGTCTTGCATTTTTGTTTCTCCCATTCTCGCCCCCATTCTCATAGCTGAAGAAGTATACGGAGCCATACTCATGTTTTCAGTGCCCCCAGCAACAACTATATCTGCATCTCCTGCTTTAATCATCTGTGCTGCCATTGATACAGCCCTAAGTCCTGAACCGCATAATATGTTTATAGTTAAAGCAGGTTTATCTACCGGTATCCCAGCATTAACAGAAACCTGTCTTGCAACATTTGGAAGAAGTGCTGATTGTATAACGCATCCAAAATAAGTCTCATCAACTTGCTCTGGTTTAATATTTGCTCTTTTTAAAGCCTCTTTTACTGCAATAGTGCCAAGCTCTACGGCTGAAGTATTTGCAAATGAGCCTAAAAACTTACCCACAGGCGTTCTAACAGCACTTGCTATTACTATTTCTCTCATAAACATAATCTCCTAATAAAAAAGTTATTGTGTATAGTATAGTCAATAAAAATATGTTTTACAACAGTTTTGTTTTTGATATGTTTTATAGTGTATAATAAAAAAATAATCTATAACTTTTTCAGCATTTAAACAATATTTTAAAATGAGTAAAAATCATTTTGTATTATAAAAAATAATAATAGACTTGTTTCAAAAGTGCTTGACAAAATCATTTAATTTTAAAAAGTATATAATTAATTATTTTAGTAATAAATATACATACTTTTTGTTTCTTTGCGGCAATACCGTAGGCACTACATTCGGTTGCAGCGAGTAGGTGCCTATTGGCAAAAGAACCGGGGGCTAGTCTACTCAAAACTTAAAAATTTTGTTATATAAGTTTTTTATTTTATTCAACTTTTTCCCGTGGCAAAAAGTTGCAAAAAACACAAGTAGTTAAATTTTATATCTAAGAAATTATATAAAATAATACTAATTATATCTTACATACTAAATATTAAATTAAAAACAATATAAATATTTATTAATTTAGTTTTGAAATAAGTCTAATATATTTATATTAATTTTTAAAATTAATATTTTTATAAAATGTTTTATTTAAAAAGAAAAAGGATAGCCTTAAAGCTATCCTTATATATTTTTTTGAAAAGGTTTTATTACCAAATCATTAAAGTAGAACCCCAAGTAAATCCGCCGCCGAATCCTGTAAGAAGAACTAAATCTCCGTCATTAATCTTGTTATTATCCAAAGCATCAGTTAAAGCTAAGCCTATACTTGTTGAAGAGCAGTTTCCGAATTTATTTAATACAACGCTTACTTTTTCCATAGGAAGACCTATTCTTTTAGCAACCGCCTGCATTATTCTTAAATTTGCCTGATGCGGTACAAAATATTTAACATCGCTTAATTGTTTGCCAGTAGATTCTAAAACTTTATCTATACTATTAGAAAACTCAGTAACAGCTCTCTTAAAAGTTTCAGAACCATCCATATGTATTTTAAACTCAGGAGCTTCCAAATCATCTGCTCTTATAGGGCAAACACTTCCGCCATTAAGAACTATGCTCATATCCGGCTCACTTTGCATATGCATGCCTATTATTCCTTTTCCATCTTCTCTTGTTGTGATTAATGAAGCAGTGGCAGCATCTCCAAAAAGAATCGCAGTTCCCCTATCTTTCCAGTTAACATCTTTAGTAAGTTTTTCACTGCAAACTATAAGTACATTTTTGCATTGACCGCTTTCTATTAAAGAAGTAGCTGTGTTTAATGCATATATATATCCAGAGCAAGCAGCAGATAAGTCTAAAGCAAAACAATGATTAAGCCCTAATGCTTTTTGTAATTGTCCTGCCATAGATGGAAATATATAATCTTTTGTTACAGTAGGCACTAATATAGCATCAACCTCTTTTAAATCTATTCCTTTTTTTTCTAAGTTTTTAACTGCATTAAATCCCATTTCAAATATGGTTTCATCAGCCCTTGCCATATGTCTTGTTTCTATACCTGTACGAGTTACTATCCATTCGTTATTGGTGTCTAATATGCTTTCAAAATATTTGTTGTCTAATATTTTTTCTGGTACATAATAGGCTATGTCTTTAATAAATGCTCTTTTCATTGTAAGCTCCAAATTAAATATACTTTCCTAAGTATAAAATATATTAGTTTTTTTAAAAAATGATATAGTTATTAGTAACTATTTTTCTTTTTTAGCTCTCTTTTGCCTCTCTTACCATATTGGGATAATATTTTTTTAATTCTAAAAATGCATTCTCTACTTTTTCTGGTATATCTATATGAATTAAAAAGTCTTTGCCTCTTGGTCCATAGCCTTCTTCATTATCTGTTAATCTTGGTATCTCCCCCATAAGAAGATTAATATATCTCTCTATGTTCCACATTCCAAGAGGGTAGTTGTCATAAATTAATTTTGAGTCTTCATTTATTACTTTTACTTTATATGCTGCATAGTTAATAACTTCTATACTTTTATCTATATACTTTTTTATAACTGCACTCATTCTTAGCTGCATAGCGGCATCTTGAATTAAGATTATATTATTAAAATCTAATTGTTCTTTTTTTATTATTTCTAATAGATTTGTAATATTGTTTCCGCAATTTGTAGAGCTGCATTCCAGAAAATCTGCTTCTGCATTATATTTGTTTTTTATATATTCATTAAATATTTCTGCTTCTGTTTTGTAATTTATATCTGGTATTATTTTTTTTATGTTATCTATTAATGAATCTGTTGTATGCCCGTATCCTCCAACTATTATATATTTTTTAGCAATTTTTTCTTTTATAGCCTGAGCAAATATATCTCCTCCAGCAATTATGCTTCCTCCAAATAATACTATAATATCTGCTTGATTTATATTGTATTTATTTTTTAATTCTTTTTTATTCAAAGAACTAATATCTCTCTTACCGCAAAAATCTGCTAATATGTTTATATATTCTGCTATTTTTTTGTAGCACATAAATTATTCCGTTATATTTTAATAAAACTATATAAATAAAAAAGCAAAAGTAAGCTGCATTAAAATATTACTTACTTTTGCATATTATATATTAAAAAATTATTGGGGGGATTATTCTAATACAACAATGGCTTCAGGTTCTTTTATCCTAGGCAAAACAGTTTCCATTATTCTAAAAGTATGATTAAGGTCTTTTTGCTCTAAATAAGCAGTAGACATATCAACCCCAACAGCCAAATCTATATATTGAGGCTCTACACATATAATAGCAGCTTTTTTGCCTTTTATTGTAGGTATATTGTATAGATTATGAATCATATTAGTTATTCTTTGAGCTTCAGTCATGCCAGTACCTTGCTGTATTCTCTGTAAGTCAAAAAATAATCCCTGACTTAGAGCTAATATTATTCTTCCAACTATTCCTTTTTCTCTAATCATATTAATACCTTTCACAATATCAATATAAGGATTTTCACCAGTAGACCAATCACTAATTTTTAATTTTTGTACGCCTTTAGTGTTTAGTATTCCAGTAACTCCTACAAACTCATTACCATAAAAAATTAATTCATCTTCTTTATTTGATAAAGTTTGTGCTGCAAATGATGTTACAGATAAATCTAAAGGCATTTTATTTTTTTCATTATTTTCTATATCTCTCCATAGAAGAGTAAAGTCTTGATATAACTGCGGAAGCTCCACAGAATGCCTTCCTGAAGTTTTTACTATACCGTCTTGAAAAACTTCTTCTCTGTCATTTCTATCATATTGCACGCTTATAGTACCAGAACCTAAAGGTCCGTATATACTTAAGAACCTTCTTCCTATCAAAGTTCTGCTTGCAGTTTCTATTACTGTTTTATCTATTTTGCTCCAAAAGTCGCTGTCAAAAGGCGAACCATCTCTTGCTAAAAAGTCCATATATTCTCCTTTTTAATTTAATTTTATACTATTTATTATAGTAATTATTATTCTTTTTTCAAACTTCCTACTGTGAGGCCTGATAAATCTGGTTCTTTTATTCCCAACTCTTCCATCATCTCTTTTACTTCCATCTCTCCAGAAGCAAAATGTTCAGCCTCTTTAGAGTCTAAATGTCTTAAAAGAGCCATAAGTTCGCCGACATGAGCCTTCTCTTCATCTCGAATATCAGCAAGCACAGCCTTAGCAACAGGGTCATCAGTAGCCATATAATGAGCATCATACAAATATATAGCCTCCAATTCCCCAGCTATATCTAATCTCACAGCCTGTATTAATTCTTCTTTACTTATTTTTCTTTCAACATTTGCATTAAACGGATTTGCAAAACTAGGCATACTTTCCTCCTTTGAAATACCTAATTATGTTAATACAATAAATTACTTATTAATATTAATTACTAATAATAAGTATAGTATAAAAAAATATAAAAGTCAACATATAAAACAAATATAAAAAGAAAAAATAATATATATTTACAAATATTTTTATATTGAGTATAATTTATTTAAGTTATTTAGTTAAAATTATTTTATTAAACTATTTTATGGAGTTTTTTATGACTATTCAAGAAGAGTATTTTAATAATTTGTCTAACATTTTAAAAACTAATTTTACTAAAAAAGGTTTTGCTTTTGATAGCTTTTCTAATAAAGAAGAAGCTAAAAAGTTTTTATTATCTCAAATAAAAAAAGATGATGTTATAACATTTGGCGGAAGTGCGAGTGTTAATCAGATGGGTATATTAGAAGATTTAAAAGATTATAAAAATTTTGTAGACAGAAACAATAAAGAATTAAAAGCGGAAGCAGAGATTAAGGCATTTACTGCTGATGTATATTTATGTTCTGCTAATGCTTTAAGTAAAAATGGAGATGTTATTGCTATAGATGGAAGCGGAAATAGAGTTTCTGCTATGATTTACGGACCAAAAAAAGTTTATTTAATTGTAGGAAGAAATAAGATTGCAAATACTCAAGATGATGCATTAAAGAGAGCTAAAGATTTTGCAGCTTCACAAAACTCTATAAGATTTAAAGTAAATAATCCTTGCAGTGTAGGGGATATGATTTGTAATGAGAATTGTAATATAGAAGATAGGTTATGTTCTTATACCGTAATTATAAATAAATGCCATATAAGAAATAGAATACATATATTATTTATAGATGAAGAATTAGGTTTTTAGTTTATATTAAAATAATTGTTTTCTATCAACTTTTTCCGCGTACGAGCTGTACCACCTTGCCGCATTACTCGCCTAGCTGTGCACTCCCTACGGTCGAGGGCTTACCGCACGGTAATGCTATGCTTTAATTATAACTTCTTAGTCGTGCGGGGGAGTGCATTTTAATGTACAATTAAATTATAAAATTTATAATAAAAATGCAGTCCTTTTGCTTCTTTGGGCCACGCCGCCGGCACTTCCTTCGGTCGCAAAAGAAGTGGGGGTGCTAGTACCCGAGAACAATAAAACTAAAAAAATATTCTTGGCAAAACCCTACGAATAATTAAAAAAACTTAAAAAGTTACTCCATATTATAAAGTAATTATGCTCTGAAAATTTTTACTTTTTTCATGAATTAGTATATTATTTTTTAATAATAATAAATAATAAAAAAATACATCTCTTGGATTTTGTTAGATGATAATTGATATACTTACACTTTTCCCTAACTTCTATGAAAGCCCTCTAAACAGCGGTGTTATATCTATGGCAAAAGAAAGCAATGCCGTTGATATTAATATTGTTAATATGCGTGAGTTTGGAGAGGGAAATTATAAAAAATGTGATGATTATACCTATGGCGGAGGACCGGGTATGATTATGACCTACACTATTTTTAAAAAATATTTTGAGAGTAACAACAAAGGACACACTATAATATTTTCTCCTTCCGGAAAAACATTGACTCAAGAAAAAATAAAAGAGCTGTCAAAAAAAGAACATATCACATTAATACTTGGGCACTATGAGGGCATAGATTATAGAGTTGAAAAAAAATATGCTGACGAAACTATAAGTATAGGTGATTATGTTTTAAGCGGCGGAGAGATACCAGCACTTTTGATTATAGATGCAATATGCAGATATAAGGGGGTGCTTAATAATAGCGAATCTGTGGTAAATGATACTTTTGAAGAGAATGCTAATGGGCTTTTAGAATACGAACAGTATACAAGACCTTATGAAATAGATAATATGAAAGTGCCTGATGTTTTAATTTCTGGTAATCATAAACTTATAGAAGAATATAGGAGAGAGAGAAGCATTATAAAAACTTTTATTAATCGTTCTGATATGTTTAAAAATATTGATTTATCAAAAAAAGACATAAAGACTATATTTAATTATTTAATAGATAAAACTAACAAAACATTATAATTTTTCTTTTTGACATTTATATTGTTTTTAATATATTATTATTAAGAAAATTTACTAAAAGAGAATTTAAAAATATAGAGAGAATATAATAAAAATGGTAAGTGAAATATTTGCTAATAGATTATCAATAGGAATAATATCATATGTTGTTTTTATAATATCAGCTAGTATGCATGAATATTCCCATGCGAGGGTTGCTTATTTTTTTGGAGATAATACTGCTAAAAGTTTAGGAAGATTGACATTGAACCCATTTGCTCATATAGATATACTTGGAAGTGTTGTATTGCCTTTGCTTGCTGCTGTTACTGGCATACCTGTTATAGGTTGGATGAAAGCTGTTCCTGTAGATTCAAGAAATTTTTCTAATTTTGAAAGAGACCAAGCTTTAGTGTCTTTTGCTGGACCCTTTGCTAATTTAATGCTTGCTACTGTTTCTTTTATTATAATAAAGATTTTAGCTTTTCCTGTGGACGGCACTTTTGTAATATACAAATTAATAATGGCATTACAAGCCAATTTAAATATACTTACTAATATATTTTTAAATGCATTGCCAATAGTAATTACAATGCTTATAATGTTCTATATGATTAATATAATGCTTATGTTTTTTAATTTGCTTCCTTTTCCTCCATTAGACGGCGGTTGGATATTAAGGTTTTTCTTATCAAACAAAGGCAAAAATACTTATGACAGAATATACCCTTATGGTTTTTTAATATTATATGCCTTACTTTTCTTTGGAATATTAAGAACTATACTTTCTTTTATACAAACCATAGCAACATATATATTGGGCAATTCTATTAATGCATTATTTTCTATATAATTAATATATCTATTTAATAATGTATTTAATTTTTAATTAATGCATTATTAAAACAATAATTTTCTATCAATTTTTTATTGTTCTTTTTCCCGCGTATGAGCTGTACCACTACTCGCCGTAGCGGCTTGCCGCACGACAATACTCTGTTTTAATCATAGCCCTTTAGGTGTGCGGGTGGTATTGCTTTTTTATTCACAATTATTTTTTTTTTTTGAAGTATTCGCCATATGAGTTTTCCGCACGGTAATGCTATGCTTTAATTATAACTTCTTAGTCGTGCGGGGGAGTGCATTTTAATGTACAATTAAATTATAAAATTTATAATAAAAATGCAGCCTTTTTGGTTCTTTGTGGCACGCCGCAAGGGCATTTCCTACGGTCGCCCTGAAGGACTCCCTTCGGTCGTACCGAGTAGGTGCCTATCGGCAAAAGAACTGGGGGTGCGGGGGCTAGCCCCCGAGAATAAAAAACATAAAAATATTTTCTGTCAACTTTTTCCCACAGCTACGCTCTGCGGACTTCGTCAAAGTTTTTACCCTTCGGGTACGCTTCGCAGGGGGCAAAGCCACCACTAACAAAACAGTGAAATATATTTTTTTAATAAACTTAAAAATTAGTAGCTATATTGTTTTCTTTTCTCTTTCGGTCTTCCCAAATACCACCAATCACCCGGTCCATAGAACATATATTCTATAGAAAAATCAACAGTTGATGTGTTTGGAACATTTCCTGTACCAAGTATAATTTTTCGGTATGTAATGGTCATATATAAAAAATCTGATATTGTAGCTTTAAACTTTACGAAAGGCTCTAAATAAGAATAATCTCTTTTTTTGGGCTGATACGGAAAAACGTAACTTACACCTGTATATAATGTCATAAAAGGAGATGTTATTAGCTCAATTCCTCCAATTATCTCACCCAACTCCAATATATCTCTTTGTAAATTATCTCTTGTATCAAACACATAAGCAAATAATATATTAAGCGGTATTACTTTAGGCACTATTCCAAGTAAAAAAGCCCCATTAAAATTAAAAGCATCTCTGTTTTCACCAAGAATACTTTGAGAAAAATTATAGCTCATTCCAACTTTAGCACCCAATGATAAATACCAATCCAAAAATGTTACTTTAGCTGTTGCATTTATAGCATCAAAATTAAAAGAATCAGTCATATTTGTAAGCCCTGTTAAATCTTGCCTTGTATCTTGCCTTTGATATATAAAACTTGCAGATACTCCTAATTCCAAAAAATTAATAGGTCTCACCATAAAATACGGCATAAATGTAAATGATAAATTTCTTTTACTAATATTTTGGTCGAGAGGGTCATTTATATATAATTTATAATCCTGAAACCAAGAGTTATATTCATAATATATGCCTCCTATGCCCACAGAAAACATTTTATTTTTTTCTATTAGAGGAGATATATCAAAATAAAAATCATTTCTTGAAGCATAAGATAGTCGGCTTACGGTAATTGATATTATTAATATAAATAAAACTCTTATTTTCATGAGTATATTTTATAGAGATAAATCTTTTTCTATACTGTAGCCATATCTTAACTGAGCAATTAATACTTGATATATTTGCTGAGTTTTAGCTTCTATTACTAAAGTCTCTAATGCTTTTTGAGCTTCTTGATATGGAAGAGAATCTATTTTATATATAGCTCCATATTGTTTATAAGCCTGATTAATTTCTTCTTCAGTAGGCTTAGGTATTTTAGCCCTTATAGTTTTATCTATATAGTTTGCAGTAACAGCATTTCTTGTTATTAGATTATCTAAAGATTTAGCCTCTGGTGTATCATAGAAACCTGTTTTTTTTGCATCATAAAGCATAACTTCCATAGCAGCAAAAGCATTAAACATACTATCACGTGCTTGTGCCTTTAATGCAGGCGGAATATTATCTCCAGCTTGCTTTAGATTTTCATTAAACATTTCATTAAATTTAGATAATGGAATAGTTGTTTCTTCTATTGTAATACAAGGGTCTTTAGCAGATGAATATTCAAATTTAGTGTAGTTAGTTTTAGCATTCTGCAATATTTTATTATATTCATTACGCATACGTTCTTGAATGATAGCATATTCTATTTGAAGAGATAACTGGTCAAAAGTAACATTTGGATGCAAACGGTTTTTATTTGTATTGTAAAAACTTCTCTTTTGAGCATCTGTTACAACACTAAAATCTTTAGGCACTTTTTTTTGCATATATAATTGCACTATTTGATTATCTCTTTCTTTTTCTATTCTCGCCATCAAATCACTATCTTTATCATAGCCCTCTTCTACAGCTTTAATATACAAAACCTCTTGCTCTATTATTTGATTAGCTATTTGCCATAACTGCAATTCATTTGTAATAATTATATTAATAGCCTCTTCATTACCGCCTCTTAATGTTATTAAATTTGTTACATCATTAAGAAACTCATTTTTAGTGATAAGTTTTTTTAAGTTTCCATCAGCATCTGTTATTTTTATGGCGAAATCTTCATTAGAATATAAAGAACATACAGAAACAAATAGTATAAAGCTTATTAATAATAATTTTTTTTTCATATATCTTTCCACAAATTAAAAATTAAATTCATCGTCATCAGTTTTGTTTTTTCTTTTAAATAAACCAACAATAGAGTTAATTATATTCATAAAATTGAAATTATCGGTAAAATCTCTAAGCGAGTTTGTAATACCATAAAAACTGCTGGTAACATTATCTAAAGCGTCATGCATATCTGACAAACTTTTTTTTGTTTTGTCAGCTTCAGATTCTACAAATACTGCTATATTATTAACTTTTTCGCTAATAGATTCTATATTATCTATTATCTTATCAAATCTGCTGCTAAATCTAAAATGTGTAGCAAGCAATACAAAAAACATAGCCAAAGTTAATATTAATATTGCTATAGCTATAAAAGCCAATGATATAGCAATAACGTTTAATTGAAAAGTAATATCACTCATATTTAAATAACTATCAAAAAATTAAGCATCAACTTCATCAGATTTCTTTTTTCTTTTATCTAAAAAATCTGAAGTTTTTTCTTTACCTTTTTCGTATAATTCAGAAGTCTTTTCTCTGCCTTTTTCATATAATTCAGAAGTCTTAATAACTCCTCTATGATACAAATCATCTACTTTATATTTAATATTATCCATAGTTTCTTTAATGTCTTCTCTAGTCTCTTCACCAGCTTTTGGAGCAAATAATAAACCTAATGCAACGCCGGCACTTACACCAAGTATAAAAGAAAATATTCCTTTAGTCATAAAAATATCCTCCTAATGTTATATAATTATCTTCTAAGATATTAAATGTAATTACTCTTTTTGTCAACATACTAATAAATATAAATTTAGCTTATTATATTTTCAATATCCTCTACTATTTTATCTATCTCTTCATTATATGATTTAAACCAGCCTGTTTTTGTTAATTTACTTATAGTGCTGAACTCTAAATCTTTTATTTCATTTTTTTCTTTATCAAATATTTTAGGATTAGAGAAATCTACTATAAACTTGTCATGCTGCAAATTAAAAGTAATGTCAAAACATAAAAACTTATTTTTATTATCATCTATATTTGATACATAAAAAAAATATATAAAACCATTATCTAATATTTTATAATTTTCTTCGTTTATTGAATTATTTTTCACCCAATTAATAATTTCTTTTCTCAAATCATCTCCTATTAAATTTGATGATAAAAATATTCTTTGTTCTGAAAATAAACTAATTTCAAATAAAAATAATAATATAAAAATATATTTTAATTTGTTTTTCATAGTGTTTATAATAATTATATTTCTTTTAAAGTAGATAATATATTTTTTATTTTACTATAATAATTTTTACCGCTCATAGAAGCTATCATAAATTGATGATAATAATTATTTGTTTCAAGCACATATATAGAATAATGCACATCAACATCTTTATAATTAGAATAAAACTCTGTAATATAAACATTCTTTTTATGTATAGCGATTTTATTAGAACTTAATATTATATTATTTTCTCTAATACCATTTACTGTATTTTGATTGTATTCTTCTAAAGTTATATTATTCACTTCAGTTTTATTTTTAGAGAACATTATAAAGCAAAGAGAATCTTTATTGTTAATTAGTTCAAGGTTTGAGTTTTCATTAAGCTCATTTTTTTCTTTTGATACATGCCATTTATTAGAAAACTTCATTTCAAATTTTTTGTCATAGCTTTTAATATAAAAATAAGATTTTTGTATTTGCTTAAAAACAAAATAAGAAACGCCGGCACCTGCAATTGCTGAGCTTAGAACTATTATTGGAATATTTTTTTTCATAGTGATATTCCTTTTTAAAATGTAATATTGATATTACGGTATAGCATTTTCATTAAAAAATCAAGAATATTTTATAATTAATTGTGTTTAGGAGCCATAGATATTGCACGTTTTTTAGTTAAAATAAAGTAGGTATTCCTTATAATATAAATAGCTAA
>NZ_CAKVGN010000009.1 GCF_934747485.1 uncultured Brachyspira sp. | reverse complement strand
ACAGGAACTAATCCCCATAAAGCATACCACTGTTTTCTTTCTACTTTTATACCAGTCTGAGGCCCATTACCAACTATGTGTCTATGCTGTGATATACAAGAAGTTGCAAATAATACCACAACAAATACTAAAACAATAAACTTTTTCATTTTTTATCTCCTTTTTTTATTCAGTTGTTTTTAGCTACTATACAATAAAAAATAAATATTGCATTTGAAGTATAAAAAAAAATTAAATACTTCAAAAATTATTTTAAAATTTTTTTAAGCTCACTTGATTTTAACATTAATTGAACATATTTTTTATAAGAATTTTTGATGCTATTTTTATGATAAAGCCTTGTGAAATTATATAACTCTATATAGTCTATTAAAAGCATATTGTAATTATTAGCAGATGATACTTCAAAGATTATATTCTCTTCCTCTTCTTCTAAATCTATATTATATTTTTTTAAAGGCAAACCCATCTCCTCTAAATTTTTTATCTTTTCTCTTAAAGCTAAAAAATCAGCCTTAGAAATATGACCTAAAAAATATAAAAATACTAATATTTGACTGCTAAAAAAATCTGTGTATCTTTTTAAATATCTTTTTTGATCTATTTGATAATCTATAAGTTTATAATGTAAATTAATATAGTCTTTAAAATTATACGAAAGACCTCTGCACTTTTTCAATAAATCTATATTATAATAACTGCTTTTATTTTCTACTTCCTCTCCATAGTAAAAATATTTTTCATTTTCTTTATTTCTTAAAATTTTTTTATAAGCTTTTTTATAAATATCTATAAGTTTATAATAATCTTTTTTATTAATTCTTTTTTGTCTATAATAATCATAAATAAAAAACGCAATATAATATAGTTTATAATCATAATATATTTTTTCATTATTTGATTTTTTTATTTTTATTATTTGCTTATATAAAGCCTTAATTTTTCTCTCTATAAAGCATACATAATCTAAATTTATATTATATAATATCTCTCTTATATCCGTACCAAACTCAAAATTATCAATTAAAAAATCAAGTATATCCAATTCTTGAGTTATATAAAAATGTTTTTCTTTTTTTGTATCTTTACTCTTTAGTTTGTATGCAGGAAGTATTAATTTTTTATAGGTTTTTTGTTTTAGTCTGTCTTTAATTCTATCTACATAATCTTGCGTTTCTATTTTTTTATTGGTAGCACAATTATAATATTCTATAAAAGCATCTACACTAAAAAAATAAATACTACTTTTAAAATCAATATTTCTGATTTCTTCTTTATTAAGATATTCTATATTATAATCATTATACGAAAATTCCCCTTCTTTAAAAAGGCTAATATTTCTTAATTTATAATCCTTATTTTCTTTTTTCTCTCTTCCAGAAAGACTTTCAATAGTATAAATATTTTTGCTGCTATTTTTTATATTATCCAATGATGGAATAACATCTTTTTTATTGTATTTAAAACTATTATAAATAATATCTTTTTTAAAATTTTCAGATGCCATATTTTTGTAAATCCATAAGCATTTTTTTTATTGTATAATATTCTCTTCTTTTCTCTTCAATCATAATTAGAACATTTTTTAAACTATCTACCAACTGCCTTTTTAATTTTTTATTATACTCTCCTACTTCATAAATATAGTATAATGCTATAGCCCTATAATAATTATAATTAAAAGACTTTTTATCAAATCTTTTAATATGTTCTAAAATTTTACTGCCGAGATTATTTACATTTCCAAAATCATTCTCTTCTTTATATATTGAAAGTAATTTTAAAATATTTTCTAAAAACTCTATATCATCATAATTATTATTCATTCTATATTCACAAGCCTGAATATAATATTTTGCCTTTTTATAATTTCTGCAATCTTTATCTATTTTAGAAAAATATTTATAAGCCTCATCATACTTTTTAAATTGAAGCTTCAATTTTCCTATATTATAATAAGCTAAAGAATTATCTTCTATTATATCATCAACTTCAATATCATCAAAAACAATATCAATATTATTTAGTTTATAATTACACCAAGCAATATAATGGTCGCATTTTATTCTATCTACAACATTTGAAGAAGATTCTCTCATAAATATTTGTTTAGCTTTTTTAAAATCTCTTAAAGCCTCACTATATTCTCTTAATTTGTATTTAAGTTTAGCCCTATTATAATAACCGTCTGAATATTTATGATTTATTGAAGTATTGAAATCTTCTAAAGCTTCATCATATATATTTAAATTGAATTTAATAAAACCTCTCAAATTATGTAAATCATATTTTATATTATTGTTTGTTTCTATAAAATAATTATAATTTTCTATAATATCAGAATAATCATATTTAACTTTTTGAGTATTAAAATTTATCATATAATCTTTTATCTCTTCAATATTTTTTAAAATTAAAGTTTTTTTATTTTGAATGCCTAATGGATTTTTTAAGAAATTCCTTATTATATTTTTTATTAAATAATTATTTGCAAGTTTTTTTAATTGAGCAATATCTGACTTTATTTCTTTTTTAATATTTAAATTTTCTTTGTTATAAATTTTTATTAATTTCTTTTTTGACTTAATTCTATAATAGTATGATAATGGATAATATTTTTGCAGTTTTATAGATGTATCAAAATACTTAATAGCTTGTTTTAATTTCTCTATATTATTTTCTGACTTTATAAAAATAATATATCCTAACAGACAATATGCCTTATAAGAAGTATTGTCTGACTTAATTATCTCATTTAGTAATTTTGATGTTAAATTATAGGATTTATTTCTAAAAGAGCTATTAACAAGATATATTAAATTTTTTATATTACAATTTTTCATAATTATATAACCAAACACCATTAAATTATGAGCATTATAATAGAAAAATTAATAAATATCAATAAAAAAGGTGTATGCATTTTTATTGCACACACCCTAAAAACATTAAATAATTTATTTTTTAATTTTTATAATAAAAAGCCCGCCCTAAAATATTAAGACAGGCTTTTTATATAATTGTTTTATTAACAGAACTATTTGCTAAAATTAATTAAAAGCTTTAGGTCAGAATCTGAATCCTACTTGTAAACCTATATCATAAGTTACAAAAGGTGTATCAAAATACTGTGATCCAACATGTTCTGGATTTCCTGTTATAACTGTTTTTATAGAATTTATATAATCGAATCTTGTGTATAATCCAATATTTAACGCTATATTATCAGTAAAAAATATAGAATAATCTAAAGTCAATTTAGCATAAAATCCTATAGGAATACTTAATTTAATATTTGGATAATTTCCTTTGCTTCCATCGCTAAGAGAAATAGATTGACTTACTGACATAGGTATTGATACACCGCCGCCTATACCTATAGAAAATGCATTTATATTAAATTTAGGCAATAAACCAACTTTTAACGTATGGCTATATACAGAAACATTTATCTCACTTTCAGACGGTATAGGGCTTACTGCTCCAGCATCAGCACTATCAAATTTATATACTCCATAAAGACTATCAAAACTATATCCTACTTCACCTAAAAGACTAATTCAAAAATTATTCACAACTTGCCACATATAACCTATTTGAGCAGAAACTCCAGTATCAAAGCCTAATCTCTTTTCTGAATTATAATTAACTCTTAGTATTTCATTGCCATTTGGTTTAGCAACATTATTTATATAAGAGAATGTTGGAAGTAGATTTATTCCCATACCTAATGGCACATTGAGTATAAACTCGAATCCGCTTGCTGCGAATACTGATGTGCTTAATGCTGCTGCTAATACAGCTGTGAATAATAATTTTTTTAAGTGTTTCATAACAAACCCCTTATTAATATTTTTTTATTTATAACAATTAAAGATTTACGAATCTTTAATAAATTATCAAATGTTAAAATATGTTTATCTATATTAAATATATTTACTCTTTATTCAATCTTATTAATCAATAAACTTACAACCTAAGTATGGTTAGGTAGTATTTTTATTCTCACTTATGATGCTGTAAAACTGTTTGGAGAATTTTTTCCTGTCAAAAGAATTATTGTCATAAGAATTGTATAAACTCAAAAGTATTAAAGATAATAACAATACGCTTAATTCATCAGGATTTAAATTGCTGTTTTTATAATCATTTAATATAGTGTTTAAATACTTATCATTAAAAGTTTCTTTAAAATCATCATCATTAATGTTAAATATATTTTTTACTTCATGGCATATAGAATTTACTAATTCATCTTCTATATGTTTTATGTTTTTTACAATGTATTTCATCTTCATAAGCAGCTCCTTATTTTTTATTAATTTTGATAAAAAAAGTATTTCAAAAGATTTATTTTCAAAAACAACCTTTTCTATCTCTCTTATTTCAAGCCCATAAGATTTTAATTTTACTATCTCTCTTACAATATCAAGATGCTCCATTATGTAGTATCTGCTTTCTGTTCTAATCATTCCCCTCTCAACTCTGTATGCAGGAAGAAGCTCTTTATTATCCCATTCCCTAAGCAGATTAATACTCATATTTTTTATATTGTTTTTTTCCAAAAGATTTAAAAATTCTCCTATAGACATTAATCTCTTTTTACTTCTCAAAATAAATGAATATTTTGGCAAAGCATATTTTTTATTCTTTATAAAATAATACACATCAAAAGCATTTATATTTCTCTTAGCATTTTTATCTATATTGTTGTTTTCATCTCTTCTTGCCATTTTACAGTTACCTTATTTATTAAAAAATTATAATCATAGAGCCGTAAGCTGTTTTTTTATTTAGTTTGTACTTGTATCCGAAATCTTGATATTTTTTAGCTTGTCTTAAAATAACATATCTCAAAACAGGTACTTTATTTTTACTGTGACGCCCCCTTCCAAATACAACTTCCATATTAATACTCAAACTTTCACCAAATAATATTTTTAATATACATAATACCTTTAATAAATTTGTGAAATAGTTTCTTGCTTCTTTTGCTCTTTTTCTGTGTAAATCAATAAATAAGTAAATGTTCATTATATAATCTCCTTATTATAAATATTAATTTTTCTTTATACCTAATCATCATTACATATAAACTTTTTACATAATAATTTCTAATTGTTTAAGCCGCCCCAAACTAGTAAATAATTTGAGGCAGCCTGAAGAAATAAATTTTATTTCTTCTGATTAGGGTTCATCTGTTTTCCTCTATTACCCTGATTCTTGTAATAGGAATATTTGTTACAGATTTGTTGGCATTTGAAAGCATTATGATTTGATTTTTCACTCATATTGCTCCTCCTTAAAAATATAATTTTTAGTTAGGCTAAATATTTTTATCTAACCATGGTTATATATTAGGACTTTTATACTAATTTGTAATTTGACATATTCGTATGGAGGTCAATAGAGAATTTTTTTTTTGATTTTTTAAATATTTTTTATAGGAATTTCTATTTGTTTATATATATCATAGAAATTATTGATTTTTTTTATTATGTCTTCTATTTTATCATAGCTTAATTTGTATTCTTCTTCTAAAAATGAGTAGAATAATTTATTTAAAAGATTATCTGAATTGCGAATATATTCTAATTTTTTATTATTTAATTCTATCTCTTTTTTTATTAATTTGTATACTTTAAATTGTTTTATATTTTCTTCTACATCAGTAAATTTATCTTTAATTTGATAAGAAATAAAAATTAATAATTTTATTGTCTTTATGTCTTTATATAAATTAAAATTGTTAATAATATTAATGTCATGCAAATATTCAATAACTTTTTCAAACTCAGAAACAGTGCTTTTTATTTTTGTAATTTCTTTTTTTATTGATTGATATACTTCAAAGTTTTTTATATTTTCTTTTATATTTATAATTTTTTCTTCATCTTCAATTAAACCGCAAATATAATTTATTAATTCTGAAACTTTACAATAATCATATTTTTTATACTCTTCATAATCAATAATATTAAGAAAATATAAATTATTAAGCATTCTGTTAAACTTATTAATATCATTTTTTATTTTTTCAAATTCTTGTTTATACACAATTCTAAAATTTATATTATATGGATTTTTTTCTCTCTCTTTTTTTGTTTCTATTCTAATTTTTATATAATCTTTTTCATCTCTATGATAGCCTACAATATTGTATGCAATACTCATCAATATAAACTTATAATAATAAATGTATATTTCCTTATAATCATATATTGAATATCTTTTAATTATTTTCTCTTCATATTGATAAGAGTAAAGATAATTATTAATAACACTGTAATCTTCTATATTATGTTTTTTTGCCGTTTCATTATTTAAATAAAATTTGTAGAATCTGTAAATATTATGGCTTCTAAGTGTATTATATTTATAAGTGTAAAGCTCTATTATTTTTTTATATTCTTCTTCATTTATAATTTTTTTATCAGTAAATAAATACCCTATAAAATATCTTAAATAATAAAAAACACTGTCATAATATAAAATGCCTTTTTGTAATTCTTCATTTTCTTCTATTATATTATTATAGTTTTTATTATCTCTTATATCTCTTATTAGATTAAGTATTGTATCATACAAATAAAATATAGTATTCTCTAAATCTGTTATACTTATATTTTTAAAATTATTAAATATATTTTTTATATCTATTTTCTTTATTTCTTTTTGTCTTTCTTTATCATCGTTTATATTTAAAATAATTTCTTTTATATATTTTTCACTTTCAATAGTATATATATTTGATTTTAATATTTTATCAAAATTAAATATCTCTTTTGCTATCTCTTCAGTGTCATCTAAGTAGCTTATATTTCTAATAAATACAAAATCTGTGCTTTTTATGCTTTTATATATTCTTAATATTTCATCTAATACTATTAAACTTTCTAATGTATAATATCTCGTATCTTTTTTCTTATCTTCTTTATTTAATCTATATGAAGGAAGAATTGAAACAGTTTTTTTATTGTTATCATCAAAATATTCCTGCATAACTTTTTTTAATCTATCAATCTCTCTTTCTTTGATGATAAGCTCAAAATGATTATTTTTTATATTTTTTATAGTATCTTTGTAATTTTCTATTTTTCTTGAAGAATGATTAACATCATATATTAATTTATATGGGCTTATTATTTTATTAATCATTTCATATATATAAATATGGCTAAATTGTTCATAAGATTTCAAATTATTGTATAACTCTAAAAATACACCTATTTCAAAAAAGCAAATTTTATTTTCATCTAAAAAGAAATAAATATCATCTTTACAATCAGAATTTCCTTCTTTATAACTTAAATCTTTATAAAACTCTATTTCTATATATCTATACTTTCCTTTTTTTAATTGTGTTGGCTTTCCTGAATTGATTGATACTAATAATACTTTTATATCATTATTTTCTTTTTTAAGTGCATTAATTCTATTTACTATATTTTTTAGAGAATGAAGAATATAATAATCATCATAATATATATTTTTATTATTACTGTATGTGTTATATTTTGAATATATGTCAGAGCTATATTTTTCAATTATATATCTTTTATTTTTTGTCATATCAAAATCATAAATATTTAATTTGCCTTATTATAATAAAAAATTAATAAATATCAATAAAAAAGGTGCATGCATTTTTATTGCACACACCTCACGATTATTAAATTATTTTTATAAAAATTTTATATAAAGGGGATTAATTATCTACAAAATAAAGACTTATTTGTGCCCCTATATCAAAAGCACCCAAAGACTTTTTACTAAATCTATCATCAGCCTTAAATGAAGGTCCAAAATCATATCCTGCATATATTCCAAGCCCTAATGCAGCTTCTTTATTAAAGAAAAATAAATAATCAACCGTAAGCTTTATATAAGGTATCACAAACATATCAAATTTATTTTTTGTATCATTGAAATTATATTTATTATTAGCATCTACTAATTGCTGAGTTTGTTCGTTATATATTTTAGTAGTTTCAGTTGAAGCAAGAGGAATCTTAACTCCTCCTCCAAGCCCTATAAAAAATCTTGCTATATTAAGCTTTGGAAGAAGCCCTATAGATATAGTGTCAAAATTATAAGAAGTATTAACAGTAGAATAAGAATTGTTTCCACTTGCAACACTTTCTTTGTATGCAAAAACATCTCTATGATAAGCTAAATCTAATGCCAAAGAAAAGCCCAAATAATCATCAAAATCTTTATAAAAACCGGGAGTAATACCAACACCCCATTCAAAAGCACCCGATGTACTTAAAGCACCATTTTTAGTATCAACCCCTGATTTATGGGCTATTGAACTTTGTGATATAGAAGCTCCAAGAGGAACTACTATACCAATTCCCAAATCAGCAGCAAAAATATTATATGAGCTAATTAAAAATAATGAAAAAATTAGTAGCTTTCTCATAAATAATCTCCTTTTTTTAATTATTTATATCAATGAAGGACATTATTTATTATAGCAAATTGTAAATTAAATGTCAAGTAAAAGTAAATATTTTTTACTAAAAACTAATAAAAAGTAAATTTTTTTTAATTATTTTTTGGAAATGCTATTTAAAAAGTCATATATATCTAAATTTCCTTTCTTTTTAGCAATATCCGAAGCAGTTTCACCCGTTTTTGATTTGTAATTAATATCAGCACCAGCATCTACTAATATCTTAGCAATATCTAAATTTCCTGCAGCAGATGCTCCCATCAAAGCAGTATACCCCTCTTCTGTAACAGCATTAATATTAGCTTTATATACTATAAGTTCTTTTACTATATCAATATGATTTTCTATTGATGATATAATTAAAGCATTATACCCAGAATTATTTGCTTTATTAACATCAGCTTTATTTTTTAATAGTTCTTTTATTATATCTGTATAGCCGTCTATAGAAGCAGCAATTAAAGGAGTAGTTCCATCAGAAGCAGCAGTATTTACATCACTTTTGCTTTTTATTAACTCTTTTACTATGTCTAATCTTCCAAACCTTGAAGCATAAATTATAGCAGTTATACCATTAGAGCCTCTAAAATGAACATTAGCCCCAGCTTTAATTAACTTTCTTACAATATCAACATTCCCAGATATAGAAGCCATAAGTAAAGCATTGTCTCCCAAACCATTTGCCTGATTAACATCTACTTTTAACATTATAAGCCTATCAACAATATCAATATAAGCAGAATCAGAAGCTATCATCAAAGGAGTATTGCCATTTTTATCAGCAACATTTATATCTGCACCATACTCTATAAGCAAATCAAAAATATTAATATCTCCCCTCACAGAAGCCCACATCAAAGCAGACCAACCGTCATTATTTGTTATATTAATATTAGCTTTATTATCCATTAAAAGCTTAATTACAGAATAATGCCCCTCAAGTACCGCCCCCATCAAAGCAGTATTGCCAAAATTATTAGTATTATTAATATTTACATTAGCTTTAATAAGCTCTCTTACTATATCAGCATTCCCATAAAGTGCCGCCCATATTAAAGGAGTATTGCCCTGTTCATCTCTAATTTCTAAATCTTCTCCCTTATTAATAATATTTTTTAAAGTACTAATATCATCTTCAGCAATAGCTTTAATTATAGGAATCTCTATAGGCGGATTTTGTTCTTCTTCATTATAATCCTGAGAATAAAGAAAATTAAACATTATAAAAAATATAAGCAAAATAATACGCATAAAATACCCTGCAGTAAAGTTAAAGATATTATAACATATTAACATAATATTTTAAAATTACTTACTTTAAACAAACATTACTGATTAAATAACACAGCCTTAAAGTTTTTAGCAATATTAAATGCCACCTCATAATAATGATTAGAAGCTTCATCTTCAAATACATCATCAAGACATTCTTTAAATAAAGAAAGCCAACTGTCAAACAACTTCATATCGAAAGGCATAAGATTAATATGCGGCTGAACGGGATTTCCCATATAAAGTTTTTCATTTAAAAGCATAGTTTTCCAAAATTTAGCAATCTTTTCTTTATGTCTCTCCCAAGATTCATCATCAATTCCAACATGCTCATTAAATATAGGTCCTAATTCATTATGTACTCTGATTTTATCATAAAAAATATTCATCAATTTTTCTATACTTTCATCATTTATTTCATTATATTTCATAATTATATATATCCTTATTTTTTATAAAAATAGTATATTATATTTAAAATTATTACAAATAAAAAAAGCGAAGGGATTAAAATTAACCCCTCCGCAAGCAACAAACAAACTATATATTAATTATTTAGAATACTCATAGAAACCTTTACCAGTTTTTTGACCAAGCAATCCGCCTCGAACCATTTTTTTAAGTAAAGCACTAGGTCTATATTTAGGGTCTCCAGTCTCTCTTTGAAGCACTTCCATAATGGCAAGTACAATATCAAGACCAATCAAATCACCTAAAGCTAAAGGCCCCATAGGGTGATTAGCTCCAAGTTTCATAGCATTATCTATACCCTCAACAGAAGCTACCCCCATAGAATATAAATCTATTGCCTCATTAATCATAGGAACTAATATACGGTTAACAACAAAACCAGCTGTCTCATTAACCTCAACAGGAGTTTTTCCAATTTCTTCAGATATTTTAATAATTTTTTCAACAACATCTCTCGGAGTATTAATACCAGAAATAACTTCAACTAATTTCATAACAGGAGCAGGATTAAAGAAGTGCATACCAACAACTGCTCTTCCAATACCAGCACCTATTTCAGTGATAGAAAGTGAAGAAGTATTAGAAGAGAATATGCAATCAGGCTTACAAATTTCATGTAATTCTTTGAAAGTAGTTTTTTTAACTTCCATATTTTCAAAAGCAGCCTCAACTATTAAATCACAATCCTTACAAATATCTTTTAAACCTATAGATATTTTAGATAAAATTTTCTCAGCATCAGCTTTTTCCATTTTACCCTTAGCAATTCTTCCGTCAAAACTCTTAGCAATTCTTGCCTTACCGCTTGCAGCAAATTCTTCTTTAATATCGCATAAACAAACTTCATAACCTTCAGTTTGAGCAAAAGCTTGAGCAATACCAGAGCCCATAGCTCCAGCACCAATAACACCAACTTTCATTTTAATTTCTCCTTTTATTTTTATAAAAAATTTTATAATTATACTTTATTAAATAAATTAATAAGAAAATTTATCATCATTTATTATCTATTAACAAATTTTTCAACTTTTCTCTTTTCTAAGAAAGCAGCCATACCCTCTCTCTGGTCCTCGCTCTCAAAACAATCCCCAAATAACTTTTCTTCTATAATAATAGCCATATCCATCTCAACATCAAGCCCCCTATTAATAGCCCTCTTACAATTACGAATAGCAATAGGAGCATTGTTAGCAATAGTTTGAGCTAATTTTTCAGCCTGAGTCATAAGTTCAGATTGAGTATAAACAGCATTAACCAAACCAATTCTATAAGCCTCATCAGCTTTAATATTTTTAGCAGAATATATAAGCTGCTTAGCCATACCAACTCCAACCAATCGAGGAAGTCTCTGAGTACCTCCAAAGCCCGGAGTAATACCAAGTCCCACTTCAGGCTGACCAAATACAGCATTATCAGAACAAATACGTATGTCGCAGCTCATAGCTATTTCGCATCCGCCGCCCAAAGCAAAACCATTAACCGCAGCAATCACAGGTATAGGAAAAGTCTCTATCTTTCTAAATACATCATTACCCTTCTTACCAAAAGCCTCTCCCTCTGATTTGCTTGCCTTACTCATCTCAGATATATCCGCCCCAGCAACAAAAGATTTCTCTCCTGCTCCAGTTAATATTAAACATCTGATATTATTTATATTAACAGCATCTAAAGTCTTATCAAGTTCATTTAAAACCTGAGAGTTAAGAGCATTAAGAGCTTTTTCTCTGCTGATAGTAATAACAGCTATCATACCCTTCTCTTCATACTTTACAAAATCCATTAATTTCTCCTTAAATTAAATTATCATATTCTAACAAATTAAAACAGGTTTAGAAAAACACACTCTCTAAACCTGCCAACAAAATTATTACATTTCTACAATGGTAGCACAACCCATACCACCGCCGATACACAAAGTAGCAAGTCCTCTCTTAGCTCCTTTAGCATCCATCTCATGAAGTAAAGTAACAAGTATTCTGCATCCAGAAGCACCTACTGGGTGACCTAAAGCTATAGCTCCTCCATTAGGGTTAAGCTGTCTTTCAACATCTATTCCAAGCTCTCTGCCCACAGCAATAGACTGAGCAGCAAAAGCTTCATTAGATTCAATAATATCAAAATCTTTAATAGTTAAACCAGTGCGAGCCAATACTTTTTTAGTAGCAGCCACAGGACCTATACCCATAATCCTTGGTTCAACACCGCCTAAAGCACCAGTAACCCAAGTAGCCATAGGTTTAATTCCCAATTCATTAGCCTTCTCTTCACTCATTACAACAACAGCAGCAGCACCATCATTGATACTAGAAGAATTACCAGCAGTAACCCTTCCGCCGTCCGGTTTGAAAGCAGGCTTTAATTTAGCCAAACTCTCAACTGTTGTACCAGCCCTCGGACCTTCATCTTTATCAAATACTATATCGCCCTTTTTAGTTTTTATTGTAACAGGCACAATCTCTCTCGTAAAGTTACCTAAATCTTGAGCCTGAACAGCTTTTTGCTGAGACTTAGCAGCAAACTCATCTAATTCCTCACGAGTAATCTGCCAATCATCACAAATATTTTCAGCAGTAATACCCATATGATAATTATTAAAAGCATCAGTTAAAGCATCATTAACCATAGTATCTACAATAGTATTATTTCCCATTCTATAACCATAACGTGCATTTTTCAAAGCATAAGGAGCCATACTCATGTTTTCAGTACCGCCTGCAACAACTATATCAGCATTACCTGCAAGTATCATATTAGCAGCCATATTAACAGCATCAAGCCCAGAACCGCAAACAACATTAAGAGTCATAGCAGGAACCTCAACCGGCAATCCAGCTTTAATAGAACATTGACGGGCAACATTTTGTCCCTGTGAAGCTTGTATAACACAGCCCATATAAACCATATCAACTTTATTAGGTTCTACCTTAGCTCTTTTTAAAGCCTCTTTAATAACTATAGCTCCCAACTCTGCAGCAGGAACAGTACTCAATGAACCGCCCATACTTCCTATAGCTGTACGGCAGGCACTAGCTATTACTATCTTTTTAGCCATAATAAAAAATCTCCCAAAAAAAATTTATTTATTCACATCTTATACGTTTTTATTTTTTATAATATGCTTTCTTAAGTATAGTACATTTTTATTATTAATTCAAATAAAATAAACAAATTTTTATTATACCCTTATATAGTATAATATTATTATAAAAAACATATATTTAATATAATTTAAAAATAATATTTATGTTAACATAACCAAAAATAATGTTAACATAATGTAATATAATATCATCATAATATAATAAAATATTATTAAATTTGTCTTTTATTATTGACATATAAAATATTATTATTTATATTATATATATTAAGACATAAAATTTAAAAATAATAGTTTATTTTTTAGGAGAGGTTTTATGATAATAGGAAAATCACAATACGAAGAATATTTATCAAATTTTACTGATAAAAAAGTATTTTTTAGTATAAATGAAGGCGAAACTTACATAAAAAACACAAGTGCTTCTTCTGTGGTATTATCATTAAAGCTATGCAATCTATATGGTGCTCTAAACAAACAAAATATCAATTCATATTTAAAAGAATATTATAGTAAATCATTGCCTATAATAAATAATAAATACGGCGGAAAAGTTGACCAAATATCAGCTCAATATATAGTAGCAGTTTTTTCAGATAATTTTAAATTTAGAAATACAACCTATAGCGATATTTTAAAAGATGCCTATAGCTGTGCTAAAGAACTAATATCAACATTAAAAGCGAACAGATTCAGCGTAAGCATATCTATAGCTATGGGAGATTTATGTTTTTGTCAGGTTGCTGATACTGAAACATTATTTGATGAAGTGGTATGCATGGGAGAGCCTATGCTTCTTGCAAATAGATTAATAAACATAGCAGATGCAAATGAAATATTAGTTCCAGAAAATATTAATAAAATGGTTTATGCTGATAAAGAATTAAGAGCTTCATGGTCTATAAGTTCACAAGAATATAATTTTAATGAGCTTGGAAATCACTATATAAAGAAGTTAATAAAATTATAACTTATCATTAAAATATATATTTATATAAAAATGATAAGTTATATAAAACAAAAATCACATATAAAATATTTCAGGTTCAGCTCTTCTTTCAAACTGTTCTTCTAATTCATGCTGATGGTATAAATACCCCTCATCATCATAATATCTGCATTTTTCTGGGCATTTTTTTATGCAGGCACCGCATTTTGTACATATACTTACATATTTGCTCACATCATTAAAATCAATGGAACCCATAGGGCATACATGTGCACATATTTTGCAATTTGTACATTTTGATAAATTAACCTTAGGTTTTACTTTTAATATATCAATAGCATGTTCGTGTCTGTCTCTTGGGGTGTAGTATGGACGGATAGGTTCATTTCCTCTCACTTTTATAGGTTCAGGAGGTATATTTTCTACGATTCTTATCTTTTCTACTATTTTATCTACGAAATCAGAGGCAATCTGCATATCTTTTTCATCAGGTCTATTAGCCCCCAAAGTATAAGAGAAAGCATGCTCCCCAACAAATCCAGCACCCGCTATAGTATGAAATCCATTATCTTCTAATATGTTTCTAAGCTCAATTAAAGCATCATCAAAGTTTCTATTACCAAAAAGCACCACAGGTATAGCCAAAGCACCATTGCCTTTAATATTATTTTTTAAATATGGAAGCATTATATTTGGCACTCTTCCAGCATAAGTAGGAGTTCCGCATACAACTAAATCATTTTCTTCAAACTCAAGCACTTTCTCTCTTCTTTTAGGCAAGCTATAATTATATTTTTCACATTCAACATTAAGTTTTTTAGCAACATTTTCTGCTATAAAAGAAACTATTTTCTGAGTAGTACCTGTAGCACTATAATACACAGCATATACTTTTTTCACTATCATAATATACCCCCGCAGCACTTTTATATATTATATTATAATTATGTAAATAAAAATATATAAGTCAAGTAAAAAGCAAATAAAAGCAAAAATAAAAAATAAAAATATTGTTTTTGTGAAATAAAAAATAAAAAACAATAAAATAATAATACATAAATGAAATTTTTTAATAATAATATGTTAGTAAATTCTAATTGACAATTGAAATTTATTTTACTATACTAGAGTATATCAAAAAATAAATTAAGTGGGAGATTTCATGGATTATATCAAACTTTATAATCAAAAATTAACCTCGCCATATGAAGCCGTTAAGGTAATAAAATCTGGTGACTGGATAGATTACGGTTGGGTAACCGCTACACCAATAGAATTAGATAAAGCATTAGCAGAGAGAATGCCCAACCTAACAGATATAAACATTAGAGGCGGTATATTATGTTGGGAGCCTCAAATATTTAAAATTCTTAATCCAGAAAAACATTTCACATGGAACTCTTGGCACATGTCTGGTATAGAAAGAAAAGCAATAGCAAGAGGATTTTGTTTTTATGACCCTATTCGCTATTCTGAAATGCCAAGATATTATAGAGATTTGCCTCGCGGAATAGATGTAGCAATGTTCCAAGTTGGACCTATGGACGAAAATGGATATTTTAGTTTTGGTCCTAATGCTTCACATATGCAGGCTGTTATAGAAAGGTCAAAATGCGTTATAGTTGAAGTAAATGAGAATATGCCTCGCTGTTTGGGTGCTGACCATATTGGAGGAGAATCTGTACATATTAATCAAGTTGATATGATAGTAGAAGGTGATAACCCTCCTATAGTAGAATTAGGAGGAGGCGGTGCTGCTACTGAAGTAGATAAAACTGTAGCTAAACTTATAGTAGAAGAAATACCTAATTGTGCTTGTATACAGTTAGGTATTGGAGGTATGCCTAATGCTGTAGGTTCACTTATAGCAGAATCTGACCTTAAAGATTTAGGCGTGCACACAGAGATGTATGTTGATGCTTTCGTTGATATATCATTAGCCGGTAAAATCACTGGTAGTAAAAAGAATATAGATAAAGGAAGACAAACTTATGCATTTGGTGCTGGTACTAAAAAGTTATATGATTTTATTCATAATAACCCTCAATGTTTATCTGCTCCTGTAGATTATACTAATGATGTAAGAGTAATCTCTTCTATAGATAACTTTATGTCTATAAACAATGCTGTTGAAGTGGATTTATTTGGTCAAGTAAGTGCTGAATCAACAGGATTCAAACATATAAGCGGTGCCGGCGGACAATTAGACTTTGTATTAGGTGCTTATCTTTCAAAAGGAGGTAAAAGCTTCATTTGTTTATCATCAACTGTAAAAGGTAAGGATGGTGAATTACAATCAAGAATAGTTCCAAGTTTTGCTAATGGCACTATTATTACAGATACAAGGGCTAATACTCATTATGTTGTTACAGAATATGGAAAAGTAAACTTAAAAGGTTTAAGCACTTGGCAAAGAGCAGAAGCTTTAATATCAATAGCTCATCCAGATTTTAGAGAAGACTTAATTAAAAAAGCTCAAGAATGTAATATCTGGAGAAACAGCAATAAATAAGAAAATTAGTTTAATTCATAAATAAAACAAATTAATTAAAAAAGGAGAAGCAAATGTTTAAAACAACTGAACAACACGAAGAGTTTCGTGCTAAGGTCAGAGCTTGGGCTGAAGAAGTAGTAAAACCTATAGCTGTAGAGCTTGACCTTGATAATAAATTTCCAGATGAAGCTGTAAAAGAAATGGGCAAAAAGAAATTAGACATTATGGGTATACCATATGCTAAAGAATACGGCGGTGCAGGATTAGATGTTATTAGTTATGCTATAGCTGTAGAAGAACTTTCAAGAGTTGACGGCGGTGTTGGTGTAATTTTATCAGCTCACACTTCTTTAGGTTCTTATCCTATTGCTGCTTTCGGTACTGAAGAGCAAAAGAAAAAATATTTAACTCCTCTCGCTAAAGGAGAAAAAATAGGTGCTTTCGGTTTAACTGAACCTGAAGCTGGTTCTGATGCAGGCGGTACAGAAACTACTGCTGTATTAAATGGAGACCATTATATATTAAACGGTGAAAAAATATTCATCACTAATGCTCCTAAAGCTGATACTTATGTAGTATTTGCTGTTACTACTCCTGGTATTGGTACTAAAGGTATTAGTGCTTTCATAGTAGAAAAAGGTTGGGAAGGCTTTGAGTTTGGCGAACATTATAACAAACTTGGTATACGTTCATCTTCTACTGCTCAATTACTTTTCTCTGATGTTAAAGTTCCTAAAGAAAACTTGCTCGGTAAAGAAGGACAAGGCTTCAAAATTGCTATGCAAACTCTTGACGGCGGACGTATAGGTATTGCTGCTCAGGCTTTAGGTATAGCACAAGGAGCTTATGAGGCTGCTTTAGAATATGCTAAAGACAGAATACAGTTTGGCCGACCTATCGCTCAACAACAAGCTGTTGCTTTCAAACTCTCTGATATGGCTACTAAATTACGTGCTGCAAGATTACTCGTTTACAGTGCTGCTTATCTTAAAGAAAAACATGAGCCTTATGGTATGGAAGCTGCTATGGCTAAACAGTATGCTTCTGATATAGGTTTGGAAGTTGTTAATGATGCTCTTCAAATACATGGCGGTAACGGTTATATTAAAGGTGCTTACATGGTTGAGAGAGCTTATCGCGATGCTAAGATTTGTACAATCTATGAAGGTACTAACGAGATTCAAAGAGTTGTTATTTCTGCTGCTATACTTGGTAAAATGCCTAAATCTCCTGCTGCTGCAGCTGTTGGTCCTATGGCTAAAAAAGGTCCTATCACTGGCGAAAGAAGAAATATCATCTTCAAAGACGGTTCTGCTCAGGATAAAGTTAATGCTCTTGTTGCTGCTTTACAAAAAGACGGAATTGACTTCTCTGTTGGTATTGACATTAACACTCCTATAGTTGATGCTGAGAGAGTTGTTTCTGCTGGTAAGGGTATTGGCAGTAAAGAAAATATGAAACTTGTTGAGGATTTAGCTAAGGCTGCTGGTGCTGCTATTGGTTGTTCTCGTCCTGTTGCTGAGGAATTGAGATACTTACCTATCAATAGATATGTTGGTATGTCTGGTCAAAAATTCAATGGTAACTTATATATTGCTTGCGGTATTTCTGGTGCTAACCAACACTTAAAAGGTATTAAAAACGCTTCTATCATAGTTGCTATTAATATGAAAGCTTCTGCTAAAATATTCAAAAATGCTGACTATGGTATAGTTGGTGATGTAGCTGAGATACTTCCTTTACTTACTGCTGCTTTAGGCGGCGATGCTGCTAAAAAACCTGCTGAAGTACCTTACAAGAAAATTAAAAGAATTGTACCTAAGAAAGTTATGGAAATGCCAAAAATATATGTTTGTTCTGGTTGTGGTTATGAGTATAATCCATTCGTTGGAGACCCAGAAGCTGAAATAGCTCCAGGCACAGACTTTACTGCTCTTCCAGAAGAGTGGGTATGTCCTGAATGTAGTGAAGAAAAAGCTAACTTCATTAAGGCATAAATATTAATTAAGTAAAATGCTTAATTTTGATAAACTAACAAAGGAGGAAATTTAATGCATTGCGTTAGAAAAGTTACTGAAGATTTATATTGGGTTGGAGCTAATGAACATCGTTTGGCTCTATTTGAAAATGTTCACCCTTTAACTAGAGGGGTTTCTTATAACTCTTATCTTTTATTAGATGAAAAAACTGTTCTTTTTGATACTGTTGATTGGGCAGTTTGCAGACAATTCTTAGATAATATAGAATATGTTTTAAACGGTAAAAAACTTGATTATATGATTATTAACCACATGGAACCTGACCATGCTGCTTCTATTGAAGAAGTATTAATACGTCACCCTGAAACTCAAGTTATTGCTACTGAAAAAGCTTTCATGTTTATGGATCAATTTGGTTTCACTATTACTGATGACAAAAAAATACAGGTAAAAGAAGGTGATTCTAGAAAATTTGGTAAGCATGAAATTCACTTCATTGCCGCTCAAATGGTTCACTGGCCTGAAGCTATGGTTAGTTTTGACAGCACTAATGGAGTATTATTCTCTGCTGACGCTTTCGGTACTTTCATTGCTATAGACGGAAGATTGTTTGCTGATGAAGTTAACTTCGACAGAGAATGGCTTGATGAGGCTAGAAGATATTATACTAACATCGTTGGTAAATATGGCCCTCATGTACAGCATTTGCTTAAAAAAGCTGGCGGTATCATAGACAAAATTAAAATGCTTTGTCCTTTACATGGACCTGTATGGAGAAAAGATTTAGGCTACATTCTTGAAAAATACAATAAATGGAGCACTTATGAGCCTGAAACTAAAGGTGTATTAATCGTTTATGCTTCTATGTACGGTAATACTGAAGCTATGGCTGGTGTTGTTGCTTCTAAATTGGCTGAGAAAGGTGTTACTAATACTGTTATGTATGATGTTTCAAGTACTCATGTTTCTTATTTGATTTCTGAAACTTTCAAATATAGCCATGTTATACTTGCTTCTGTTACTTACAACTTGAATATTTATCCTCCTATGCATAATTATTTAGATGACATGAGAGCTCTTAATGTTCAAAAACGTAAGTTCGCTATCATAGAAAATGGTTCTTGGGCTCCTAAATCTGGTGCTTTGATGCAAGAGTTCATTGAAAACAACTTAAAACAATGCGAAATCATAGACCCTCAAGTATCTGTTTCTTCTGCTATGAAAGATGCTAATATTGGTGAGATTGATTCTTTAGTTGATGCTATAGTTGAATCTATGAAATAAATATAAAACCACTTAAAAACATTTTTGGTCGGCCGTAATTTTTGCGGTCGACTTTTTTATTTTTTACATATATAATATAAAAAATATTTTTATTAAAGAGATAATAACATGACAATAAAAAATACTCTAAATGAAGCTATTAAATTATTAGAATTAAATAAAGAAATAATGTTAATAAATATAGCAAAATCAAGCGGTTCATCACCAAGAACTTCTGATGCTATGATGATTGCATATTTTGATGAAAACAATAATAAAAAAACTCTCTCTACCATAGGCGGAGGAGTATTAGAGTTTAAAGTTTTAAACGATGCTTTCACTTTACTTCAACAAAAAGCAAACAACAAAAAAAATTATTCTCTCACCAATGAAGAATCCGGCGGAGTTGGTATGCTTTGCGGTGGAAATGTAGAAATTGATTTTAGATATATAAATAAAAATAATAAAGAAATTATAGAAAATCTAATAGAAAAAGAAAACAAAAAAAATAATAATGTATATATATTTGGAGCTGGGCATGTTTCATTAGATTTAGTTGATATTCTAAGTAAATTATCATTTAATTGTATTATAATTGATGACAGAGAAGAGTTTGCAAATAGATTTAATAATGCAATCATAGTAGATGATTATGAGAATGTATTTAATAAAATAAATATCACAGAAAAAGATTATATAATCATAGTAACTAGAGGGCATAGTTATGATTATATAGTAGAAAAAAATGCTCTAAAAACAAATGCCTATTATATTGGAATGATAGGAAGCAGCAAAAAAATAGCTACACTACATAACAGATTAAAAGAAGAAGAAAAATATACAGATGAAATGATTGAAAGAGTTCATGCCCCAATAGGCTTGCAAATAGGAGCAGAGTCAACAGAAGAGATAGCTGTAAGTATAGCGGCAGAGTTAATATTAAAAAGAGCAATATTTGAAAATAGAAGAAAAATAAAAAAACAGTAATATGCCTGAAATAATCTTAGTATGCGGTGCTGGCGGAAAGACTACATATATAGAAAACTTATCAAAAAGTTACAAAGACAAAAAAGTAATTATCACAACTACAACAAAAATTTATAAACCAAATGAATATACTGATAATATTAATTCTCACTCATTTGACAATAAAAATATAATAGTGCTTGGAAAAGAGTATGATGAAAAAAAGCTAATGTATGTTGGAGATGATAAATTAAATAATGCTATTAAATATGCTGATGTTATATTAATAGAAGCCGATGGGGCAAAACATTACCCTATAAAAATACCTAATGAAAATGAGCCGGTTATACCAAATATACTATTAGGAAAAATTTCTAAAATAGTTGTAGTAATGGGGCTTCATGCTTTAAATAGAAAATTTAGCGAAGTTTGTTTTAGGTATAATCTATGTGGAGAAATAGACAAAAACAAAATTGTAGATATTGAAACTATCAAATTTATTGCAAACAAATATTATATAAATAAGCTTAAAAATAAATGCGGCGATATTCAATTATATTTAAATGATTTCACACAAAACAAAAATATTAATTATGAAAAAACTGCATTTATAATTCTCGCTTCCGGAAGCAGCAAACGTTTTAACGGAAACAAATTAATTCATAAATTTAACTCACTTGATAATAAAACTCTATTTGAAAATACAATCAATAAAATATCTGATGTAATAAAACTATTAAAAAAAGATAAAAAGTTAAAAAACTTAGAAACATCTATAATTGTTGTAAGCATATATGATGAAATACTAAACAAAGAATTTGAAAACAAAGATTATGTTACTGTTTTTAATAATAATCATAATCAAGGTATAAGCTCATCAATAAAACTCGGACTTAAAGAAGCAATAAAAGAGAGCTGTGATAATTTTTCTTTTTTTGTATGCGACATGCCTTTTTTAGAAAGCGATGATATATTTAATATGATAAAGTATTTTTACTTCAGCCAAAAAAATATAGGTGCAATGTTTACAGAAGACAGAGTTTCTAATCCTGCCATTTTTTCTTCTAAATATATTGATGATATTCTAAAACTACAAAATGATGAAGGAGCATCAAAAATCATAAAGAAAAATATTGAAGATACTTTCTTATATACAATAGATGAAATGAAGTTAATAGATATAGATAAAAGAGAAGATTTAAAATAAAAGACAATGGGAGACAAAATCCCATTGTCTAAATATCATACAATTATTTTTTCTCTTCTTTAGGAAGAATAACATTAAGTATTATAGCAGTACAAGTAGCTATAACAACAGGGCTGCTTCCAAATACAGTTTTAGCCCAAGTAGGAAAAGTATCTAAAGCTCCTCCAACTTGAACAGTACCCATACCTAAAGCAACAGCAAGACCAACTATTAAAGTATTTCTAGGTCCCATATTTTCAGTGAATACTAATTTAATACCAGTCATAGCAATAGAAGCAAATACCATTATAGTAGCACCGCCTAATACGCAAGAAGGTATAGTAGTAAGCAAAGCAGAAAATTTAGGAAATAAACCAGCAACCAATATTATAATAGCAGCAATTAAAAATACTATTCTATTAACAACTTTTGTAGTAGCAACAATACCAACGTTTTGGCTGTAAGTAGCAGTAGGCAAACAACCAAATATAGAAGATATTATATTAATAATACCATAAGCAGTGATACCGCATTTTAATTCTTTATCAGTAGGCATTCTTCCCATACCGCCTGAAGTAGTAGCAGAAAAATCCCCAATGGCTTGAACAGAGTTTACAGCAAATAAAAGTGCTATAGCTATACAAGCAGAAGGGTCAAATACTATACCAAAAGGCAATAATTTAGGAGCTTGGAAGATGCCGGCATTAGCAACACTAGTAAAATTAATCATACCAAAGAAAAATGCTGCTATATAACCAACTATTAATCCCATAAGTATAGAAGCTAATTTTAAGAAACCTTTAGTAAACTGGTTAAAGAAGATAACAGCAATAAGAGTAATGAAAGCAACAGCCCAATACTGCCAAGAACCAAAAGGAACAACTTCACCATTTATGCTATATAAAGTGCTTCCTCCAGCCATATATCTAACAGCAGTAGGATATAATGAAAGACCAACTGTAAAAACAACAGTACCAGCAATTAAAGGCGGAAATAACTTTCTTATTTTTTCAACAGCCAAACCAAATATAAAAGCAACTATACCGCCTACTACTTGAGCCCCCAAAATAATAGCAATACCCTGTGCTCCAAGACCAATTCCTTCAGGTCCTCTGGCAATAGACTGCATAGTAGATACATAAGCAAAACTAACACCTATAATCATAGGAAGTCTTGCACCTATATGATATCCTTTAGTAATAGGTATAGGAAACAGCATGATAATAGTAGAAATTGCAGCAAATACTAATGAGGATTGAACTAATAATATTTGCTCAGGACTTCCGCTTTTAAGACCGGCTGCAGATGATACTATAAGAGCAGGAGTTACACAACCAACAATCATAGCAACTACGTGCTGAATAGCCAGCGGGAAAGCTTGAGTCATCTTTGGAACAGCTTCATATTGAAACAAAGCATCTTGAGTTTTTTCATTCATACTCATATTTCTCTCCATTTTTTTAATAATTATTTTATTTATTAAATTAATAAACTATTTTTTACAGATATCTTCCATAAAATATTTTATTAAATTTAAAGCACATTTTTTTCTATACAAAGCTGTTGACCTTGCACTATCTCTTGGCTTCATAATAGCAGAGTATGCTTCTTGTATATCTTTTATTTTATTTTTCCAATCATCAATATTTGAAGTTATAAATTTTTCTTCTATAGATTCATCTCTTGTAACCGTAACACCCAACGTACAGAAACTTATTTTAAATCTATACTTATCATTTTCTCTACAAACTAAAGCACACATAGCAAGCTTAGACAAAGCATTAGCCTTTCTTGTACCTATTTTTCTATAGAAAGAATATTCATAATTTTGTTTAGGTATTACAATATGAGTAAGTATTTCATCATCTTTTATTATAGTTTTGCTTACACCGGTGATGAAATCTTTAATTTTTACTTCTCTTTGTGAATTTTTACCTTTTAATCTTAAAACAGCATCCATTGCATAAAGCGAAGGCAAGCTGTCAGCAGAAGGAGAAGCATTGCAAATATTTCCTCCAATAGTAGCAATATTTCTTATAGGAGGACCTGCTATACCAGAAGCACTGTCTTTTAACACTTGAGGAATTAGAGGAGATTTTATTATTTCATCAAAAGTAGTTAATGCTCCTATAATGATATTATTTCCATCTTCTTTTATTCCTTTTAATTCAGCTATAGAATTTATAAAAAGTACAGGCTTCTCAAATTTAGCTATTAAATTGCTTCCTCTTAAATATTCAACCATTAAATCTGTACCGCCTGCAAAAATAATTGCATTATGTTTTGATTTTAATTCCAAAGCATCATCTATATTTTTAGCTATCAAAGTTTCTACCATAATTTTTTACCCTCCTTTGAAGCTATATCAGAAGCTCTTAATACAGCATTAACTATATGGTCATATCCAGTACATCTGCATAAGTTACCAGATAATCCCTTTCTAACTTCCTCTTCTGTAGGTTTACCATTAGTATCTCTTAATATCACCTCAGAAGACATTACCATACCAGGTATACAAAAACCGCATTGAACAGCCCCTTCATCTAAAAAAGACTGAACAACAACTTTACCTCGTTCTGTCTCTGTATATCCTTCTATAGTCATAACTTCTTTTCCTTCACATAAAGCTATAGGAACTAAACATGAATTAACAACTTTACCATCTAAAAATACAGCACAAGCACCACACTCACCTTCTCCGCAGCCTTCTTTAGTTCCAGTAAGCTTTAATTCATCTCTAATAAAATCTATTAATCTGGTTAAAGGATTTAATTCTGTAGTAATTTTTTTATTATTAACAGTAAAACTTATAGCCATTATAATACCTCCGCAATATTCTCAGGTAAAATAGGTATGCTAGTAAAATGGTGTTTTAAAGCACTTTCCATAGCAGAAGCATAAGCACTAGCAGCACCATCAAAAGTAATCTCCCCTATTCCTTTAGCACCTAATGGACCATATTGATATGGTTCACCCATTATACAAGTTTTTATTTCAGGCAAATCTAAAGAAGTAGGTATCATATAATCAGACATCTTCACTTGAAGGAACTTTCCATCTTTATTTACCAATTTTTCCAAAGCTCCCCAACCAAGTGCCTGAGCAACTCCGCCTTTTATCTGACCTTCTACTATCTTTTCATCTATAGGATATCCGCAATCAAATACTGCCCATACTCCTACAATTTTTACTTCTAATGTATATTTATCAACTTCTACTTCAACAACATTTATTCCAAGTCCATAACTAGGATAAGCATCTCCTCTTAAAGTAGTAGTATCCCAATCTATTAAATGAGTAGGGTGTTTGTAATCTTCTGTTATTTCTATTTCATCAGACTCTCTCCATCTCTCTTTTAATTTTTTAGAAGCCTCTTGTATCAAATATCCTACTATCATCACAGAACGTGAAGCTACAGTAGGACCAGTATTAGGAACAATGTCAGTATCATATTCAGCTATATCAATATCTTCTAATGGAATATTTAAATTGTATGAAGCTATTTTTCTAAATGTGGTATGAAGACCCTGACCTATTTCTGTGTTTGAAGTAAGTATAGTTACTTTTTTACCTTTCTTTCTTAATTTTAATTTAGCCTTTATTATATCTCTTTCGCCGCTTCCAGTAAAAGCACATCCATGCAAGAAACAAGATATTCCTATTCCTTTATACATAGTGTCTTTATACTCTTTTGCTTTTCTTTCGTAATCAGATTCTTTTAAAGCCCAATCAAGCATTTTAGGAAGTATTATATTATCGTGAAATACACCGCCTGTTATGGTTGGGTCATTTTGTTTTACGAAATATTTTCTTTTTAATTCTACAGGATCAACATTTATTTTTTTAGCAATATTATCCATAGTTCTTTCTATAGCAAATATTGCTTGAGGAGCCCCAAATCCCCTGAAAGCACAGCTAGGTACATTGTTAGTAACATACAATCTTCCTAATACTCTCACATTAGGGAAATTATATACGTTAGCAGCAGTATATGTACATCTTTGCATTATAACTCTTGAACTAGCTTCATAGGCACCAGCATCCATATCTGATACTACATCAAGAGCAATGATATTATTATTTTCATCAAGTGCAACTTTAGTAGTTATTTGAGCAGGCTGTCTTTTTACACTATAAGCCATATCAAATTGTCTGTCTAATATAAGTTTTACAGTTTTTTTGGATTTATGTGCAGCAACGGCAACTATTGAAGCTAAAACATCTGGATAATGTTCTTTTCCTCCGAAACCTCCGCCAATAGGTGGAGCTACCACCCTCACATCTTCACCCCCCAGCACAGGAGAAGCAGCCTTTTGTACATAATATGGACATTGCGTTGAAGAGTAAATTGATACCTTACCATTTTCCCACACTCCAACAGCACCATTAACTTCCATATATAAATGTTCTTGATATGGTGTATAATAAGTTTCTTCTATTATAGTCTTTGCTTTTTTGAATGCCTCATCAACATCACCATATCCAGCTTTGAATGATATAAATATGTTGTCTTTATTAACTATAGGTCCGCCTAATAGTTTCTTAGAATCTTCTATATTTAGTACCGCAGGCAAATCCTCATATTCTATGGTTATTTTTTCAGCTATATCATAAACTATATTTTTATCAGGACCTACCACAAGAAGTATTGTTTCACCAATATATCTTACAGTGTCTTCTGCAAATGGCGGCCAATCAGCTACTACCATAGTAGTCATATTCTTACCAGGAACATCTTTATAATCAACAGTAAAATAACCTTCAGGAAGTTCTGGTATATTTATTTTTAATATTTTAGCTCTAGCTTTGGTAGAATAAACTATTTTTGCATATAGCACGTCTTTTCCAAAGTCTATATCACTCAAATACTTAGTTTTTCCTGTTAATTTATCTATAGCATCTACTCTTGGTACAGAGTTTTTTAATTCTTTAATAAAAGTTTCCATTGTATATCCTTACTAATTAAAAACTTAAACACTAATTATGCATTATAATCCTCTGGGTTACTCTCTTTATCAGCAGGGAATATAAGATTTGCTACAATAGATATAATACAAGTTGCTGAAACAGTGTCATGGAATATAAATTTCACATAACTAGGAAGACTTACTATTGCATCCTGATGATTTGCTATTCCAAGTCCTAAAGCAAAAGTAATACCCATTACTATAATATTGCGTTCACTGAAACCAGCTTTAGCTATCATCTTGATTCCATTAATTAAAATCATAGCAAATACCGTTATTATAGAGCCGCCTAATACAGAGCTAGGTATAGCTGAGAATATAGCACCCAATTTAGGAAAGAAACCGCATAACATTAAAACGAAAGCACCTGTTGCTATACAGAATTTATTAACAACTTTAGTCATAGATACTATTCCTGCATTCTGTCCAAAAGCAGTATTTGGAAGACAGTTAAAAAATGCTGCAGTTGTAGAACCTAAAGCATCTGCTAATATAGCACCAGAAGTTTCTTTTTCGGTAGCTTCTCTGTCAAATCCCGCTATTGTAATACCAGAAGTATTTCCTATAGTTTCAAGACCTGAAGTTATATAAAGAACAGCAAAGCTTATTATAGCAGGCAAAGAAAATTCAATTTTGAAATGCATAGGAAGAGGAACTCTAAACCAAGATGCCTCAGATATAGGCTGAGTATTAACCATTCCTAAGAAAGCAGAAACCACATATCCTACAATAAGACCTATTAAAATAGCAGAATTTTTGATAATACCTTTACCAAATTTCTGCAATATAATAATAACAAATAGAGATAAAAATCCCATAGCTAAATTTTTAGGAGAACCATAATCAGGAGAACCTACTCCTCCAGCAAAATATCCAACTCCAACATTAAGAAGACTAACTCCTATAGTTACAAGTGTACATCCAACAACCAAAGGCGGAAAGAACTTACGTATATATTTATAGAAAAAACCCATTATAACTTCTGTTAAACTTCCTACCATAGCACCGCCTAATACCATTCCTATACCGCCCATAGCAGCGACACTTTGAGCAGTTGGTACAAAAGCAAAAGATGTACCCATTACTATAGGAAGATTAGCCCCAATTTGTCTGTTCTTTCCAAGTTTTATAGGATAAAGCTGAATAAAAGTTGTAAGCCCTGATACAAACATCGCACATTGAACCATAACAACCGTATCAGCTCCTGATAAACCGCATACTCCTGCAATAATTAATATAGGAGCCAAATTTGAAGTGAACATTGCCATTACATGCTGCATCCCTAAAGGAAATGCAACAGCTATACTTGGACGGCCTTCAAGTTGATAAACTAACTCTGAATTAGATTTATTTCCTTCCATAAATCATGATCCTCCTCTTTAATTTATATATACTTATTATTATAGTAAATATATTTTTTTATTTCACTACTTTAGTACCAGTTTTTCCATTAATAGCGTCTTTAGCTTTTTCAAGTAAAGTAATCATAGCTTCTTTTCCAGTAGCCTCAACAAATTGCATACAAGCCTGCACTTTTGGAAGCATAGAACCAGGAGCAAATTGACCATCATCACAATGCTTTTTAGCTTCAGATATAGTCATAGAGTCAAGCCATTTAACATCAGGTTTACCAAAATTAATAGCAACTTTTTCTACAGCTGTTAAAATGATAAGCATATCAGCATCAAGCTCTTTAGCAAGTACAGCAGAAGCAAAGTCTTTATCTATAACAGCAGCCATACCTTTTAAATGGTTGCCTCTTTTTACAACAGGTATACCGCCGCCGCCGCAGCAAATTACTAACGCTTTTTCATTAAGCATAGCTTTAATAGCAGTGCTCTCTGCAATTGCAACAGGTTTTGGAGAAGCAACAACTCTTCTGTATCCTCTTCCCGCATCTTCTTTTACTGTCCAACCCAATTCTTTAGCTTTAGACTCACCCTCTTCCTTAGTCATAAATTGACCTATAGGTTTGGTAGGATTTTTGAAAGCTGGGTCATTCTCATCAACTACCACTTGCGTAATTAATGTAGCTATTGGAGGAACTGTAATATTTCTATTAGAAAACTCTTCCATAATAGCATTCTGTAAATCATAACCAATATAAGCCTGACTCATAGCAACACATACTGATAAAGGTATAGGATTTCCAGTATTGTGATTATTAGTATATTCATTCATAGCATTATTGATAAAACCTACTTGCGGGCCGTTACCATGAGCTACTATTACTTCACATCCGCTTTCTACTAAATCTACTATGTTTTTAGCAGTTATTTTTACAGCCTGCATTTGCTCTGCAAGAGTATCTCCCAAAGCATTACCGCCTAAAGCAATAACAATTCTTTTTTTATTTCCCATTTTTATATCCTAAAAATAAAATTAATTTAATTTTAATATCATAAAAAAGTTCTTCTTTTCACAATATTAAAGATATAAAATGGTAAGTACTATTAAAAAATAGATACTTACCATTCATTATTTTCTAATTATTAGCAACCAAATACTCTTGGTTTTCCATCTGAAGCTAATTTGCTTAATACAGCTTGAGGGTCTCTAAATTTAGCTAAGAAAATCATAGCAGCTATAACATAAGGTTTGTAGCTAGCTTGTTTATAAAGAGGTACTCTATATCTGTCAAATACAGAAGCAGCAACCTCACCATCTTTACAGCTAACATCATTAATATCAGCAGGTAAGCAGTGTAAGTATAATGCTTTTCCGTCTTTAGTTTTCTTCATTTTTTCTTCAGTACAGCACCAATCTTTATGTTTAGCATTTTGCTCTAATAATCTCTTTTCAAGAGCTTTTATTCCGTCAGTGTCGCCTTTACCATAAAGGTCTGTTCTCTCTTGCATAGCAGCAAATGGAGCCCAAGATTTAGGATAAACAACATCAGCATTTTCAAAAGCTTCGTCCATATTGTTAGTGATAGTTAATTTAACGCCAGCAGCTTCAGCATTTTTCTTAGCAATAGCTTCAACTTCAGGCATAAGCTCATAACCTTTTGGATAAGCTAAAGCAACGTCCATACCTAATCTAGTGAATAAACCAGCAGCACCTTGAGGTACAGAAAGAGGTTTACCGTAAGAAGGTGAATAAGCCCAAGTCATAGCAACTTTTTTACCTCTTAAGTTTTCTAATCCGCCTAATTCGTGGATAAAGTGTAAAGAGTCAGCCATCATTTGTGTTGGATGGTCTCTATCACATTGTAAGTTTACAAGTGTAGGGATTTGCTCTAATATACCGTCATTGTAACCTTGTCTTACAGACTCAGAAACTTCTTTCATGTATTCATGACCTTTACCGATGTACATATCATCTCTGATACCTATAACATCAGCCATGAAAGATACCATGTTAGCAGTTTCTCTAACTGTCTCACCATGAGCAATTTGGCTTTTACCTTCATCTAAGTCTTGTACTTCTAAACCTAAAAGGTTACAAGCAGAAGCGAAAGAGAAACGAGTCCTTGTAGAGTTATCTCTAAATAAAGAGATACCTAAACCAGAATCAAATACTTTAGTAGACACATTGCTTTCTCTTAAGAATCTTAAAGCATCAGCAACAGTCCAAACAGCTTGTAATTCATCAAAAGTTTTGTCCCAAGTTAGGAAAAAGTCATTTTTGTACATTTTTCCAAATTCAAGGCTATCGAGTTTTGAAATATATTTTTGTATACCCATATTTTCATCCTTTTGTTTTGATTTTTTATTTAATTAATATTAATTAATTTTTTATTTATTTGCACAATATATAGTAGGTACAGCAGCATACATAGCAGCACATACAACTAAATCTTGTTTCCAAGTTTTTTCATTAGGAGCATGAGCTTGAGCTTCAGCACCAGGTCCAAAACCTATACAAGGTATTCCATTTCTTCCCATAATAGATACACCATTAGTAGAGAATGTCCATTTATCAGTAAGCGGACGAGCTTTTCTTTCTTTTTCTATTTCTGGAGTAGGTCCAATTCTTTCAGTACCATAAAGACCTTTATAAGCCTCTTCTAAAGCTTTAGTTACAGCATGGTCTTCAGGTATTACCCAAGTTGGGAAGTAACATTCTATTGGATAAACTAAACCTTTCCAAGATGGTCTTTCATAATTATACATAGATACTTCAGCACCATATTTTTTTACATTAGGAAGGCTTCTTATTTCTTCTAAACAGCTTTCCCAAGTTTCACCAGCTGTCATTCTTCTGTCTAATGATATAGAACAAGAGTCAGCAACAGCACATCTGCTTGGAGAAGTGTAGAATATTTGAGAAACTGTTACAGTACCTCTTCCTAAGAAGTTAGCTTCTTTATATTGAGGATTGTATTTTTCTTCAAGCATTTTTACTAAACCTTTGATAGGTGTAGAATCTTTAGCATCATTTTCGTTAAGGCTTCTGATGTCTTGAAGTATATCAGCCATCTTGTAAATAGCGTTATCTCCTCTTTCTGGAGCAGAACCGTGACAAGAGATACCTTTAACATCTACTCTTATCTCCATTCTTCCTCTTTGACCTCTGTAAATACCGCCGTCAGTAGGCTCAGTAGAAATTACAAACTCAGGTTTAATTTTGCTTTCTTTACAAATGTATTCCCAGCACAAACCATCGCAGTCTTCTTCTTGTACAGTACCAACAACAACAACTTGATATTTGTCGCTTAAAAGACCTAAATCTTTCATTATTTTAGCACCATAAACACCAGAAACTATACCGCCCTCTTGGTCAGAAGTACCTCTTCCGCCTATCTCTACATCATTTTCATAACCTTTATAAGGGTCAAATTCCCAGTTGTCTTTGTTACCTATACCAACTGTATCTATATGAGCATCTATACCTATTAAAGTTTTACCAGTACCCATATAACCTAAAACGTTACCCATAGGATCTATTTCTACTTTGTCAAATCCTACTTTTTTCATCTCTTCAGCAATTCTCTCAATTACGCCTTTTTCTTCGCAAGACTCGCTAGGAATTGCAACTAAATCTCTTAAAAACTTAGTCATATCAGCTTTATAGCCTTCTGCTTTTGCTTTTATTTGTTCAAATTGTTCTTTTGAAATAGCACTCATTTTTATTTCTCCCTAAAATTATATATATAAAAAAATTATTATCTCTCTTTTGCTTCCCAAATGATATTTTTCCATCTAATTGGGTCAGTATCGCCTTCTGTGCTGAATAATAATACTTTAGAATTAGAATCAAGTTTTAATTTTTTTCTTAATTCAGCATATTCATCATTAAGCATAATAGTAGCCAAAGCACCGAAAGGAGCAGCTCCAGATTCACCAGATACAACCTGAGGGTCTCCTTTTAACGGAGCAGATAACATTCTCATACCTCTTGCAGCAACTACATCTTCAGCAGCAATAAAACAATCAGCATGATTTTTAAGTATATCCCAAGAAGTAATATTAGGCTCACCGCAAGCAAGTCCTGCCATAATAGTATTTAAATCGCCTTCTACTATTCTTATTTTACCATCACCTGCCACAGCACCTTTATATAAACAAGCAGCAGCTTCAGCCTCTACTACAACCATTATAGGAGGATTATCTTTATATTTATTAGCAAAATATCCAACCATAGCACCAGCCAAAGAACCAACTCCAGCCTGTACAAATACATGTGTAGGTCTTTCGCCAAATTGCTCATCTGCCTCTAAAGCCATAGTACCATAACCTTGCATAATCCAAGCAGGTATCTCTTCATAGCCCTCCCAAGCAGTGTCCTGTACAACTACACCATTAGGCACTTTTGCAGCTTCTGCAGCAGCTTTTCTAACACATTCATCATAGTTATATTCTTCTATTGTAGCAGTAGCACCTTCAGCTTGAATATTTTTTAATCTTGTTTCTGTTGATCCTTTAGGCATAAAAATTACTGATTTTTGTCCTAATTTATTAGCAGCCCAAGCAACGCCTCTTCCATGGTTGCCGTCTGTAGCAGAGAAGAATGTAGCTTGACCGAATTCATCTTTTAATTTTTTTGAAGTAAGTACATCATAAGGAAACTCGCTTACATCTTTTCCCATTTTTTGAGCTATATATTTAGCCATAGAATAAGAACCGCCTAATACTTTAAAAGCATTAAGACCAAATCTGTATGACTCATCTTTTACTTTGATAGTTCCTAAACCTAAATATTTTGCCATTTCTTTTAATTCTGATAATGGTGTTTGTGTGTATTGAGGGAAACTTTTATGAAAAGCTTTTGCTTTCTTTACTTCCTCAATAGACATTATTGGTAAATTTTTGTCATCTGACTTAGGCATTTTATTTTCTGCCCATTTAAGCTCACTCATTTACTTCCTCCTTTTTTGAATCTATATAATTATATAGAGTGAATTTACTTATTCCAAAGTGATTTGATACTTTATCTCCGGATTTTGTTATTAAAAACACCCCAGAGTCATTTAAAAATTTAATAGCTTTTATTTTTTCGTCTTTACTCATTATAGAAGCAGGCTTTCCTATTAATTCTTCACTTTTTAATATAAGTTTCTCCATAAGTTCCTGAGCACTGTTTGGTATCTCCTCAAGCTTAGATTTATCTTCTGTTTTAATCAATAAATCTAAATCACTCTTAAATGGTATAAAACTTGTTATATCAAAGTTTATAGACAATATATATCTATATTTACCATTAATATCTTTTATAAAAACAGTTGAAGACTTTAATATTTTGCCGTTTGATGCTTTAGTAAGATAGGACAAATGATCAACTATAGGCTCGCCTTTCTTTAGCTTTTCTATAGTTTTTAATACCACATTTGAAGCACCTTCTCCTACTTGCCTTCCTGTAACACCTCCATTAATAATAAAAAGAATTGTATGCTCTAAATCATCTTCTTTTAATTCGTGAATACAAACCTCGCAATTATTTCCAAATTGCCTTGCTATTCCATGTGCCACACTCACTAAAGTCTCTAGTATTATATTAGAACTCATAAAACCTTACAAAAACCTATTATGTTTTACTATACAACAAATCAATTGATACGTTTATAGTATACTAATTTTTTTTTAGATTTTCAAGAAAAAATCTAAAAAATTTTGGATTTTTTATACAAATTCGTTGACAAATCAACTTTTTTTAATATCCTATTAAAATATAGATAATAAATTATAAAAATATGAAATTTAGGGGGAATATATGCTATTAATAGGCGGAGGTAAATTAATAACAAGAGATTCTGCTAAACCATTTATAGAAGATGGTGCAGTTCTTTGTGATGGAAGATTAATTAAAGAAGTTGGTAAAACTTCAGATTTAAAAGCAAAATATAAAGATGCTGAGTTTATAGATGCTAAAGGAAGCATCATTATGCCGGCATTTATAAATATACATGAACATATTTACTCTGCAATGGCTAGAGGTTTTAGCATTAATGGGTATAATCCTAAAGGTTTCTTAGAAATATTAGACGGTATGTGGTGGACTATAGACAGAAATCTTACTTTAGAGCAAACTAAACAAAGTGCTATGGCTACCTATATAGAATCTATTAAAAATGGTGTTACTACAGTATTTGACCATCATGCTAGTTTCGGTCATATTGAAGGTTCATTATTTGCTATAGAAGAAGCTGCTAAAACTATGGGAGTTCGTTCTTGCCTTTGTTATGAAGTTTCTGACAGAGACGGAGAGCCTAAATCTAAAGCTTCTGTTAAAGAAAATCTTGACTTCATCAAACATGCTATGGCTGATAAAACTGATATGATTAAAGGTATGATGGGAATGCATGCTTCTTTCACTATTTCTGATAAAACTATGGAAGCTTGTATGAAAGATTTACCTGAAGGCATAGGCTGCCATATTCACGTTGCTGAAGGTATAGAAGATTTGCATGCCTGCCTTAAAGAACATGGCAAAAGAATAGTTGATAGACTTTATGATTTCAAAGTTTTAGGTCCTCAAACTATATTAGTACACTGTATATATGTTAATCCTCATGAGATGGATTTAATAAAAGATACAGACACTATGACTTCTCATAACCCTGAATCTAATATGGGCAATGCTTGCGGCTGTCCTCCTACAATGGAATTGATGAAAAAAGGCATTTTAACAGGTTTAGGTACTGACGGATATACTCATGATATGATAGAGTCATACAAAGTAGCTAATGTACTTCATAAACATAATCTCTGCGACCCTAATGCTGCTTGGGGTGAATTACCTACAATGCTATTTGAAAATAATGCTAAAATGGCTAATCGTTATTTCGATACTCCTCTTGGCGTACTTAAAGAGGGTGCTGCTGCTGATGTTATCATTATGGATTATAAAAATTACACAGAATTAAGCGATAAAAACATTAACGGACATATATTATTTGGTATGAATGGCGGACATGTTAATACTACTGTTTGTAACGGTGAAGTATTGATGAGAGACAGAAAACTTACAAAAATTGATGAAGAAGCTGCTTATGCTAAAATAAGAGAAGAGTCTGCTAAGCTTTGGAAACAAATTAATAAATAATTAAAATATATTAATTAAGTAATGGGGTATATTTTTGCTCCATTACTATAAATTTTTTAAAACAGTATTAATTAATAATTGGAGGATTATAAATGAGCGATGTAATGACACCCATACCTTTTGGAAATCTTATGAACTGGGTTTTGGAAGAAAAAAAATCTGGTAAAGTATTTGGTATTTCAAGAGCGTTTAAAGCTGATAAAGCTAAATATTATGAAATTTTTGGAAGAAAATTAGAAACTCCTATAGGACCTGCTGCAGGACCTCATACTCAATTAGCTCAAAATATAATAGCTGCATACTACACAGGAAGCAGATTCTTTGAACTTAAAACAGTACAAAAAATGGACGGAGAAGAATTAAGCAAATGTGTTAATAAGCCTTGTATTACTGCTAATGATGAATGCTATAACTGTGAATGGTCTACTGAGCTTTATGTTCCTCAGGCTTTTGATGAATATGTTAAGGCTTGGGTTGCTTTAAAAGTAATTGCTAAAGAATGGGATTTGGGAGATATGGACGGTTTTCAGTTTAATATATCTGTTGGTTATGATTATGACGGCATTAAAACTGAAAAGATTGATAATTTTATTGAAGGCATGAAAGACGCTTCCAACACTCCTATATTCAAAGAATGTAAAGAATGGCTTACTAATAACATAAGCAAATTCAAAAACTTCAAAAAAGAAGATATTGATAAAATTAATGCTGATATTTGTAATTCTGTTACATTATCTACTCTTCATGGCTGTCCTCCAACAGAAATAGAAAAAATTGCTTCATACCTAATTACAGAAAAAAAATTAAATACTTTCGTTAAATGTAACCCTACTCTTTTAGGTTATGAATATGCAAGAAAAACTTTAGATGAAATGGGTTATGATTATATATCATTTACTGATTTCCACTTTAATGATGACTTGCAGTATAGCGATGCTGTTCCTATGCTTCAAAGACTTCAAAAGTTAGCTTCTGACAATTCACTTGCATTCGGTGTAAAAATTACTAATACATTCCCTGTAGATGTTAAGCAAAAAGAATTGCCTTCTGAAGAGATGTATATGTCTGGAAAATCTTTATTCCCTCTTTCTATGACAGTAGCTTCAAGATTAAGCAAAGATTTTAATGGAAGTTTAAGAATATCATATTCTGGCGGATGTGATTATTTTAATATTAATGATGTTATAGATGCAGGAATATGGCCTGTAACTATGGCTACTACTTTCCTAAAAACAGGCGGATATCAAAGAGGAGAGCAGATAGCTAAAAACCTTAAAGAGCCTAAAGCATTTACAAAAGTAGATGTTGCTAAAGCTGAAAAAATTGTTGAATGGGGTAAAAAAAGCAAACATCATGTTAAACCTATTAAGCCTCTTGCAAGCAGAAAAGTTAATAAAAAAGTACCTTTAGTTGATTGTTATATAGCTCCTTGTATGGAAACTTGCCCTATACATCAAGACCTTACTACTTATATAAGACTTAATTCTAAAGGACAATATGAAGAATCTTTCAAAGTAATAATAGAAAAAAATGCTCTTCCATTTGCCACTGGTATATTATGCCCTCATACTTGTATGGATAAATGTACTAGACAATTCTATGAAGAGCCTGTAAGTATTAGAGCTTGTAAATTAGAAGCTGCTAAAGCTGGATATAGCAAAGTAATAAGCACATTAAAACCTGCTCCTTCTATAGGAAAAAAAGCTGGTGTTATAGGTGCTGGTCCTGCTGGTCTTTCTGCGGCTTTCTTCTTGGCTCGTGCTGGAGTGGAAGTTACAGTATTTGACAAAAGAGAAAAAGTTGGCGGTGTCGTTGCTAACATTATACCTAATTTTAGAATTACAGCTGAAGAGATTGGAAATGATGTTAGCTTATGCAAACAAATGGGCGTTAAGTTTGAACTTGGCAAAGAAATAAAAGATATAAAAGAGTTTGCCAAAAATTATGATTACACTGTTGTTTGTATAGGTGCTCATAAAAACATGCCTTTAAAACTTGAGGCTGGTCAATCAATGAATGCTCTTAAATTCTTAGAAGAGTTCAACAAAACTAACGGCAATGTTGAATTAGGAGAGAATGTAGTAGTAATTGGAGGCGGTAACACTGCTATGGATGCTGCTCGTGCTGCTAAGAAAAACAAGGGTGTAAAAAATGTTAGATTAGTTTATAGAAGAACTAAGAGATATATGCCTGCACATGAAGAAGAGTTAAAAGAAGCTTTAGAAGATGGTGTTGAGTTTATGGAGTTGCTTGCACCTGTTAAATTAGAAAACGGCAAACTTTTATGCAAAAAAATGGAATTATCTGATTATGATGAAAAAGGCAGAAGAAACGTTGTTGAAACTAATGAAACAGTAGAAGTTCCTGCTAACACAGTAATAGCTTCTATTGGTGAGCAAATCGAATCTGACTTCTATAAATCTAACGGCATAGATGTTGATGATAAAGGCAAGCCAAAATGCAATGCTAATAATGAATCATCTATTAAAAATGTTTATGTTGCTGGTGATGGATTATACGGAGCTGCTACTATAGTTGAGGCTATAAGAGATGCAAGAGTTGTTGCTGAAGCTATTTTAGGTAAAGCAATTGCTCCTGATTTACCTTCTGTTTCTACTGAAGAGATTTCTTACAGCAAAAAAGGTAACTTAAAAGAAGTATCAAAAGACCCTGAAGCTACAAGATGTTTAAGCTGCGATTATATTTGTGAAAGTTGTACTGAAGTTTGTCCTAACAGAGCAAATGTTTCTATTAAAGTTGAAGGTGGAGCTAAAATATCACAAATTATACACGTTGACTATATGTGTAATGAATGCGGAAACTGTGAAACATTCTGCCCTTATAGTTCTGCTCCTTATAAAGATAAGTTTACATTATTTGCTACTGCTGATGATATGAAAAACTCTAAAAATGACGGCTTCTTATTCTTAGATAAAGAAGGTAATGCTAAACTTAGAATTGACGGCAAAGAAGAATCTTATAAGGCTGGAAGTTCTAAAAACTTTAATGGAGTTTATAGTATAGTTGATAGTGTATTTAATAATTATAAGTATTTAATACTAAAATAATTGACTTTATACTAATTGTTACATATTATTACATAGCGAAGGGAATATAAGCATCGTTCCCTTTGTTATGTTTATTTTATTAATATATTAAATTGGAGGTATAATAATGGGTGAAAGTGCCAAGATTATAATTAATGGCAAAGAAATGAGTTTTGACTCTGATAGAAAATTAATGGATGTTCTTAGGAATGATTGTAAATGTAAATCAGTAAAAGACGGATGCTCTGAAGGGGCTTGCGGAACTTGTACTGTTTTAATAGATGGTAAACCTACTAAATCTTGTATACAAACTATAGGAAGACTTCAAGGAAAAAGTGTACAAACTATAGAGGGATTTACTCAAAGAGAAAAAGATGTTTATTCTCATGCTTTTGCAGCTGCAGGGGCTGTGCAATGCGGATTTTGTATACCGGGTATGGTGATATGTGCTAAGGGGTTAATTGATAAAAATAATAATCCTACAAGGCTTGAAATTGTTGCTGCTATAAAAAATAATATTTGCAGATGTACAGGCTACAAAAAAATTATTGATGCTATAGAATTAGCAGCTAAAATGATTAGAGAAAATATTGATGTTAAAGAATATAAAGGAAAGGTAAAATTAGGCGATAGGAATATTGCAAGAGTTGATGCCAAAGAGAAAGCACTTGGTATTGGCGAATATTGCGATGATATAGAATTAGAGGGTATGCTTCATGGTGTTGCTGTTAGAACTAAATACCCTAGAGCTAAAATATTAAAAATAGATACAAGCGAGGCAAAGGCTTTTAAAGGTGTTGTTGATGTAATTACTGCTAAAGATTTACCGGGGGCAAAAAAGATTGGACATATTTTCCATGACTGGGACGTTCTTATTGGTGAAGGTGAAACTACAAAATTTATTGCAGACGGTTTAGCTTTGATTGTTGCTGAAGATGAAGCTACTGCTAAAAAAGCAAGAGATTTAGTAAAAATAGAATATGAAGAGCTTCCTCTTGTAAGAAACCCTGAAGAAGCTATGAAAGAAAATGCTCCTTTAGTTCATGAGGATAGAGAAAGCAACTTACTTACTCATGAAAGATTAGTTAAAGGTAATGCTGATGAAGTAATAGCAAAATCAAAATATAAAGTTACAAGGCACTATGAACTTCCTTGGACAGAGCATGCATTTATGGAGGCAGAAGTTGCTGTTGCTATGCCTTTTAATGGAGATGGTATATTTGTATATTCAAGCGACCAAAGCGTTTATGATACAAAAAGAGAAGTATCTATGGCTTTGGGAATAGACCCTGAAAAGGTTGTAGTAGAAAATAAATATGTAGGAGGCGGTTTCGGCGGTAAAGAAGATATGAGCGTTCAGCATTATGCTGCTATAATGGCTTATAGAACAAAAAGACCTGTTAAATTTAAACTCACAAGACAAGAGAGTATTAACTGGCACCCAAAACGCCATCCTATGAGCATAGATATGACTACTGCCTGCGATGAAAATGGCATACTTACAGCTATGAAAGCAGTTTTAATAACTGATGCTGGTGCTTATGCTTCATTATCTGGTCCTGTACTTCAAAGAGCTTGTACTCATGCTGCTGGTCCTTATAATTATCATGTTATAGATATAGAAGGTAAATCAATATATACTAACAACCCTCCTACTGGACCATTCAGAGGTTTTGGTGTTCCTCAGTCTTGTTTTGCTACAGAGATGAACATAAACTTGCTTGCTGAAATGTGCGGTTTAGACCCTTGGGAAATAAGATATAGAAATGCTATTCGCCCAGGTCAAGTACTTCCTAACTATCAAATAGCTGATGATTCTACCGGTCTTGTTGAAACATTAGAGGCTGTTAAAGATATATTCTACAACAACAAATATGTTGGTATAGCTTGTTCTTTGAAAAACTCTGGTGTGGGTGTTGGTTTGCCTGACACTGGTAGAGTTCGTTTGTTAGTAAAAGACTCAAAAGTTAATATATATTCTGCTGCTTCTTGTATTGGTCAGGGTATTGCTACTGTGCTTTATCAGATAGCAGGTGAAACTCTCAATTTGAATGATGATGAGATAATAGTTCATCAGCCTAATACTGCAACTTCTCCAGATTCCGGTACTACTTCTGGTTCAAGACAAACACTTATTACAGGTGAGGCTTGTAAGAGAGCTTGCGAAGAACTTAAAAAAGATTTAAATTCTGGTAAAACATTAAAAGATTTAGAAGGAAAAGAGTATTACGGAGAATGGCTCACAGTAACTGACAAAATGGGAGTAGATAAACCTCACCCTGTTTCTCACGTGGCTTATAGTTATGCTACTCAAGTTTGCATACTTAATGAAGACGGTACAATACAAAAGGTAGTTGCTGCTCATGATATAGGAAAAGCAATTAACCCTATAGCTTTGGAAGGACAAATTGAAGGCGGTGTTGTTATGTCTTTGGGTTATGCTTTAACAGAGAAATTCCCGCTTGAAAATTGTGTGCCTAAAGTAAAATTTGGTACTTTGGGCTTATTTAGAGCCGATAAAACACCTGATGTTGAATCTATTATTATAGAAAAAGAAGGTGTTCCTTATGGTTATGGTGCTACTGGTATAGGAGAGATTTCAAGTATACCTACTGCTCCTGCTGTTGCTTTGGCTTATTATAAATTTAACGGCGAGTTCCAAACAGAATTGCCGCTTAAAAATACTCCTTATTCAAGATAATTTATGAGTTTAATTAATAATGAACTTGTAATTGTAAGAGGAGCTGGTGATTTAGCTACTGGTGTTGTGTACTCTCTATATAAGGCTCATTTCAAAGTTATTATATTGGAGACGCAGCACCCCTCTGCTATACGAAGAAAGGTTGCATTATCTGAAGCTGTTTATGATGGTAAGACAAAAGTTGAAGATATTGAAGCTGTACTTGTAAAAAGTTATGAAGAGGCTCTTAATACAATTAATAAAATTCCTATTCTCGTTGACCCTAACTGTGAAATATTAAATCACATAAAACCAACATTTTTAATTGATGCTATAATCGCTAAAAAAAATCTTGGCACTAATAAATCTATGGCAAAATATACTATAGCATTAGGTCCCGGATTTACTGCAGGCAAAGACTGTGATATTGTTATAGAGACTATGCGTGGGCATAATCTTGGAAGAATGTATTTAGAAGGTAAAGCTATACCAAACACAGGAATACCCGGAAACATTGGAGGCAAAGAATCTGAAAGAGTAATACATGCAAGCTCTGACGGCATTATTGAAAACATAAAAAATATAGGCGATTTTGTAAAAGAAAAAGAGATTATAGCATATATAAACAACGATAACAAAAAAATAGAAGTAACAGCACCTTTTGAAGGGCTTTTGAGGGGTATTATAAGAGATGGTTTTAAAGTACGTAAGGGCTTAAAAATAGCAGATATTGACCCAAGAAAATCTGAGTATGATAATTGCTTTACTATTTCTGATAAGGCAAGAAACTTGGGCGGAGCTGTGCTTACTGCTATGATGTATTTATATAAAAATAATTAATTTCAAATTATAAATTCCTTTTATTAAATTAAAAAATTTTGTACATTTTTTATTGTTCTTTTTTCCGCCTTCGTACCCATACCTAAAGGTACTTCCTACGGTCGCAGGCACTTCCTTCGGTCGCCCTGAAGGACTCCCTTCGGTTGCTGTGCGGACTTCGTCAAAAAGTTTTTGCCCTTCGGGCACGCTTCGCGAAAACGCAAGTGTTTTAATTCTATATGTTGGAATATATAAAGTATAAAATAATAGTTCTATTTTAGCTAAAAATGCAGCCCTTTTGCTTCTTTGTGGCATGCCACAAGGGCACTTCCTTCGGTCGCAAAAGAAGTGGGGGGGTGGGGGCTAGTCCCCACAAATAAAAACTTAAAAATTTTATCATATAAGTTTTTTTATTCAACTTTTTCCCGCCGCAAAAAGTTTTCGCCCTTCGGGCACGCTTCGCGAAAGTGCAAGTATTCAAATTTTATACCTAAAAAATATATATAATGGCACTATATGTTTATGTCTATATTTCATAAAAAATGCAGTTCTTCACAAAGCGTATCCGAAAGATATAAGATTCTTTTATACCAATAAAAATTTTTTTATAAATTAAAATCCTATTATTATTCACTTATATAAGCATTTCTAAAATCATATATTGAAAAAATATCATATTTCACACCATGAAGTTTTTTACTCTGCATAACAGTAGCTTTATCATAATATATAGGAATAATAGCCATATCCTCTTGTATAAGTATACGTTCTGCATCATAAGCTGCTTTTATTCTTATATCTTCATTGGCATTAGTCATAGCAATATCAACTAAATAATCATAAACTTCATCAGTATATCCGCCGTCATTTCCTAAACCGTCAAGCTGAAAAAGTCTTAAATAACCTGTAGCCTGATTGTAAGCAACACTTGTAGCTGCCTTAATCATTTGAAAACTTCCGTCTTTTATAGACTGCAAATAACTTGTGGGCTCCTCATATCTAAGTTTTAAATCTATACCTAAATTGTTTTTATACATACTTTGAATAGCTTCTGCCACAAATAATGAAGAAGGATTAGTTGTTGTAATTAACTCTATTATAGGGAATTTTTTTATGTCTCTGTATCCTGCCTCTGCAAGCAGTTTTTTAGCTTCTTCAATATTTTTTTGATAATCGCTCTCCTTAAGAGAAAAATATTCAGGAGCATTATCTCTAAAATTATTAGTACCATTCTTTACATTGATAGGAACGAAACCATTAGCTGCTACCCTTCCTCCTCCTAAAACATTACTTACTATATAATTTCTATTTATGCCAAGTGATAATGCCTTCCTTACTAAAGGATTAGTAAAAGGCTTTCTCTTTAAGTTAACCATATAATAAGCTATTGATGTTATGTCAACTTCTCTTCCTATGCCCTGCTCTATTAAAGAAGCTCTTTCATTTTCTGGTGCCTCTGGATAAAATAATATACTCTCTGCATAAATTGCCGCAACTGCAGTATTAACATCTTCTAAAAACTCAAAAGTAATTTTTTCAGCCTTAACATTATCTTTATCCCAATAATAAGGATTTTTCTCCATGACTATTTTCACAGCTTCATCATATTCTGTAATTACATAAGGACCGTTTCCTATATAATGTTCTTTACTTAATGCCCAATCTTCCCCGTAAGCTTCTATAATATCTTCCCTCACAGGAGAAGCAATATCACTGGCCATAGCCTCCTCAAAATAAGGAAGCGGTATATCAAGCTCTATTTTTAAAGTATAATCATCTAAAGCATAAACTCCTAATTCTTCTAATGGCTTCTCTCCCAACATTATAGAATGTGCATTTTTTATTATATCAAAACCCAAAGAAAAAGGGGAAGCCACTTTAGGATCTATCAATCTTCTTAAAGTGTATACAAAATCATTTGCAGTTAATGTCTTTCCGTCAGACCATTTAGCATTTTCTCTCAAATGAAATATATAAACTGTATTATTGCTCATAGCTTCCCAGCTTTTAGCAAGTGCAGGAATTATAGTACCGTTTTCATCTCTTTGAGTAAGAGTTTCAAAAGTATGTGTTATGTAAACTGCTGTATTTATGCCTTTTGCAAATGCTGGGTCTAAACTGCTTGGCATTCCTCCTACTGATACCACTATTCCTTCATTAGATGACTTACTATTAGAACATGATAATAAAAATATATTTGCAAGCAAAATTATTATAACTTTCTTTATCATATTATTCTCTTTATACTATATATACTATTAATATTACTTTATTTAATTTTTAAAATATAATAACCAAATATATAGTTATGTCAACTATGTTATGTTAATTAAATTTTTCGCACGGTAAGCAGATTTAAAAATATAAATGTGTAATTTTTATTAATTGACATACTAAATAATAAAAATAAATCGTGCGTACTATAAAATTTTAAACTTAATAAAAACTTGGACTAAGCTGTGCTTACTGCTATGATGTATTTATATAAAAACAATTAATTTCAAATTATAGATTTTTTATTAAATTAAAAAATTTTGTATATTTTTTATTGTTCTTTTTCCCGCAGCAAAAAGAACCAAAAAATGCATATATTTTATGCTTTATATATCTGGAATATGTATTAAGTGTAAGGTAATACCTCCATTTTAGTTAGAAAAATGCAGTCCTTTTGCTTCTTTGGGTCATACCCAACAGGTACTTCTTTCAGTCGCCAAAAGAAGTTGGGGTTCTACCCTACGGGCACGCTTCGCAGGGTGGCTAGTCCCCGAAAATAATAAAAAGATAAAAAAGTAATTTTTGATAAAATACAAACCTTTAGTATATAAATAATTTTTAAATAATAATATCATATATATTTCTTGTTTCTAATACTTTTACTCCAACCTCGTATTCACGCATGTATTTAGCAAGCTTATATCCGTTTATAAGAATTATTTTTATGTCTTTTAACTCTTCTACAACCTTCTTTGCTTGCGGAGTATAATCTGAAGTGGTAATAAAAATTCCTCTGCTTATGCCATTAACATTTTTAAGACCATGTGCAAATTTTGTTATTTCTGTGTCATTAACTTTATTATTTTCTTTGTAGCATTTACATTGTACCCCCACTATATCAAAACCGAATTTATCCATAGTAAGCGTGCCGTCAATTCCCCTACCGCCGCTTCCGCCTGTTCTATATTTTTTACCATAGCCCATTTTCTCAAGCAAATCTAAACATATATTTTCAAACCTTGTCCCCTTATCAACATTGCTCTCACCCATTAGCTGCAATCTGTCTAATATATCTTTTTCTACACCCTCATAATATTCTTCAATGCTCTTTTCAACCTCGCTTCTGTTTTCATCTTCTTCTATATCATCATCATTATTATGGCTTTCGCTGTTTTATAAATATGGAGTTTTTTCTTTTAGAGTTTTGAAATCAAAGTCTGGATTTTCTTCGTAGAATTTTTTTCCGAAGTCAGTTATTTGATATATTCCTCTGCCGACACTTTCAATTAATTCTGATTTCTTTAAATAAGTTAATGACCAGTCTACTCTATCTCTAAATTTAGAATAATTACTTTTTTTTACTAATTCTAAATCTTCTTCAGATGGATTAGTATATTCTTTAATCTTTTCGTATATTTTACTTCTATGTACTGTTTCATTAGTTTCATACAAAAATCTCAATACATATTTATCATAATCTCTGTATTTCAAAAGTGCCATAATATATACTCCGAAAGCATTATTAAAAAATCATACTTCAATAATTGCTTTTTTACAAGAAAATATTTTTTTAACAAAAATTTCAAAAACATATTCTTTATTTTTTCATATTAACAAATTTATTTTTTCTACATAAATGATATAATTAATTATTAAATAAAAAAGGACTTATTAATATGCTTGCAGATTATCATATACATACAGACTTTAGTGATGATTCTAATTATCCATTAGAAGAAGTTATAAAAGATGCTATTAAACTAAATATAAATGATATTTGCATCACAGACCATGTGGACTATGGCATAAAAAAAGATTGGGACGAAATAGAAATAAAAAATAAAGATACAATTACAAATGTTAATTACCCAAAATACATAGAAGATATTAAAAAAATGAAAGATAAATACTCAAAACAAATTGATATAAAAATAGGTCTTGAATGCGGAATACAAACTTCTACTATTAACAAATATGAAGAACTATTAAAAAAATATGATTTTGATTTTATAATATTCTCTGTTCATCAGGTAGATAACAAAGAATTTTGGACACAGGATTTTCAAAAAAATAAAACGCAAAAAGAATATAATGAAGCATATTATAAAGAAATACTTGAAGTTGTAAAGAAATTCAAAAATTATTCTGTATTAGGACATTTAGATTTAATCATTCGCTATGACAAAAAAGGAATATATCCATTTGAAAAAGTAAAACCTATTATAGAAGAGATATTAAAAATAGTGATAGAAGACGGCAAAGGAATAGAATTAAATACTTCTTACAATAGATACGGCTTAAAAGACACCACTCCTTCTGTTGATATATTAAAACTATATCATAAATTGGGAGGAAATATTATAACTATAGGAAGTGACAGCCATCAGCCTTCTCATTTAGGTTTTAATATTAATGAAGCAAAAGAAATATTAAAAGATATAGGCTTTAAACAATTTTGCACTTACAATAAAATGATACCTATTTTTCATAATTTATAAAAACTTACTCGATTAAATTTATTAACTTTTTTAAGAAAATTGACAAAGCATATAATATTGTTATAATTATAAAAATAATGCCAACCTAGCTCAGTTGGTAGAGCAACGCATTCGTAATGCGTGGGTCGTGGGTTCGATTCCCATGGTTGGCTTTTAATTTGTGAAATATTTTTAATAATTAATTTATAAATAATAAAAATATAATAGTAAAACATAATATAAAAAATATGAAAGAATTTGAACTTATAGAAAAAATAAAACAACTATCAAATAATTTTAATAAAACTTCAAATATAAATATCGGCGATGATTGTGCTGTATTAAGAAATATTAGCAATCAAAAAGATATCCTTGTAACAACAGATATATTAGTTGAAAATATACATTTTAGCCTTAAATATTATTCTTTTTATGATGTTGGTTATAAATCGGCACAAGTTAATATTAGCGACATTATATGTAAAGGTGCTTTTCCTAAGAGTGTATTTGTGTCATTATCTATACCCAAAAACATTACAGAAGAAAATATATTAAAGTGGTACGAAGGATTTTTAGATGCATGCAAGCCATACAACATAGAAATCGCTGGAGGAGACACCACTAGTTCAAATAATGATTTTTTTATATCTATAACATTGATTGGAGAAATAGAAAAAAACAAAGCAATACTTAGAAGCACTGCAAAAAACAATGACAATATTTATGTTTTAGGAATTGTTGGTGAAAGTGACTTAGGATTAAAAAAACTATTATCCGGCAGCTACAGCTATGACGATGAAAGTGTAAAAACTCATTTAAGACCAAAACTTTTTTTTAATGAGTGGCAGGATATAATAAAAAAATACAAAATAAACTCATCTATAGATATTAGTGACGGACTCTTACAAGATTTATCTCATATAGCAGAGAAGTCTAATTTATATGCTAAAGTATTTGAAGATTCTAATTGGCATAAAGTTAATAGATTTTTTAATGGCAGCAAAGAAGTATTAAACTCAATACTCACAGGCGGAGAAGATTATGCTGTGTTATTTACAACGCAAGATAATATAGAAGAAAAAGATAATCTTATAAAAATAGGAAAAATAACTTCACTAAATCAAAAAAATATAGTTTCATTTATAGATAAAAATAATAAAACAGTAAATTTTAAATATAAAGGCTATACTCATATTTAAAACTTACTATCAGCAATTTTATCTAAAGCATATTTTTTATATTTCTCTCTAAGTGTTATAGAAGGTATCCACCAAGCAACAGAAAACACTTTTTTCTTTATAGATTCTATCTTTTCTTTGTAAACATCATAATCATCATAAGTTTTCATTATATAAACATTATAAGAATAGAATGCATGCTTTTTTCTATCTATTTCAACATCAAGTTTTTTCATTAAGTTATGGCAAAGTTTATAAAACTCATTTTTATTGTCTGCTTTATAATTATTAAAAGTATGAAGCAAAGAAAAGAAATTATAATAATTAGAATCTATTAAAAGTTCTTTTTTATTTTCTTGATAAGAATTAAAAACATTTTCAAAAACTTCTAATATTGCTAAAGGAATATTTTTAGTATGAGAAACATTACCTGCTAAAGAAGTGCTTCTCTGTAAATAATAATATTTAGCATTATTATTATAATACATTTTTGGATTATAAACTAAAAACCTATAAAACATATCAACATCTTCAGCAAGTCTATACTTAGAATATAATAATTTATATTCAGTTAAAAAATTTTTTTTATATAATTTATTCCAAGCAACAACCAAAGGATATTCAGGCGTATTTTCTTTTTCTGGAGTATTAACATTAAAATTACTAATGCCTTCAATATAAGAGTTTTTAAATTTCTTCTTCCAAATATTTAATCTATTATGATAATAAGGCTTTATATTATTAGTAGCTTCATTAACAGTGTATATATTATTTGTAAAAACTATATCAGCATTATATTTAATAGCTGTATTATATAACTCTTCAATAAAATTCTCAGACACAAAATCATCAGAATCTATAAAAGAAACATACTCGGCACTACTTTCTAATAAACCGCTATTTCTTGCAAAACCTAAACCCTGATTTTCTTTATGACTAATAATTTTTACTCTGCTGTCTTTAGTTATATATTCTTTAATAATACTTTCAGAATTATCTGTGGAGCAATCATTCACACAAATTATCTCTATATCTTTTAATGTTTGATTGATAACACTATCTAAACATTTTTTTAAATATTTCTCAACATTATAAATTGGTATAATAACAGAAACTTTTGGCATAAAAAACAATCCTATTAATTTTGATAACTAAATTATACATTAATTATAAAAATAATATATATAAAATTTGATTTATATATATAAAAAGTATATCATAATGAATATTTAATTTTTTATTAAAAGAGTACATTATGATATTAATAACAGGAGGAGCTGGGTTTATAGGCTCACATATAGCAGATATATTAATACAAAATAATTATAAAGTTATTATTGCTGACAATTTATCTACAGGCAAAAAGGAAAATATAAATAACAAAGCAGTTTTCTACAATATAGATATAAAAAATTATGATGCTTTAGAAACTGTATTTAAAAATAACAAAATAGAACATATAATACATTTAGCAGCACAAGTATCCGTACCCAATTCTATAAGAAATCCTATTAATGATGCTAATGAAAATATAATAGCAACTCTTAATATAATAGAATTATCTAAAAAATATAATATAAAAAAAATTATCGTAAGCTCAAGTGCAGCTGTATATGGTATTCCTAAAGAACTGCCAATAGATGAAACGCATAGCACTATTCCTATTTCATATTATGGCTTATCTAAACTCACTATGGAAAAATATTTAATATTATCAGATATAAATTATATAATTTGCAGATTTTCTAATGTTTATGGACCAAGACAAACACCGCATGGCGAAGCTGGTGTAGTTTCAATATTTATGGATAATGCAATTAATAATAAAGATTTAAATATATTTGGAGATGGAAATCAGACTAGAGATTTTATATATGTTGAAGATATAGCTAAAATATTTTTATTTTTTATAGAAAAAAATATTTCAAATGAAATTTTCAATATTTCTACTAATAACTCTATAAGCATAAATAAACTTGCTAATATTATAATTAATATATCAAAATCAAATATCAAAATAAACTACTTAGACAAAAGAGATGGTGATATAGATAATAGTATTTTAAATAATACAAAATTACTTAATTTAATAAATATAAATTTCACAACCATAGATGAAGGATTAAGAAAATTATTAAAAACATTATTATAATATTTTTAATTATTTAGAATATATATCTATTATTTTCAGTAAAACTTCTGTCATTTTTTCTAAAGATTGAACAGAAATATATTCAAATCTGCTATGTGCATTTTCTCCTCCGGTAGACAAATTAGGACAAGGTAAATTTCTAAATGATAATCTTGCTCCATCTGTACCACCCCTAATAGGAACTATTCTCTCTTTTATGCCGCATTCATTAAAAGCTTTCTTAGCATTTTCTATTAAATGCATATGAGGAAGTATTTTTTCTTTCATGTTGTAGTAACTGTCTTTAAGTTCAATTTCAAATGTCTTTTCACCATATTTTTTATTTAGAAACTCACATACATTTTTTATAAACTCTTTTTTATTTTCAAATTTAGATTTGTCATGGTCTCTTATTATATATTCAAGTTTTGCTTTCTCTTCATTTCCGCTTATAGAAGATAAATGATAAAACCCTTCATAATTTTCTGTATGCTCAGGTCTTTCATTTTGAGGAAGCATATTATTAAACTCCACACCAAGCAATATTGCATTTTTCATTTTATTTTTAGCATAACCCGGATGAACATTAACTCCATTAACAATTACATTACAAGAAGCAGCATTAAAGTTTTCGTATTCTATCTCTCCCAATTCACCGCCATCAATAGTATAAGCAAAATCTGCATTAAAATCTTCAACATTAAAATAATCTATACCAGAGCCTATTTCTTCATCAGGAGTAAATGCTATCTTTATCTCGCCATGCTCTATAGTTTTATCTTTCATAATAGTTTCTATCATAGTCATAATTTCAGCAATACCTGCCTTATCATCAGCACCCAAAAGAGTTGTTCCATCTGTTACTATCAAATCAGAACCTATATATTTATTTAAATTACTGAAATCCTTAGCACTAAATATTATGTTTTTTTCTTTATTTAAAACTATATCTTTTCCATCATAATTTTTGACTATATTAGCCTTTATATCTTTACCGCTAACATCTTCAACTGTATCTAAATGAGCAATAAAACCTATTTTTGGTTTATTTTCTTTTCCTTTAGTTGCGGGAATTGCAGCATACACAAAAGATTTATCATCAATATAAGAATTATCAACTCCCAAATCTCTTAACTCTTTTAATAAATATTCAGCAAATACTCTTTGAGAAGCAGAACTTGGAGTTTCATTCTCATTAGCAGCAGATGATGTAGTATCAAAAGTTGTATATTTTATAAATCTTTCATAAGCTTTCATAGTATATAATCCTTAAATTTAATATTTATATATTATCAAAAAAGAGAAAATATTCAATATATTATTTCATTGATATTTTAATTTGTTTATGTTATACTTTTTGAAAATAAATGAATATATTGATAATTTAATAAATATGTATGCAACACAACACAACACAACACAACACAACACAACACAACACAACACAACACAACACAACACAACACAACACAACACTAATTAAAATACTATTTATAATTATTATTTATTCATCAATAAGACTAAATGCTCAAACAACAAATACTAACTCCGCTAAATACGGGGTTTTAAGTGCATCATTAGAATTAACAGCATATGGAAGAATGAGCGACTTAATAGAGCAAACAGGAAACGAAGATACATTAGGTGTTCTTCTTTATGGAGATTTGCATTATATAAAAGAATATAAATATGCATCCATTGAAGCAAATATCAATGCGAGATTTTATGAACCATTATCACATAAGGCAAGATTTTATAAAGATATGTCGCCTCCTGTTTTTGACTTTTCTAAGATGAATCTATTTGTGAATTTTAAATATATCGGCATAAGAGCCGGAGTATTAGAACCATACACAAAAAATATACCTATGACATCATATTTCCCTACCCTATTTTATTTTCATACAGTAAGCAGCAATAAAGCAACAGTGTTATCAGGACCAAGAGATATGCCTATAGGTTATGAAACGCAGCTTATACCAAGATACGATACAGGACTTATGATAGAGTCATCATTTTACGGGGTGTTTATTGGAGTTGGTATGGTTAATGGAGAGATGGGGCTTGATGCTAATTCTTCTAAAGGGTTAATGGCTAAAATATCTTACAGCAATGATTATATTAATACTGGAGTAGCTGGAATAGTTACAGAATTAGGGTCTATACCAATAAAAGAATGGGGAGATAGTGTTAATGCTTTCTTTTATTTTAAAAATGGAAGAGATGGGAGATTTACAGTTGGTATAGAAGGATTTTGGTTTAGGCATGGAATAAGAAGAGATAATGAATACTTTCCGGGAGAAAATAATATAAATAAACATCACTATAATGAAGGATATTATACTGACTTTTCTGTGCAAACATTTAATGGAAATGAGCCTTATTATGCTATGAGCGGTTTTCTTTTCTTTGAAGCAAGAAGATTATGGATTATAGATATTACTGCACATGTTGGCGTTCATGATAATAATATTTATTCAAACAGCGAAGATATTTTTCAGCCTAAGTATAGAGCATTTTTAAAACTCACTTTTAATGTTACAGAAGATTTTAAAATTATGATTTCAGATACATTTACTTATGACCCTGTATATAAAAATAACTATCAATACTATGAACTTGAAGACAGATATCAAGTGGGCGTAATATCTTACGAGTCAAAAAATGGCGGACACTATACTGTAGACAATGATTTTTATATAGGGCTTAGTTTTAAGTTTGGAGGAGTTTGGGGCAAATAAAAATAATTAAGAAACAAAATTATCAATTTCTTTTAAAATATTTTCTCTTAAAATATTTCTTTTTGTTTTAATTTCTTTTAGAATATCTAATGCAAGAGAAGCATCTTTGAGAGATTTTCTTATCTGCCAAAAACCGCTGTCCCAAAGAGATATTTTAAATTTATCAACATTAACTTTTTCTATGTTAGTATAAAAATATTTATAAAGCTCTTTTGAAATATCAATTAAGTCTTTAGCTTCTTTTGTGAGAGAAATATTTTTTAAATAATTATATACAAATCTGCTTTCTCCATCATAACTAAAAAAACTATTATTGCAAAAAACTTCTTTATAATCAAAAGGATAAAAATGATTAATTATCTTATAAAATTTATTATTATAAAAAACATTATCCATAGCAGATGTTTGATTTGAAGTAGAAAATAAACTCCACACTATACAATCATTTTTAAAATCATCAGAAAAACTTTTTTTTGGAATGATAAATTGGTCGCTGCCATTAAGCCAATTAACTTTTACACTTCTTCTAACAGCATGTATAATCATAGCTTTTTCAAAATTTTCTTTTGTAATAGAAAGAGAACCAGCCGAAGCTTGAGGAGCAGAAAATATTGCTGTGAGATTTTGTTTTTGTAAATCACTCCCACAGCTCATAAGAGAGCCTATAAAACCATCGCATATTTTGTTTCTTATATCCTTTCCATTTTCTTTTACAACTATAGCCGATGATAAAGGCACAAATGATGATGTTGTTCTTATTCTTTTTATCCATTTATTTAATAGCTCTTCTCTTGAGACTACACTATAATTTTTTTTAATAGTCAAATCTCCATTATCATCAAGTATATCTAATACTATATTTTCTTTTTTTATATTAAACAATTTTGAAACTTTCCATATTATAAAACTCACAGGAAAAGGAGTTGTTTTTGAAGTGTTGTCAAAATTAGAAGAAGAAAATATAAAACCATTCATAAACTTATAATTACAAACATTGTTTCTAAACTTTTCGTTGTTGTTTGATTTTATATAATTAGTCTTAGAAAATATTGCTAAATAAAGTTCTCTCTCTGAAAACTCTCTGTATATTCTAAACATAAACTGGGCATAAAGCTCCCTTGAAGATTCTCCCAATTTTTCGGCATGCATAATATCTCTTATCTTGCTAATGCTAACATTTTTTTTGCTTTTTGAATTTGTGCCTGCAACTTGACTTGTAGCATATGGAGGATTTATAAATATTAACCATTTTAAGTTTTTATTATTTAAGTCTTTTATTAATTTTTTGGGAAGCTTTTGATAATTAAAAATATTGTCAGAAACAACTATATCATCATTCAAATAATCATATTGAAATAAACAAGCTCCTCTAAACTTTTCCTTGCAATAATCAATATCTTTTTCATCTATTGTAGACATATACAAATATTTATATAATTCTTTATCTAAATAATATTCTAAATTCCCTGTTCCAGACGCCATATCCCATATTCTATAATTACCGCTTTTTAATTCATCTATAGATATTACACTATTTATATACTCTAAAGACTTTTTGGCAAATATGAAAGGCGTATAAAACTCACCTAAATATCTTTTTTTTGAATTATATTCACTCATATATTTATAATATCTGTGTAAATTGTGTCTCTTTAGATTTTTTATTATCTATCTCAATTATCTCTTTTTCATCATTATCATAAGAAACCGTTATAGACAAAGTTTTACTATCTTCTTTAGAGAAATACCCCATTATGTTTGCAGATTTTAATACCGCTTCTTTTATATTCTCAACTTCACCATAAAGCTCTAAATAACCAAAAGGTCCTTTATTATAATTTGGTCTAAATGTAATAGCGTTTTTTCTCTCTCTTTTTTCTAATGCATCATTTTCATTTTCATTTCTGCCGAGTATGAGTTTAGCATTATTATCAATTCTTATATGCCTTCCTATAGCCAAATACTGCATAAGCTCCATATTAATAATATCTCTTCCATTATGAGAAACCAACTCCTCGTATCTTCTTCCGTAACTTTTATCAACTATAGAACAGCAGCCCCCAGAAGGAATAGGATAATCATCTATACCAAACTCTTTAGCAAGCTCCATCTGAACCTGCCTGCTTCGGCCGTATATATCATAAAGATTTTCTCTGTTTATAAGTCTCTCGCTTTCTGCTATTGTGATTGGAAGGAGTTTTGCAGATAATGGCCTTAAAAGTTTTCCTTCAAGTCCGCTTTCTCTTATGGAATTAATTAGGTCTTGAGATTTTTGACTCATAGGTCTTTGTCCTTTAACTTCTCCAGTAGCAATAAAATCAAAACCCTCTTCTTCCATTATCTTTTTTGCAGTTTTAAGCATAAGTATATGGCAATCCAAACAAGGGTTAATAGAACTTCCATAACCATATTTTGGATTTAAAAACATATCAATATATTTATCTTTCAAAGAAACAAATCTTATTGGAATATTAAGAAAATCAGCAGCCTTTTTAGCAGGGTCATCATAATGTATATTCATAAGCTCATTTTTAATCACAGGATATTCAAGCCCAGTAACAAATCTTATAGCAAGAACATCAATATTTTCTCTTTTTAATATAGCCCCAACAAGCATACTGTCAAGCCCGCCAGAAAGAAGCAAAATAGCCTTAGCTTTTTTCATTTACATTTACCTTTATTTAATAATTTTTTTGAGTATATATTTATTTTCTAATTTATTCAATAATAATAATTTATTAAAAATATTTAGGAGCAATATATATTATTTTCATTAAAAAAATACCTATTCTTATAATTTAATTAATAAACCTCTAACAAATATATTTGATTATATAAATTTTTATTTATTCAACTTTTTACCATCTTCACGGTGCGAACTTCGTCAAAGTTGCAAAAAATACAAATGTTTTGGCTTTATATATAAACCAATATATATATAATCTAAAACAATATTTATATCTTTGAATAAAAATGCAGTTCTTCGCAAAGCGTATCCGAAGGAATAAAGCTTCTTTTATGCCAATACCGAAGGCACTTTCTAAGCTCGTCCTGAAGAACTCACTTTGGTCGTAAAAGAAGTGTGGGGCTACTCTATGGGTACGCTTCGTAGTGGCTAACACATAGAAATAAAAAACTTAAAAATATTTCTTACAAAATTTATTTATTTCAGTATATATTTATTTGCACAGGAGCCAGACATATTGCAGTTAGGAATTCCTTAATTTCTTAAAGTATAGCATAGGTGTATCATAAT
>NZ_CAKVGN010000008.1 GCF_934747485.1 uncultured Brachyspira sp. | reverse complement strand
TTAGTTAATTAAATTATAAGGAATACCTGCTTTTTTTAAACTAAAAAACGTGCAATATGTATGGCTCCTAAACACATTATTTTCTTATTTTTATATATAATCTAAATATTATATTAAATTATTATAATCTTGATATATAGAAACTTTATAAAAAATAAAAGAGCTTTAAGTCAATAAAAACCTCAAAGCCCTTTTGTATTTAAATTAATTATATTCTAAATTAAATTTCTTCGCCGTTCTCTATTTTTGTAAGCAAGTCAACTCTCTTAGCATGTCTTCCGCCTTCATATTCAGCATCAAGCCATTCCTTAACAATCATCTTAGCCAAATCAACACCTACCACCCTAGCACCGAAAGCTATTATATTAGAATTATTATGCTGTTTAGAAAGTTTAGCAGAATAAGGCTCACTGCAAACTGCCGCCCTTATGCCTTTAACTTTATTAGCAGCAAGTGAAATACCTATACCAGTTCCGCATATCAAAACGCCGCATTCACATTCTTTACTTACAATGGCATCAGCAACTTTTTTTCCATATATTGGATAGTCAACACTTTCTGTAGTATGAGTACCATAATCAGTAACAGTATGCCCTAATTCCTCTAAATATTTTATTATCTCTTTTTTTAATTCAACAGCTGAATGATCGCAGCCTATAGCAATTTTCATAATTTTATTTCCTTTATATATTTTTTCTAATATTAAAATCAATTTATAATAAACAATGTAAAATTATTTATAAGATATAAGAAAATTCTAATATAGCATAAGTTTTATCATCTTCGCTATCAAACTTGAGTAAAACTTTATCATCAATTATAGCTTTCTTTACAACTATAGTATCCCCTAAAGCAGCAGGTACTCTGTATTCTATTCTTATTCTTTTATAATTATCTTCTACATAATCTATTGCCATATCAATATATCTTGCATTATTTACATGATTATTATCATCTATAAAATATTTTTTTACTTTAAATCTATCAACTTCTTTTAGACTATCATTATCAACTTTTATTTTTCTGGGTAAATAATTCATTTCCTGCTTTTCATCAAATTTAATTTTTTTAATAAAATCAGAAGGCACTCTAATCAAATTACCATTAGATAAATCAACAAACCCTCCTATGGCATAACAAATAACAAGCTCATTATAATTTTCATCATATATTACAGTATTTCTATATCCATATGCCTCATTACATTCATACACATAAGTGCGTACTATAACTTTATCGCTATACTTTGGAAGTTTATATATATCAACTTGCCTAGATACTAAAAACATACTCACATTATTTTCATTAAAATACTCTGTAAGCTCTTCTTCAGAATCTAATTGAAAAAATGAACAGTCCTGCATTAAATCAAATATTGATGAAGTTTTTAAAAGTCCATCTTTATCAATCTGACTAGTACCTACAACTGCTTTCATTTCATACATAATTAGTAAACCTTTTTAATTAAAATAATTTTAAATATTATAATACTAAAATAATAATTGTCAAAGCAATTAGACTTTCAGTTTTACACAGCCGCACGGTTAGCTTATTTCTTATATAATAAAAATTGTTTTAATTTAAATATTTTCTTTTATATAAAGAGTTCTTCGTGCGGTTAATAAAACTTTAAATTTAAAAAACTCTAGGGTGGGAAGCTATAAATTTCTATTTAGATTATTAAAATAAATAAAATTATAATTTAAAAAAACAAACATTAAATCTTAAGGGTGGGGAGTGAGAATAATTTTTTTTACACACCCCGCCCTTTTATATATTCTTCTTAATTTAGTAAATATAGTTATTTGTTTTTTAACACTAAAAAAGAAAAAGCATACCCACCCAAGTTTTGATTAGATTAAATGCTAAATTTACCGCACGGTTAATAATATTTCATAAATAGAAAAATTAAAAAATAATATTATTACAAATTATAAAATCTATTTAGCGTGCGGTTAAAAAGATTAGAATTATAATAATACCCCAATAGTAAGCATTCTTCCAATCTGAAGAGCATCTCTCCTATAAGAATAAAAATTATCATCATAACTATTGAGATTAGATAGTTCAATATTATTCTCTAAAATACCGCATTTTATCATTTGACTCTTTACTTCTAAACCATTATCAATATGCCATTTATTATTAATTATAGTTTTATTTTTGAAATGAATTGCTACTTCTTCTCCAACTTCATAATCTTTTAAAGCTATGTATGGACCAATATAGGCATACATTTTAGAAGGGTTTGCATTATATTCTTTTATCATAATATTAATAGTTTTTTCTGTAATATTTTGAACAGTGCCTCTCCAACCAGAGTGAATTGCAGCCATAGAATTACTTTCACTGCAATAAAGTATTATAGGAACACAATCAGCTGTTTGAACTACTAAAGGAATATTTTTTAAGTTAGTTATTATAGCATCGGTTTCTTTAACTAATTTTTCTCTGCTTCCAAATGAATTAATATTAGTTTCATCTATTTTTACTATATTATCCTTATGGACTTGATTCATAAAAATGGCTTTATTAATATCAAAACCAATAGTATTAAAAAAAGTCTTCTCTTGATTGTCTCTATATTCTAAAGTAATCTCTTTAGGATTTACATTTGATTCTTTAGAAAGCACAGCTATATATATATTATCATTTTTATTATTAGGATAATAAATATTATGCATTCTTTAACCTTTTAATCTCCGCCTCTAATTCTTTTACTTTATTAGTAAGGTCTTTAGTTTCGCTTCTTGATTGTTCCATAATATTTTCATACAAAACAAAAAATTTCTGTGCATATTCCAATTTTTGCTTTAATTCATTTATCTCTTCTTTATAGATGTCTATTTTAGAAGCGAGAAGTTTATTATCTTCCTGCAATTCTAAAATAGTTTCTTTATCATTATATTCCACTTATACAAATCCTAATTTTTTCTATATATAATATAATTATGTACATTAAAACTGAATTGTCAAGTTAAATTACATAATTATATTATCATAATCAAATAAATATGAACTATAATACAAATAATTATTTAACAATTAATTATTATATATTAGATACAATAATATCTGATATTTCAGAACATTTTACTAACTTGTATAAATTAGATATATTTTTATCTTTAGGCATAATATCTATAGTTCTATAACCTTCTTCTATAGTTTTATAAACAGCATTTTCTATATTTTCTGCCTCTTTATCCAAATTAAAAGAATGCCTAAACATCATAGCAAGAGAAAGTATAGTACCTATAGGATTAACCAAATCCTTACCTGCAATATCAGGGGCAGAACCATGAATAGGCTCATACATACCAACAGTATTATCAGCAAGACTTGCAGAAGGAGCCATACCTATAGAACCAGTTATAACGCTAGCCTCATCAGAAAGTATATCTCCAAACATGTTTTCTGTAACTATAATACCAAATTGAGAAGGATTAGCAATAATCTGCATAGCAGCATTGTCAACATACATATCATTATATTTAATGTCGCTATATTCTTTTGATAAATTATTCATAACCTCACGCCACAACTTAGAAGTATGAAGTACATTAGCTTTATCAACAGAAGTTAAAGGCTTTTTAAGTTTTCTAGCCATCTCAAAAGCAACCTTACCTATTCTTTTTATTTCATTTTCATCATAAGGCATAATGTCTATTGCTTTTTTTGTGTTATTAGTGTTTTCAAATTTATGCTCTCCAAAGTATACGCCACCAGTAAGCTCTCTCACTATAACAAAATCTATATCATTTTTAGTGATAATCTCTTTTAGAGGAGAAGCATATTCTAATGGTTTAAGCATTTTTATAGGTCTAATATTGGCATAAAGCCCCATACCTTTTCTTAATTTAAGAAGCCCCTTCTCTGGTCTATTCTCAGGAAGAACATTATCCCATTTAGGACAACCAACAGCACCCAAAAGCACAGAATCAGAATATTTGCATTTTTCTAAATTTTCATCAGTAAGAGGCACTCCATATTTATCTATAGAAGCCCCGCCCATATCAACATATTCTAAATTGAATTTATGAGAATATTTTTGCTCTATTTTTTTTAATACATCAATAGCCTTAGAAATAATTTCAGGACCAACACCGTCCCCTTCAATAACAACAATATTTTTTTCCATAAATAATTATCCCTTAAATTAATTTTTTAAAGAGTTCAAAAGCCCATTAGAGTTAATAATATTTTTTATAAACTCTGGGAAAGGCTCTGCTTTGTAGCTTTCATTTTTAGTTATGTTTGTAATAATACCGCTGTCAAAATCAACTTCAGCCTCATCACCAGCATTTATTTTTTTACTAGCCTCATCGCATTCTAATATAGCAAGCCCTATGTTAATAGAGTTCCTATAAAATATTCTAGCAAAAGATGAAGCTATAACGCAGGATATACCAGATTCTTTAATAGCAATAGGAGCATGCTCTCTTGAAGAACCGCAGCCGAAATTCTCTCCTCCAACCATTATATCGCCTACTTTAGCCTTGCCTACAAAATCTTTATCAATATCTTCCATACAATGAGAAGCCAACTCTTTATGATTAGCAGTATTTAAATATCTTGCAGGAATGATAACATCAGTATCAACATTATCTCCATATTTATGAACGAAACCTTTAGCTTTCATATTATCTCCTAATTTAATTATTATTAATAATAAATACGGCTATAAAAACTACATTCCTAAAAACTTTCAGCCGTAAAATTAGTAATGAACAATTTTTTAATTTATCAATTTTTTGTTGTTCTTTTTCCCGCCGCAAAAAGAACCAAAAAGTGCAAGTATAAAAATTAATGTCAAATAATACTAATTTTATCTTTAATAAGATAAATTATTAAATTTAAGCTAAAATATAAATTTATTTTAACAAATTATATTTTATTATAATATTATAACAATTATTACATTTTTATCACTTAGGCTCTGTTATGTATCCTGTCAAAGCACTATATGCTGCTGTAGCAGGACTAGCCAAATATACTTTTGAAGTTTTATCTCCCATTCTTCCAACAAAGTTTCTATTAGTTGTGGTAACAGCAACCTCATCATGTGCAAGTATTCCCATATAACCACCCAAACAAGGTCCGCATGTAGGAGTAGATACTGCACAACCAGCGTCAATAAATATATCCATATAACCTAATTTTATGCACTCTTTATAAACTTTTTGTGTAGCAGGAATAATTATGCATCTTACATTCTTAGCTACTTTTTTTCCTTTAAAAATGTTGGCAGCTATAGCCATGTCGGATAATCTTCCATTAGTACAAGAACCTATAACAACCTGATCAACTTTTATGTCTTTTAATTCTTTAGCTTCTTTTGTGTTTTCAGGTAAATGCGGGCAAGCAACTGTAGGCTCAATTGCAGATAAATCAATATCATACTCTTTTTCGTATACTGCATCATCATCAGCTTTAAAAATAGTATAATCTCTTTTTACTATGTCTTTTAAGAATTCTATAGTTTTGTCATCAACTTCAAATATTCCGTTTTTAGCACCCGCCTCAATAGCCATATTAGAAATACAAGCCCTGTCGTCCATAGTAAGAGATGAAACACCTTCTCCCCTAAACTCCATTGACTTATATAATGCTCCGTCAACTCCTATCATACCTATAATATGAAGTATAACATCTTTACCAGATACATTTGGCTTTAACTCTCCTTTAAGATTAAACTTAATAGCAGCAGGCACCTTAAACCAAACCTTTCCAGTAGCCATAGCAGCCGCCATATCAGTGCTTCCAACACCAGTAGAAAAAGCACCAAAAGCCCCATAAGTACAAGTATGAGAATCCGCCCCAATTATAACTTCACCGGGAGCAACTAACCCCTTTTCTGGTAAAAGTGCATGCTCAACACCCATATCACCCACATCATAATAATGAGTAATATCATGCTTATTAGCAAAATCCCTACATTGTTTGCACTGCTCTGCAGCTTTAATGTCTTTGTTTGGAGCAAAATGGTCCATAACCAAAGCTATTTTTTCTTTGTCAAATACCTTATTAAAACCATACTTTTCAAATTCATTTATAGCAACAGGACTTGTTATATCATTACCTAAAACTAAATCGGTTCTAACCATTATAAGCTCACCTGCTTCAACTTTGTCAACACCAGCATGTGCAGCTAAAATCTTTTGTGTGATAGTCATGTTCATATCCTTAAATTAATTTATACTAAAAATTATTTTTATTATTTGCAGGGGCTAGCCCCCGCACCCCCAGTTCTTTTACCGAGTAGGTACCTTTCGGTATTGGTATAAAAGAACCAAAAGAACTGCATTTTAAAATTTAGGTATTATAAAAATATATATTTTTTATTTATAAAAATTACAACCTACATTCATAGAAAACTAACAAAAACACAATTACTTTAGTTTACATAAAAATGATTTACAATTATATCATAAAAAAGGGCTTTTACAATCTATAAAAAATTGCATAAGCCCTATATGAAAATTATAATTTATTCAAACCATTAATATAAGCCATCAAACTTGCCTGTATAATATCTGTACTTACAGCTCTTCCAATAACTGTTTTGTCATCAGAAGCAAGTCTTACAATAACCTCTCCTAAAGCATCTTCGCCTTCTGTAATAGCATTAATAGTATATGTAACCAATTTAGCTCTATTTGATGTTACAGAGTCAATAGCTCCAAATGCAGCATCAATAGGTCCGTTACCCTTTCCTATAGCCTCAACAACATTGTCTTTATTGTCAATTATAGATACAGAAGCAAAAGAAGATATTGAATCACTGTCATTAACCATAAAGCTTTTTAATGTGTAGGTAGGATTTTCTATATTTGTATTTCCTATCAATAATGCTTCAATGTCAGAATCTGTAACTACTTTTTTCTTGTCTGCCAAAGCCTTAAACTCTACAAACTTATCTTCTAAAACTTTATCATCAATATCATAGCCCAAAGATTCAATTCTGTCTTTAAAAGCATGTTTACCAGAATGTTTACCTAATACCATTTTGTTTTGAGGTATGCCTATATCTTCAACATTCATAATCTCATAAGTAGAACGCTCTTTTAATACGCCATGTTGGTGAATACCAGCCTCATGAGCAAAAGCATTAGCTCCCACTATAGCCTTATTAGGAGCAACCACCATACCAGAAATTGTAGACAATAATTTTGACACTTTATAAATGCGTTTAGTGTTAATATCAGTATATGCATTATAAAAATCTTTTCTTGTTTTTATGCCCATTACAATCTCTTCTAAACTTGCATTGCCTGCACGTTCCCCTATACCATTAATAGTACATTCTACCTGAGTAGCACCAGCTAACACTGCAGATAAAGAATTAGCAGTACCAAGTCCTAAATCATCATGACAATGCACAGATATATCAACATTCTCTATGCCCTTAACATTTTCTTTTAAATATTTTATTAAGTCAGCCATCTCTATAGGAGTGGTATATCCAACAGTATCAGGAACATTTATAGTAGTAGCACCGTTTTCTATAGCAACAGAATAAGCCTTAGCTAAAAATTCTCTGTCGCTTCTTGATGCATCTTCAGCAGAAAACTCTATAAACTCGAATTTGGTTTTAGCATAAGAAACAGATTCTTTTATAGTTTCTAATACTTGCTCTCTGGTCATCTCTAATTTATGCTTTAAGTGTATATCACTTGTAGCTATAAACGTATGAAGCATAGGGTGTTTTGCCTCAGCAAGTGCCTCATAAGCTCTGTCTATATCTTTTTTGTTGCATCTTGCTAAGCTTACCAATTTTGCATTTTCTACAACCTTGCTTACTTCTCTTATGGCATTGAAATCATCATCAGAACATATAGCAAAACCTGCTTCTATTATATCAACGCCTAATTTATCTAATTCAGCTGCCATCTCTAATTTTTCAGCCAAATTCATAGTACAACCGGGAGACTGCTCTCCATCTCTTAAAGTAGTATCAAAAATTTTAATCTTTCTCATTGTTAAAACCTTTTTATAAAATAACCATTGTATAATTAAATATTTTTATTGTTTGTATAAAAATTGTTTATTTTTTCTTGTTCTTTTTCCCGCAGCAAAAAGAACCAAAAAGTGCAAAATAGTATATATAAAAAATATAAATTATCTTTTATATATTAAAATGATTTATTAAATTACTATCAAATGCAGTCCTTTTGCTTCTTTGGGCCACCAAAAGAAGTAGGGGTTCGGGGACTAGTCCCCGAAAATAACAAAAATATAAAAACTAATTTACAACAAAGTTAAAAATATTCAGTATATAAACAAAACTCCAATATAAAAATATTTAATTATAAGTTTGGATAAAAATTACTTTTTAATCCAGCTCATCATCTTTCTTAACTCTGCACCGACTTTCTCTAATTTATGCTCACTCTCTAATCTCTTAGTAGCATTAAATTTAGCCTTGCGTCCTGCACTAAACTCTTGAATAAACTCACTAGCAAAAGTTCCGTCCTGTATCTCTCTCAATACTTTTTTCATCTCTTTTCTAGTTTCATCTGTTATCATTCTTCTGCCAGTTCTATAATCTCCATATTCAGCAGTGTTTGAAATAGAATATCTCATCATAGCAAAACCGCCAGAATATATTAAATCAACAATTAACTTCATTTCATGTATACATTCAAAATAAGCCATTTCTGGTTCATAACCTGCTTCTACTAAAGTGTCAAAACCAGCTTTCATTAGCTCTGTAACACCTCCGCATAATACTGCCTGCTCACCAAAAAGGTCAGTTTCAGTTTCTTCTCTGAAAGTAGTCTCAAGTATACCAGCACGTCCCGCACCTATTCCAGAAGCATAAGCCAATGCATAATCTTTAGCTCTTCCGCTTTTATCTTGATAAACAGCTATTAAACTAGGAACCCCTCTTCCTTCTAAATACTGACTTCTTACAGTGTGTCCAGGTCCTTTTGGAGCTACCATTATAACATCTATATCTTTAGCAGGTACTACAAATTGAAAATGAATATTAAATCCATGAGCAAACATTAACACATTGCCCTCTTTCATATATGGAGCTACCTGACTATTATAAATATCAGCAGCAACCTCATCTGGTACAAGCATCATTACTATATCAGCAGCCTTAGCAGCTTCTGATACTTCCATTACTTTAAATCCTGCCTCTTCTGCTTTTTTGCAATTAGCACTGTCTTTTCTAAGTCCTACTATAACATTCATTCCGCTGTCTTTTAGGTTCTGTGCATGAGCATGTCCTTGACTGCCGTATCCCATTATAGCTATAGTTTTTCCGTCTAATAATCCTAAGTTACAATCAGCATCATAATATTTTTTTATCATTTTATTTCTCCTTATATTTGTTTTTTAGTTTTATTAAAATATTTATTAAAATTATTAAAAATTATTAAAACTCAAAATTATTTATTATATTCATATCAGGAACATCATCACCCAGTTGTATAGATGTTACCCCTGTCCTTGAAAGCTCTAATATATTGAAATCTTTTAAAGCCTCTAAATAACCGTCTATTATAGAAGCAGAAGCAGTAATTTCAACTATCATACTCTTACTTCCTATATCAAGTATAAGTCCATTATGAGCATTAGTGATATCGCAAACTCTGCGTTTATTAGAATCATCTATCTCTATTTTTACCAACAACAAATCTCTTATTATGCTGTTACAATGATCTATCAAATGAACTGAATGAACCTCTATAAGTTTAGAAGTTTGCTTCATAATTTGTGTAATATGCAAATCATCTCCCTCTGTAACTATAGTCATTCTTGATATACTTGGAACACAAGTTACAGAACAAGTAATAGTTTCTATATTAAAACCCTTTTGACTAAATAATAAAGTTATTCTGTTTAATACACCAGAACTATTATCTACAAATAAAACTAAAACCCTTCTTTGTTTATTATTCATTTTTAGCTCCTACTATTATTAATCTACTATTATATCATCTATAGTTCCGCCAGCTGGAATCATAGGTAAAACTCTCAAATCTTTATCTATAACACATTCTATCCAAACAGGACATTTACATTTTAATGCCTCTTCAAAAGCATTTTCAAATTCGCTTATAGTTTCGCATCTAAACCCCTTAGCCCCAAAACCTTCAGCTACTTTAACATAATCCATTTTTTTATTGATATCAGTGCTTGAATATCTAGATTCATAAAATATTGTCTGCCATTGTCTTACCATACCCAATGTGCTGTTATTTAGTATTATAGTGATAATAGGCAAATTATATTCAACGGCAGTAGATACTTCGTTTAAATTCATATAAAAAGAACCATCTCCTGTTATATGTATTACTCTCCTATTTGGATTAGCAACTTGAACACCTAAAGCTGCCCCATATCCAAATCCCATAGTTCCCAAACCTCCGCTTGTTATAAAACTCCTTGGCTTAGTATGGCGTATATATTGAACTGCCCACATCTGATGCTGACCTACATCTGTAACATAAATAGCATCATCTTTAGTTTTATCTCCTATTATATTCATAACCCTGCTTGGATAAATTCCATCTTTATTAGTGTTTCTCTTAGAATTTTCTTCTTTTTCTTTTGATATTAAATCAGATAAATATTTTACCCATTCATCATCTTTCACTCTTTTAACAAGTTTATTAAATCTATCTAACACATCATTTAAATCGCCTATTATACTATAATCAACATTAACGTTTTTATTAATCTCGCTTCTGTCAATATCTATATGCACCTTTTTGGCAACACCTCCAAATTTAGAAGTATTCAAAGCAACTCTGTCGCTAAATCTTGTTCCCACAGCAAGTATTAAATCAGCTTCATTCATAACCTTATTAGCAGTAGCAGAACCATGCATTCCAAGTAAGCCAATATTTAATTTCTCATTATAACCCAATACACCTGCCCCCATCAATGTATGAACCGATGGTATATTTGAGTTAATCATAAACTCTCTTAATTTGTCGCTTGAATCTTTAGCCCCGCCCCCAAAATATATAATAGGTCTTTTAGATTCATTTATTAATTTTGCTACTTCTTTTATTGTGTTTTCATCTTCAGAACTTATTTGAACTGGTTTTGGAGTAAATTTTGGTTTGCTTACGAATTCTGTTTCTGCTATAGTTATATTTTTTGGTATATCTATTAAAACAGGTCCCTTTCTTCCAGTATTTGCTATATAAAAAGCTTTTCTAATTGTATTAGCCAAATCATTAATATCTCTAACAACGAAATTATGTTTTGTAATAGTCATTGTTATTCCAGCAATATAAACCTCTTGAAAAGAATCTTTCCCTATTAAACTTGTAGGCACATTTGCTGTAATAGCAATCAAAGGCACACTATCCATATATGCTGTAGCTAATGGTGTTACTAAGTTGGTTGCCCCCGGTCCGCTTGTTGCAATTACAACACCTGTTTTACCGCTTGCTCTTGCATATCCGTCAGCAGCATGACAAGCCCCAGCTTCATCAACCGGCATTATATGCCTTATTTTATCTCTATATTTATAAATAGTATCATATATATTTAAAGCAGCTCCGCCGGGATAACCAAATACAGTGTCTACCCCCTCTTCTATCAAAACTTCAATTAAGATATCTGAACCATTCAATTGCATAAAAATCTCCTAAAATCTACTAATTCTATATATAGTATTGTAAATATATACAAATACAACAGAATACAATTTATTATTTTTGTTATTTTTATATGTGTGTATTATTTTTTATAATAGAAACTTTACAGGATAATAATGAGAGATAGGAGAATAATAGATATGTTAGTTTGATTGAAATGTTTGAAAAATGACTTCATTCATCTTCTCCTTATCTTATTTTTGAATATATTATATAATACTTCTAATAATATTGCAATAGCAAAAAACAAATAATTTAATAAAAAAATATATGATTTAATAAAATATAACACTAATATGTAATTTGAGAGTGTTGACTTTTTATTAAAAAAAAAGATAATAATAAGTAAATTAATATTTTTTAAGGGGGAATAATTATGGGTATTTCAGACGAAATAAAATCTGGTATTTATACTGGTATAGGTTTTATGCTTAAAGGCAAAGAAAAAGTGGAAGAGGCAGCAAAAGAGTTTATAAAAGATAAGAATATGAGTACAGAAGAAGGCGAGAAATTTGTAAAAGAAATGGTTAGCAAGGCTAATGAAACTAAAGAAGAAATAACTCAATATTTAGATGAAAGAATAAAAACTACTATGGATAAAGCTGGATATGTAAAAAAAGAAGAATATGATGCTATAAAAAAGGAATTAGAAGAATTAAAAAGCAAAATAAATAATCAGCAGTAAATTATAAACACTATTAATAATTATAAAATTGGGGCATATTGTGAAGGGGAAAAAATCTTTAAATAGGACAAAAGAAATTATATCAGTTATAATGGCATATGGTTTTAAAGATATAATTGCTGTTACTCCTATATTAAAATTGGTAAAAAATCCAATACAAAAATTTAATGTAAAATATAAAGGAGTGGATTTAAGAAGCTATACACGAGGTCAGAGAATAAGAATGGCTTGCGAAGAACTCGGAACCACATTTGTAAAGTTAGGGCAAATACTTTCAAACAGAAGCGATATACTTCCAAAAGACATCATTGAAGAACTAAAAAAACTTCAAAATAATGTTAAGCCTTTCGATGAAAAAGAAGCTGTAGCTATAGTAGAACAAGAATTACAAAAACCTATAAATGAAGCTTTTCAATCTTTTGACACTACACCTAAAGCAAGTGCCTCAATTTCTCAAGTACATATTGCTGTATTAAAAACAGGTGAAAAAGTTGCTATAAAAATAAAAAGACCAAACATAGAAGAAAATATACTTAATGATATTGAAATAATAACTTGGCTTTCTTCTATATTAGAAAAATATAATGAAGAGTTTGCTTTAATAAGACCGGAAAAATTAATAAAGGCTTTTAAAAATCAGCTTTTACAGGAATTAGATTTTAATTTTGAAAAAAACAATACTATAAAATTTCAAAAGTTTTTCAAAAATAATAAAAATATAAAAATAGCTAAAATCTACGAAGAATATAGTACAAAAAACATATTAACTATGGAATATATAGAAGGAATTAAAATCTCTGATATTAGTCCTGATGATACAAAATATGATAGAAAAAAATTAGTTTCTATTGGCGTTGATTGTGTATTAGAACAGATATTTAAATTAGGTTTCTTTCATGCCGACCCTCATCCGGGAAATTTAATGGCTTTGGATAATAATGTATTATGTTTTTTAGATTTTGGTATGATAGGTTTTATTCCTCCTACTTCAAAAGAGGCTTTCTCTTCTCTTATAATGAGTATCAATAATGCTGATTATATTAATCTTTCTAAAGCTGTATTAGATTTATGCGATCATAGCGAAATACAAAATATGGAAGATTTTAATATGGCTATATTTATGCTTATAAACAAATATATAGATATGCCGTTAGAAAACATTAATATAGAAGATATATTCAATGAACTTATATCTATAATAAGAGAGTTTAGGCTAATGCTCTCTGGAAATATAATGCTTCTTATAAAATCTTTAATAGTATTAGAAGGTGTTGGAAGAGATTTAGATAAAGACCTTAAATTAGTAGAACATATAAAACCTTTTGCTTTTAAGTATGTTAAAGAACAATTAAAACCTGATAATTTATTAAAACAATCAAGAAATTTAATTAATGATTATTTTCATGTTTTAAAAAATGTGCCTTCAGATTTGGGTGAAGTTATAAGCCTAATGAAAAAAGGAAATATTAGAATACAGCTTGAACATAAAAAACTTGATACTCTTGCAAACACTTTAGACAGTTTGGGAGACAGATTAAGCTATTCTATAGTATTAGCTTCATTAATTATTTCAAGCGGACTTATAATAGCTACAAAAATGCCTCCGCTAATACATGGAATATCATTAGTTGGGCTTGTGGGGTTTTTATTATCTGGAATCATGGGTTTTATTATGATTATAAGCAGATTTATAAGAAAGTATGTAAAGAAAAAATAATTATATCTTCTCTAAATACTCTTTGTTAATCCAGCCTTTTGATATGCCGTTAACATAATACCAATTAGAAGACTCTTTTATCACTCTAAATTTTTCACCCTCATACACACTAGAAACTATATCAGATTTTAAACTGCTTCCGCTATATATGTTGGTGTTTTTTACAATTATGACATAATCTGATTTTATAGTGTTATATGAGTATATAGAAAATACAAGTAAAATAGCAGATACAATTAATAATAACCAATTTGTGTTTTTCTTTTTAATAAATGATACAAATAAAAACACAGTAAAAAATACAAACAAAACCAAACTTATATAAAAACCAATTATATAAAAAGAATCATAATCTTTTCTTTCTGTTATTTTATTTATATTGTTTTTAATCTCTTTATCGAAAGGCTCTATATTCAAAGCCCTCTCATACCATAATACAGCATAGCCATTACTATTAATCTCATAATATGAAGAAGCTAAATTATAATACAAATCTTTAGACACCACATTAGAACTTACTAAATTAAGATACAAATTATTAGCCTCTATATACATTCCTTGATTATATAAATCATTTGCATTTTTAAATATATTATTAATATTCTCCAAATCATTTTGAGCAAAAATTAAATTGCATCCAAAAAGTAAAAACATTATAATATTTTTTTTAATATCCATAAATAAAAGCTCACTACTTTTTTTTGTTAATGCTAGTAATTATCTCAATAGCCTTACTATGATAATCTATATTTTCAGTAGATTTATTTCCAGAATAAAGTTCTCTCTCACAAGAATCTATTATATATTTTATCTCTTTTATTTTCTCCTCTTCTACCTTGCCCTTTAATTGCAAATAAATATCTTTAGAGTTTATATTCAATTTATTTTTAATCTCTTTTTCAATATAGGAAACAACACTTTTGCAATACTCTTCTCTATTTCCTTCGTTATAATTTGCAATCATAACACTAATACCAGATTCTTTATCGTTATTTGAAGAAGCTAAAGCTAATGTTTTAATCTTCTTTGAAAACACTATAACAAAAGAAAATACTATTAAAATAAGTATATAAATATAAATAATATTAATATTCAATAAATTAAAAGGCTTTTCATTTTTAATATAAGTATCTTTAATATTAATGATGTTAGGCTGATTATTATTATCAACAAAATGAGAAGAGCCCATATTTCCGCCCATCATAGTAAAAGATATATTGCCTGAATAAACATTACTATAGCTTTTAGCCTCTGGAGAAAAATAACAAAAAGCTATATTTGACAAACTAAACTCTCCGCTGTTAGTTGCAACCATCACATATTGTTTTGTTTTTTTAGCCATCATTTTATCATCTTCAAACCAATTAGTTTCGTATGTTTTAGGCTGATAAACAGAAAAATATTTATTTATGTTTGTATCAATACTAGGCATATTTATAATAGAAGTATTTCCCTCACCAAAAACCTCTAAACTAAGAACAACCTCTTCACCTATTTTTAAATTAGTTTTATTAGCCTTAACTGTAAAATCAAACTCTCCAACACCTCCAGAAAAGTCTTTGTACCCAGTATTATCAGGAAGAGGAAGCACCTTTATATTATACTCTTCTTCTCCATAAAGCACCCTGTCAAAAAACATATTATTCTTTTCAAAAACAAACTCTGTAGTGATAATGCTTTTATCTCCATCTTTTAAAGCATATAAAACCTCTTTTTTTAATGGTATAACACTCACCCTCTTTCCGTCAATTATCTCTGTAAAGGAATTATATTCAGAATAATCTGTATAAGAAATAAAATCTGTTCTGTCAGCTATTTTAGATATGCCAACCACATTAACAGGAACATGAGTATATGCCCTTTGTGTAATATATATAGGTTCATACAAATATACTTCTTTTTTATTTATAGTGTTTTCAACATGTATATCTTCAGAATAATTCATAAAGCTCTCAAAAGAATCAGAATCAGGAGCATCGCTTTGCCTTTCTCTCACAGGCTCATCTACAACCTCTAAAGTAACAGGATTTGCTTTGTAAGTTGTATTATCTATTTTTACAGTGATATTATCTATTTTATATATCCCAACTCTGTTTGCCACATAAGTATAGCTATAGGTTTGAATGGATTTAAAAGTCCCCCCGCTTAATGTCATATTTCTTGTTTGCGAAGTTCCTCTCAATAATAAACCATCTATATTTGGTATGGTAACTTTACCTTTTGTATTATTAATAGTTACAGATAAACTAAAAACTTCCCCAACACCTATTTTTTCATCAGAGAGTTTAGCGGTAATTGTAGTTTGAGAAAATAAGGCAGAAACATTCAATAAAAATAATATAGCAGCTATTACTTTACCAGTCTTTATCAATTCTTCCTCCGCCGTAATATTGGTCATCATTTTCTTTATCTTTTCTATATTGTCTCAAAGAATCTAAAAGTCTATCGATATCAGTTTGAGTGTTTTTCTCTTCATCATCTCTGTTGTCGTTTCCATTATTATTATCTTGATTATTCTGATTATTATTTTCTTGGTTATCGTTATTATTTTGATTGTTATTTTCTTGATTATCATTATTCTGATTGTTTTCATTATTGTTTTGATTATCTTGATTATTATTATCTTGATTATTCTGATTATTGTCTTGATTATTATTATTGTTTTGATTGTTCTGATTATTTTGATTATTATTATCCTGATTATTTTGATTAGAGTTGGCATCATCTTGATTATCATTATTATTGTTCTGAGCACTCTCACCGCTATTTTTTTTCTGTTCTTCTAATTTCTTTTTAGCATATTCTAAAGCACTCTTTGCATTATTATCATTAGGATTATTTACCAAAGCTTCTATCAACTCTTCTATAGCACCAGCATAATCTTCCATTTCTATTTTGCTTATGCCGGCATTATAATAAGTTGAGCTTTTTATATCTTTAGAAGTTTTTTCTGTAAAATTTTTTTTAGCCATATCAAAGGCTTGAACTGCTGAGTCCATTTCCCCCATAGAAGATAAAGTAGTACCCATATTATAATAAATTTCAGGAGACGTAGGCAGTTTACTTAAAGCCTTCTCATACAAACTTATAGCATTATCATAATCGCCTTTTCTTAATAATCTGTTAGCCCTATCAACATCAATTTTAGCTGTAAACTCATTTAAAGAAAAAGCATAGGAGCTTGAGAATAATATTAAAAATAACAGTAATACTTTTATTCTAAACAGCACAATATAAATCACCTATTTATTTAGTATCTTTAATAATACTACTTTTATTATTTTTGTAAAGAACTCTTTTTTGAGTTAATATATTTAATATACTAGCAATTATAATTAAAATAGTCGAAGCAAACAAGAATATTTGAAATCTATCTTTATAGCTTCTATTATTTTTCATTGTGGAAACGCTGTCCATATTATTTTTTATATCATCAAATATAGCTTTTAAAGATATATTATCAGAAATATAAGCCTTGCCGCCTGTAGAGTCTGCTATTAATTTTAATGTTTTATCATCTCTTTTTGATATAACCGTTTTTTCAGAATAACCAATATCGCTTCTTATGCTAGCCCCAAGTTCAGAACCAACCCCAACTGTATAAACACTAATATCATTATCCTTTAATTCTTTTAATATATTATCAAAATACCCCGCATGGTCTTCACCGTCTGTTATAAGTATAATTGATTTCTTTCCCGGTATATTAACATTAAAAGTATTTTTGGCAGTAACCAAAGCATCAGCAATTCTAGTGCCCTGCAAAGTTACAGATTTAGTATTTAATTCATTTAATATATAAGAAAAAGTTTCCATATCCTGAGTAAAAGGCGAAGCAACAAAACTAGTGCCCGCAAACCCTACTAAAGCTACAGAAAGATTATCTGTGTTTTTTACAAAATCTTCTATTTCTAATTTTGCCCTTTCTAACCTTGAAGGCCATACATCATCAGCCTCCATAGAACGTGATAAATCTAATAATATAGTTATCATATAATTATTAGTTTTAATTTTTTGCTCTATTATACCCCATTTAGGCTGCATAAGTGCAAATATAGCTAATGATAATGCAAGTATTAAAAATGAAGCAGAAAATATTCTTAATTTAGATATTCTTTTATAATTTTTATCGTTTTTAAAATCTGTGTTTTTTGTAAATACAGATAATACTCTATTTACCTTAAAACGAGAAGTAACTAAAAAAAATATTAGTATAGGTACAATTATAAAAAGAAATACAAACTTAAAATCTGCTATAAACATAATACAATGATATACTAATTTATTATTTAATCAATAAGAAAATCAATTATCGCTGCTGTATACAATATCCCCGTCAATTATAGTTTTTAATACTTTAATATCTTTTATCTCTTTTTTATCTACTTCAAAAATATCTCTATCTAAAACGATAAAGTCAGCTAATTTATCTTCTTCTATACTTCCTTTAAGTTTATCTTCAGAAGACAAATAAGCACTTCCCATAGTATATAAATAAACTGCCTCTTTAACACTAAGCTTCTCTTCAGGCATCCAACCGCCCTCTGGCCAGCCATTCAAATCCTCTCTATTAACGGCACAGTGAATACCTTCCATTATATTAATTCCTCCTGCAGGACCAGCAGTACCAAAACCTATATTAATACCCATATCCATAGCTGTCTTATAAGCATAACTTGTTTGAGCCCTCTCCTTACCAACACGCTCTTCAGCTATATGCATATCATAATTCAAAAATATAGGATGATAATATATACAAACATTTAACTCTTTTATTCTCTCTAATAATTGCTTATCTGTTATCTGACAATTTATCAAACCATTTCTTCTATATTTAAAATCTTTAGTATCTTTAATTTTCTCTATAGAGTTTAATGCCATCTCTATAGCACCGTCCCCAGTAGCCTGTATAATAACAGAATAATCTAAACTATTTGCATATTTTACTAACTCATCAAGCTCTTCTTGTTTGTACTGACTTACCCCTCTAACTCCTTGAGCATCATTATAATCTTCTCTGAGTAAAGCAGTTCTTGAGCCTATACCTCCATCTATAACAAGCTTTATACGTGCAACTTTAAATCTGTTATCATTAATATATTGATAGTAATAGTATTGTCTAAAATCATCTATATCTTCTTTGTTAATAAACTCTGCCTGCTCGCATACTCTTATCTTTAATTTCTTTTCTCTATGAAGTTTTTGATAAGCATCTATTACCTTTTTATAATCAAAATCTGTAAGCCCTCTCAAATCATCAGCCTGCACAGATGTAATACCCATCTTAAAAAACTCTTCTTGTGTATCTAATATTATCTCTTTTAATTTGTCCATCTCAAGAGATTTTATCTTTGACAATATTAAACTCATAGATTTTGAAGATATAAGACCATTCTCAAAATCTATAGTATCAGATTTCATACTCTCTGTAATGCCGCAAAACTCAAGAGCCTTACTGTTTGCTACTATCATCTCTCCGCAGCATCTTCTAAAAGCAACAGGATATTCATTAGATATCTCATCTAAATCATGTTTATTAAGCATTCTCTTCTCTTCAAAATAATCCTGATTCCAGCCTCTGCCTACAAGCCAATTATCATACTTCTCAGCCTTCTTAGCAATATTAATAACCTCTTTTATAGATTTGCAATTACTTAAATCCAACATAGTATTAAAACGAGCATAAACTACAAAATTAACATTACTGTCATTAAATCCCGGTATAACCGTTTTTCCTTCTAAATCTATTATATCTGATGCATCTTTATATTTTTTTAATACCTCTTCATTGCTTCCTGCAAAAACTATAACTCCATTATCAACAGCAAGAGCTTCATAAATGCTGTCATTTTTGTCCATAGAATATATTTTAGCATTTTTAAAAACTTTCATTATTTAAAATCCTCCATAAAAACTTATAACTCTATTTTTTATTTCCTATTATTATTTTTTTATTCCAACATAGCCTTTATACTATCAATCTCTTCATTGATTAAAAGCCATTCATTTTCTTTTTCTTCTATTAATTTCTTAACCTCTAATAATCTCTTACTTTTATCATCATTATAATCTTTCTCAAAAAACTTTAATATATCTGTCTCCTCTTTTTTATACTCTTCTATTTCTTTCTCATATTTTTTTAATGCAGATTCAGCTTTAGAAAGCCTATTTCTAATCTTTTTTCTCTCTTCATAATTGCTATTATTTTTTTCTGCTGCATTTGTATCTTTAGTGCTATTTGCCTCTTGATATTCTAATTCTCTTTCTTCTTCTTCCAAAGCCTCCAAACGAACCTTATAAACATAAGCTTCATAATCACCATTATAAAGAGAGAGTTTTTTGTCTTTAACTTCTATTATGGTATCAGCAAGAAGACTTGCAAAAGTTCTATCGTGCGAAGTAAAAAATATAGTGCCGCCATAATCACGCAGAGAATTAGCAAGAGCCTCAACTGTTTCAAAATCTAAATGGTTAGTAGGCTCATCTAATATAAGCACATCTGCACATTGTGTAATAGCACAAAGCAAAGATAATCTTGCCATCTCACCTCCGCTCAGCACCTTTACATCTTTATTAACATCTTCTCCAGAAAACAAAAAACTTCCTAAAAGTGTTAAAAGTTCCTGAGTTAAAAGCCCTTGTTTTGCATTCTTTTTCAAATAAGAAAGTACATTATCATTGGCTGTGATATTTTTGTAAGTATCCTCTCCAAAATAGGCAAGTTTTATGCCATAAGAATAATTATAACTTCCAGATACAGGATTAAGCCTTCCTGCTATAGTTCTTAAAAAAGTAGTTTTACCTTCTCCGTTTTCTCCAAGCACAGCAACTCTGCTTCCTCTTGCTATCTCCATTCTCCTGCTTGTCGCTATCACCTTTTCACCATATCCCACAGATAAATCATCAGATATAATGGCAAAGCCTTTTTTAGATTCAATTTCAGGAAGTCTTATTCTTACACTCTTTGCTGGGTGATTAATCTCTATAGTTTTTAATTTCTCTATTTGTTTTATACGCGACTGCACAGCCTTTGCTTTTGATGCCTTATATCTAAACCTCTCAACAAATCTCTCTAAATGTGCCTTTCTCTCTTCTACATTCTTATTATATTTTTTTATTGTATATTCTTTCTCTTCTTTATATTCAAAATAATCTTCTATATTACCCGGAAAATAAGTGAGTTTGCCCTTTTCTATTTCAACGGTTTTATCGCAAGTAGTCTTCAAAAATTCTCTATCGTGCGAAACTATTAAAAAACCGCCATTATAATCCATTAAAAAATTTTCTAAATCTATTAATGTATTTAAATCCAAAAAGTTTGAAGGTTCATCAAGTATTAAAAAATTAGGCTCTTCAAGCATCATCTCTGCAAGTTTCACTCTCATTCTATAACCGCTTGATAAGCTTCCAATATTATAATTTACTTTTATATGGTCAATTCCAAATCTGCTTGCTATCTTAGAGCATTTCCAAGATTCCTTACCGCTAACCCTTACAAGATAATCTATTACCTTCTCACTCTCATCAAAATCACCCTGCTGACGAAGATAACCAATCCTAACATCATCAGAAAATATTACCTCTCCATCATCAGCTTCTTCAATACCCATAAGAATTTTTAAAAGAGTAGTTTTCCCCGCCCCATTTCTTCCTATCATGCCTATTTTAGATTTCTCTTCTATAAGCAAATTAACATCATCAAGCAAAACTCTGTCTATAAATCTTTTTGATATATTAACTATATTTATAATACTCTTAGCCATTTCTCTATATTTAATTAAACAATTTATTTTAACTTATTAGTAAGTTAGTAAACAATTCTATAATAGTTTTAAAAATTATTCAATAACATAAAAATTATATTTATAAGAGTGTAAATTTTTTGTATATTTTTATTGCAAAAAACGCTATATATCTATAAAAAAATCATAAGTTTTATAACTAACTTAAAGTTTATCTACATCTATTTCAGTCACAGAATTAAACACATAATTTGGTTTATAAGGAAACTCTTTTAGCATTTCTTCTTTTGTAACTCCAGACAATACTAAACAAGTTCTCATTCCTGCACCAAGCCCTCCAAGTATATCTGTATCCATTCTGTCGCCTATCATTACAGTATTTTCACTATGTGCATTAATTTTGTTTTTTGCAATAGACATCATAATAGGATTGGGCTTACCAACTATATAAGGCTTTTTTCCAGTGGCCGTTTCTATGGCAGCAAGTATGGGACCAACTGCCGGTATAAGCTCGCCATCTGGAGCAGGGTCTGTTATGTCTGGATTACAGCCTATAAACCTCGCACCTTTATTTATAAGCGAAACAGCCTTTTTAAGCATATCATAATTAAAAGCACTTGTCTTACCAACTACTACATAATCAGGATTAACATCATTTATGCTATATCCTATATTATAAAGCTCACTTACCAATCCGCCCGTACCTATCACATAAGCACTTCCATTTTCTTGCTGAGTCTTTATAAACTTTGCTGTTGCTTGTGCTGCCGTAAAAAAATGTTTATCTTCTAAGCCATCTATGCCAAGAGATTCTAATTTTCTTTTCAAATCAATTGGTGTTTGTTCTGCATTATTTGTTAGAAATAAAAAAGATACATTTTTCTCTAAAAGCATATTAACAAAATCTTTAGCACCATCTATTAAATTATTTCCTCTATATATTACTCCATCCATATCTGATATTATGCTAACCATATAATTTTACCTCTTTTTATACAAATATTATTTTTTATATAAAGTCTTTCCTTCTTTTATTGTTTCTAAAACTTCTATACTGTTCATATCTTTAGCATCTATTTTTAACGGGTCATCAGAAAGTATTACTAAATCTGCTAATTTTCCCTCTTTCAAACTTCCTTTTATATCCTCTTCTCCATTTTGATAAGCAGCATTTATTGTGATAGCTTTAAAAGCATTTAGAGCATCTATCTTCTGATTTTCTCCAAGCAATACTCCGTCTTTTGTAGTTCTATTTAAAGCACAGCTTATAGTTTCTATCATATTAGGTTTTATAACAGGGGTGTCTTGATGATATGTAAAAGGCAAATTGTTGTCTAATGCAGTTTTACTTGCACTTATTTGAGAAGCCCTATCCATTCCTAAATTCACTATATGAGTGTCTCCCCAATAATATATATGAGCCACAAATAAAGAAGGTATTATATTAAACTCACTCATTCTTTTATATTCATTTTCTTTTACAATCTGGCTATGAACTAATACAGCTCTATAATTGTTTGTAGTGTTTCTCTCTGTCATAACTTCTGATATTGCATCAACATATTGCTCGGCAGCAGCATCTCCATTACAATGAGCCTGAAGCTGCATTTTATCATCAAAAGATTTTCTTACATATTCTTTTACAGTGTTATAATCATGTATAGGATATCCTCTATAGCCTTTCTCTCCTGTTATATAAGGCTCTTTTAACCAAGCAGTTTTAGCCTGAGGAGAGCCATCTAAAAACATTTTGTATCCTGATATTTTAAATCTATTACTATATTTACCAATTAAATCTTTATGTTCATCAAAAATATTAGGAGCATTCTTTAAATCTATAAAACCTATTATATCTATTTTAAATCTATTATTTGTTATCATATTCTCTATTAAAGGGAAATCACTATTAACTATTAAAGAGTTTTGAGCAGTTGTAATACCATAACTTAAATAAACATCTTCTGCCTGATTAACAAAGTTCATCATATCTTCATCGGTAACCTTAAAATCAACCTCTCTTGCATATTTCATAAAAGCAGCCTCTTCCATATAACCAGTAGGCTTTCTGCTATTAGGATATCTTTCTATAACTCCGCCTTCTATATCTGGAGTATTTTCATCTACACCAAAATATTCTAATGCTTTAGAGTTCATGCTTCCAACGTGCCCAGATGCATGCGTAATAAATATAGCTAAATTTGTAGAAACTTTATCCAAATCATCTCTTGTAGGATTTTTTTTGCCCGGAAGTAAATTATTATCATAACCAAAACCTATAATCCAAGCACCATTTGTAAGATTATTGTTTTTTATATAGTCTTCTAATCTTGAATCAATTTCTGCTATGTTTGTTGTGCCTGATAAATCTACAGTTGTGAGAGCCTGAGCAAAACTTATTATATGACTATGAGGGTCTATAAAAGCAGGCATTAAAGTTTTACCTTTTAAGTCTACTAATGATTTATTTTTTATTAAATTATTTGCTTCTTCATCAGTGTATGCCACTTTTGTGATGACTCCGTTGCTTACTTCTAAAGCCTTAGCATATAGAGTCTCTTCTGTGTTTCCTTCCATTGTAATAATATTGCCATTATAATACACTTGCAAATTGTTATTTTGTTTATTAGAGCAAGATATAAAAATAGCTAAAATAAATAAAACATATAAATAGAATAATTTCTTCATAATATTCCTCATTATTATTTATTGATAACAAGATTATATATTATAAAAGAAAAATTACATAACACTTTTTATTTTGTTAAATATCTAAAAACTATATTTTATAAAAATATTTTTAATTTTTTTATTTGCGGTGGCTTTGCCCTTAACGAAGTACACACCGTGCCGCCCCCCCACTTCTTTTACGACCGTAGGAAGTGCCTTCGGTATTGGTATAAAAGAAGCAAAAGAACTGCATTTTTATATAAAGAATTATCGGTATAATAAGTAATAACGTGCGGAAAGGTTCTACAACCTACAGTTGACAAAGCTAAAAATTTTTAGTATATTCCACAATACTAACATCTATATTATCATAAACAAAGTTCTTTAATGTTTTTGAAGAAAATAATTTGCTATCTACTTCTGGAAAAAATCTGTCGCAATTATAGTCTTTATTTATATGAGTAAGATATATTTTGTCTGCATAATCCATTGCTCTTTTATAAATAGACTCCCCTCCTATAATAAATATTTGACTATGCTTTTCTAATAATAATTTAGAAATAGTATTTTCAAAATTATCTTCATAAAAAAGGTTGTCATATTTATTTGAAAGCTCATTTTTATTAGATGATATAACAATATTTTTTCTGTTTGGAAGCGGCTTTCCCCCTAAAGACTCAAAAGTAACTCTCCCCATAACAACGGCATATCCTGTGGTAGTGCTTCTAAAAAACTGCATATCCTCTTTAATATGTCCCCAAGGCATTACACCATTTAAGCCTATACCATTTTTTGAATCAACCGCAGCAATTAATGATACTATCATTTATTATCCCTATTTAAAAAATTAGCAAAATATTCATCTATTTCTTTTCTCATTTCAATACCAACTTCTTCAAAACACAATAAAATATCATTATAAACATTTTCACCAGCTATAAAATTCCAAAGCTCTTCTGCCACTTTTAATTCTTTTTCTAAATCAAGCATACCAGCAAGAGTCCATCTTTCATATGGTTCTGGGGCATAAGGATTATATGGGATACCTATAATAGAATGAACATTATTTTTATCATTAGAATATAAAGTTACCGCCACCCATTCTAATAAAGTCCTTTTAAAATTTTGAAATTCACCTTTATTAGGTTTTGCTGATTTTAAATCTATTAAATATATATTATTATCATAATCTTCAAGATAAATATCTATCTTTGTAGGTTTTATTTTTTTAGTTTCACCTATTTTGCATACTTTTTTTATTAATTTAACTTCATAATCTTTATTAGGTCTTTTAATTGCAGATCTTAAATCATCCATTATATTTTGTATAACTATTTGTGATTCTGATGTAATTATATCATTAGGTTTAACTTGCTTATCAATAACTTTAAATCTATCTTTACCTAATTCAATAGCTAAAGGTTCAAATATTGTTGTTCCAAAGTTAGTATTTAAAGAATGTATAAAAGAAAATAAAGCCATTCTATCTTTACCAAGTAAACGAGTATGAAATGGCATCGATGTTGTTTCTGGTTTATAATCTTTAAATTTATTTCTTAAAGTTGTATACAATTTATCTTTTATAGAATCCTTTTGTTTTTTATTTAATGGCATAATAAAACTCCTACAATTCTTTTAAATGAAATATTATTTCAGAATATGCTGATTTATCTTTTTCTACTCTATTTAATACTGGTCTTTTAAAAGTATTAACTATTTTCATATTTGATTTATAAGCTATTTCAGGATATAAGTTATATTTGTCATTAGCAACAATAAAAACATTATAATCATCTGTCATATATTTTTTAGCATTTAATAAAACTTTAGATATATCTTCAGTATATTCCTTTTTGGCATTTAAACTTGTACCTTTAGATAATGATCCTATTTCAAAATTATCATTTCTATTAAAATCAAATAAATCATAGGCATAAGCATGCTGTTCATGATAATCTATAAGTCCTATATAAGGAGGGCTTGTAAATATACCATTTATTTTTCTATTGTTTAATAATTCATAAAAGTTGTAATCAATATTTTTTAATACACTAAAAATATCAATATTTCTTGAATCTCCAGTTATACATAATTGCTTAGTATCAGTTCTTAAATTATTAAAAATATGCAAACGTTTTATTGTATCTTTATAATATATTTTCCACCATTTAATAATTGAAAATAATGGCTTACATATTTTATAATGCTTTCTACAATAATATGTAGTTACAACTGGATTCAATAATGTTCCCAAATCTGAATGAGTTGTAGCTCTGCATGAACGCATTGTCCTACTTAAAATTACCATAATAATATTTTTTATATTTTTATCATCTATATTTTTTATTAAATCATTCATGAAATTTAATTCATCTATAATACTTGGAATAAACCATTTTTTTATAAATGAACTATCATCATCATTCTTTAACCTAATATTATATTTTTTTATTAGATTGTAATATTCAATTAAAAATTCTTTTTCTTTTTCTTTTCCATATATTTTTGAATCAATCTTATTTTCTCTAACATATTTTTTAAACATTACTTTATCAAAGTATTTATTATTAAAATCAAATAATTTTTCATTAAGTTCATTTTCAAATTCAGAATTAATTTTAATATAGTTTTCTAATTTTTCAGTTAATTCTTTTAGTATAATCTCTAATTTACCTAAATCAATATAAGAAATTTTTGAATTTGATATAATGGTATTAAAATTAGAAATATCTATACCTAAAGCATTAATACCTAATTCATTAGCTTGTACAAGAGTTGTACCACTACCACAAAAAGGATCTAATATTATATCATCTTTTTTGAAATATACTTCTTTTTTAAACTCATCAATACTATTATCTATAAAATAATTAACTAATTGAGGAATAAACTTTCCTTTATACGGATGAATTCTATGTACATGTTTTGTTGTATCAGATTCCTTTAAATTATCAAATGATAATTTCCAATTTAAATCATTACCAAGCTTCTCTTTCCAATTTATTTCTTTTTTATTTTTATCATAATATTTTTTCAAATCTGATTGAGAAATATAAGCCACCCCATTATTTATAACTTTATCTATTAAAGCATATTGTATTAAATAACTAATATTAGATATAGTTACAGACTTTTTTGTATATTCAGATGCCCAAACAACAGCATCATTTATTGTAATCAAATCAGACTTATTCATAATTTTATATATAAAACCTCAAAATCAAACAGCTACCTCCGCTTTTATAGTTGGGTGATACTTATAGCCTTCTAATCTAAAATCCTCATAAACATGGCTGAATATGTTCGGACGCTCTTCTATAAATAATTCTGTAGTCTGTTCATAAGGCTCTCTTGAAAGCTGAAGTTTAACTTGCTCCATATGATTATTATAAATATGTGCATCGCCAAATGTCATTATTAATTCTGAAGCTTTAAGACCGCTATGCATAGCTAAAAGCCTTGTAAGTATGGCATAAGAGCTTATATTAAAAGGAACACCCAAAAATAAATCTGCAGAACGCTGATATAAATGAGTTATTATACCTCCTTCATTATTAACAAAAAATTGGCACATCATGTGGCAAGGAGGCAAATGCATTTTATCAATCTCTCCCACATTCCAAGCATTCAAAATATTTCTTCTGCTTGTTGGATTATTTCTTAATGTATTAACAACATTAGAAATTTGGTCTATTTTATTTCCTTCTTTAGTCTCCCAAGCTCTCCACTGCTTTCCATACACTGGTCCAAGTTCTCCCATATCATCAGCCCACTCGTCCCATATATGAACATTATTTTCAAGCAAAAACTTTATATTTGTTGAACCTTGCAAAAACCATAATAATTCTATAATAACACCTTTCATAAATACTCTTTTTGTAGTTATAATAGGTATTTTATTGCCTTCAAATTTAAATCTTAACTGCGGAGCAAATATTCTTCTCGTGCCAACCCCAGTTCTGTCTTTAATATCTTCGCCCTCTTCTAAAACTTTTTTTAACAATTCTAAATAGTTTTTCATAAACAATCCTAATTTGTTTTTAAAACTAATTATACATGTTTAATAATTTTTAGCAATTATATATTTTATGATAAAAAACACTAATAAAAATAGCTATTGTAATTTTTCCTATATATTATAAAATATTAACTTATAGGAAATTATTAACAAATATGCCGCTGAGTAATAACATATTCAAAAATCAATCTTATTTTTTCATGAGTAAAATCTACTACTTTTTTAAGGGAATATAATAAATGGACATAATTATTATTATAATACTTATACTTTTAAATGGAATATTTGCTATGTCTGAAATAGCTATAATATCGGCAAGAAAAAGCTCTTTAACAAAAGACATTAAAGACGGAAATAAAAATGCACAAATAGCTTTAGACTTAGCCAATGAACCAGATAAGTTTTTATCAACCATACAAATAGGCATAACATTAATAGGAATACTAACAGGTATATATTCTGGAGACACTATATCAAAGGATTTATCAAACCTTTTAATAAAAATAAATATTCCAGCAGCATATTCTTCTGTAATATCTCAAGTGATAATAGTAGCATTAGTTACTTACCTCACATTAATATTTGGTGAATTAGTACCAAAAAGGTTGGGGATGGTTATGCCGGAAAAAATAGCAAAAGCTGTGGCAAGCCCTATGACTATATTGTCAAAAATAGGAGCTCCTTTTGTGTGGATATTATCAAACAGTGCTATTATAGTTTCAAGAACTTTAGGCATAAAAGATGAAAAAACTCCTGTTACAGAAGAAGAAATAAAATCTATGATAGAAGAAGGCAAACAAGGCGGAGAGGTAAAAGAAGTAGAACAAGATATTATAGAAAGAGCATTCTTTTTGGGGGATAGAAAAATAGAATCCATTATGACTCACAGAGCTGATATAGTGTATTTGGATATAAATATGACTAATGAAGAAATAAAAAAAACAATATCTAAAAACCCTTATACTGTATATCCTCTAATAGACAAAACATTAGACAACATAATTGGTGTTATAAAAATAAATGAAATATTTGATAAGTTAAATAACAGCAAATCAAAAATTGAAAAATACGCACAAAAAGCTACATACTTTCATAACAACATGGAAGTTTATTTAGTGCTTGAAGAGATGAAAAAAAATAACACAAAAATAGGCTTTATATCAGATGAGTTTGGAAATATAGACGGTATGATTACACAGCATGATATATTTTCTGCCTTAGTCGGCTCTATTAGCGAAACAAAGAAAAATATGGATATAAGAAAAAGAAAAAACGGCGGTTATTTTGTTGACGGACAATGCCCTATTTACGATTTTTTAGAATATTTTGAAATAGAAGATGAAAACATATCAAACAACTATAATACTATAAGCGGACTAATATTAGAATTATTACAGCATGTACCAAAAGAAGGAGAATCAATCAACTGGAAAAACTTATCTTTAGAGATAGTTGATATGGACGGTGCGAGAATAGACAAAGTTATAGTTGAAAAATTAGAAGAAAATAAAGGCAATTAAATATATTGTATATTTGTATAATATGTAATATTGCTATAATTTTTTAGTTATGTTATAATTTGTATACAGTTTAATTTTTTATGGAGGTAAATTATGCCACGTGTTATAAATAACGATTGTGTAGCTTGCGGATCATGTCTTCCTGAGTGTGCTTTCGATGCAATTAGCGAAGGAGATATTTACAAAATAGATCCAGACAAATGTACTGATTGCGGAGCTTGCGAAGCTGTTTGTCCTAGCAACGCTATACATCAAGCTTAATGCTTAAGTAGGCATAACTTGGGGCGGGTCATTTATGATCTGCCCTTTAATTTTTAAAAAGGAATTTAATTTGATAAAGAATTATGAGGCTTTTATATTATCATACAATAATTATAAAAACTCATCTATTATAGCTTCTTTTCTCACCAAAAAAAATATAATATCTTCTATTTGCTATCAAGCTAAAAAAAACTCTAAAGCTTTCGGCTCTGATTTAGAAAGCATATCAAAATTAAATATTAACATATACGAAAAAAAATCTGACAGCCTTTCAATATTAAAAGAATCAAATATAATAAAAAATTATAATATCTTAGAAAAATCTGTTTATTCATCATTAGCAGTATTTTATATAAGAGAATTATTATTATATTTTGCAAAAGATTTTGATGAGAGATATTTTATTTTAATGGAGAAAACATTATACTCTTTAGAAGAAAATGAAAAAGAAAATAAAGATAATTTAAAATATTATATAAATATACTATTAAGAGCCTTTGAAATAAAACTGCTCTATATTGCAGGACTCTCTCCTTTGTTAGATAATTGCGTATTGTGTGAAAGAGAAAATGCAAATTATTATTCCATTAATGAAGGCGGCTTAGTTTGCAGTAATTGCAAAACAAATATAAAAGATGTTATGGAATTAGATTATAATGATATAGCATTTATGAAACTAATAAAACATTCTTCTATGCTCGATATAACAAATAACAACGATATAATAAAATATTATAATAATTCAATAACAACAATAAGAGATATATTACAAAAATCAATACACAATCATATACATAGAGAATTAAAAAGCCTAAAAGTATTAGAAGAGATTTTATTTAGCGATAATAATATTTAAAATATCTTTAGTGTTATCTGCTATATATGTAGCATCTCTAAACTCTTCATCGTTTCCAAAACCATATCTCACAGCAATAGAATCAAAGCCCATATTTTTTGAAGCTTCAATATCGTCTATTCTATCGCCAATCATAATAGTTTCATTTTTATTAAAGTTTTCTTTAAGAGAAGCCTCTTTTAAAACATCAAGTTTATTTTTTATAGCTCCTCCTAAAATAGCTCCATACATATTAGTAAAATATTTATCCAAATCAAAATGCTTTATTATCCTCACAGCAGATTCTAAAGGCTTCGCAGTTGCTAAATAGGTATTGAAATTACTGTTGTATAAAGTTTTTATTAAATCATCTATGCCATCATAAAGCGTACAATTAAAAAGCCCATTGTTTCCATTATAATCTTCTCTGTAATACTTTATAAACTCCATAGCCTTATCTTGATTATCATAAATATATTTCTTAAAACTAATATCAAGAGGAGGACCAATAAATTTTCTTAAAGTATCATCTTCAGGCAATACAATATTTAAATCAGGATAAATTGCAGACATTTTTTTTATGCCGTATTTAACAGCATTTGTAATACCATTAGCAGAATCTGTAATAGTGCCGTCCAAATCAAATAGAATATTTTTATATTTACTTTTCATTATCTTTCCACAAATATATATCCGGAAGCAGGAAGTATCTCAAAACTTTTTTTTGCTTTTTCTTTCATAGCCTTAAAAAGTAAATTAAGCCCCAAACTATCACTAGCCATATGTCCAGCACAAACAATATTAATATTATATTTTTTACACTCTTCTATATGATTATCAGATAAATGCATCACAACCAAAGTACCAACACCCGCATTAGCTAAAGCAGAAATCATTCCAATATCAAAAGAAGCTCCGCCAGTCATATCTACAACAATTTTACCAGCTCTGTTTTTTTCACTTCCATTAAAAAGTTTAGGAGGATTATTATTTTTTGATGATATTTTATATTATTCAATATCATTAAGTAAATCTAATATATCAGAAAGTTTATAGGGATTTTTTCCTTTTATAAGATTAGTTAAAAAAGTTTCAACATGATTATCAGCTAATGTATGCATACACATATAATTAAGATTAAGAAGCTTGGCAGCAGTAACATCTCTATTATGGTTTGAAGGAGAAACAGAGCGTTCAACTCCATTCATTCTTTTATTAGTAAGAGCTTCAGATACATTTACATTAACACCATTAAGATAGTTTTTATCAGTCTGCATAGCTATCACTTCATAAAACTTAGCATAAGCATAACCATTAGGGTGATGAGTAACAATTAAATCAATGTTTGCATTTTTTTCATTTAATCTGTCTGCAAGCAAAAGCTCTGAAGTTTGCATATCAATACCACAAAATATTTTTTTTATCTCTTTATCTTCTGCAATATTTAATATTCTGCTGTCAGCATACGGATTAAACAAATTATCTTTATCAAAGCATTCTTTTTTTCTTTTATCTTTTATAGCCTCATAATCTTTTTTTACTATATCAAGCTCTTTTTCTACAATATCTCTTCCCCTCGGGTCAGAATCTATAGCACATTCTATGGCAGTCTTATAAAAATCATTTATATTAAAGTATTTATTACTCAAAATCCCCCCTATAAAAACATTAAATATCGCTCTTCTTATTATCGTTTTTAGGCTCGCCTCTGTATTTATCAATTTGTATTAAGCCTTTATCTTCATAGAAAGTAACAGCCTTATAGGTTTGTCTAATATCAAATTCAGCACTGCCTATGATGAGTTTAACCCCAGCCAATGCCTCTTTACCGGCACTTATTGTAGACTCTACTTTCTCTATTTCCATTTGCTGCAATAAAGCCTCTCTCTCTAATACAATTTCCTCTCTTCTGCTGTTAGCCTGCTCAAGCTGCTCTTTCAAACTTTGTAACTGCTCAGTCTTTTCATCATCTAATTTTCTCACCTTAGCAGCCTGTTCTAATGATTTAATATTTCTTTCTATCTCTTCTATAGCAACATCAAGCTCCTCTTTTTCTTTATCCATAGCAGCAATACTTCTTCTTTTAGCAGGACTAACCCCTGTTTCTATAGTAGTTTTTGTTCCAGAAGGAGAGCCTAATACCTTACCATTAACCTCATATAAAGCTCTTAATACTCCACCGCTTGCAGAAGCCCTCTTACCTGTAAGTATTATTCTATTATCTGAATCTATATTAGAATTAAGTATAGCCTCAGTAACTATAACATTATTAGCAGATTCCACATTTGAGAATTGTATAAACTTAGCAATAACATCACCGCCAGCCCTAACAAAACTGTTCTCATTTCCTTGAATACCAAGTTTTACTATAATGTCTCCCTTAGCCTCAAGGTCGCATTTACCAACTGTACCATTAACTTCAATATTACCCTCAGCTTTTACAGAGAAATTATCACTAACACTTCCCTTAACAAGCACGCTTCCTATAAAATTAATATTTCCAGTCTCAGGTCCAACATCTCCAGAAACCTCAAATACAGGCTCAACACTTAATAATTTACCCTTTAATAAAACCTGTCCATTTATACCCGCAACTATATAATCGCCATCTATAACAACATTGTCGCCAAGTATATCTTTTAAATCTAAATCTTTACCGTCTTTGGCTTCTATCTTTGTACCTAAGACATTAATACCATGTTCCCCCTCTGTAGCAGGAATCTTATGTGCTAATTTCTGTCCCTCAGATACATTTTCTACGATGCTCAAATCCTTATAATCTATACTCTCATCTTCATCTATATATTTTGGTATAACATCTTTATTAACCTTAACTAAATATTCTATCTTAGCATTCTGCCCAATCTTAGGATAAAGCCCCTCAGCAGCAAGTATCGGAACATTAAAAGTACCCTCTTCCAAAAGCTTTGAAATATTATCTTCTTTTACACCAAATACAATTCCGCTATTTTCTAATAATTCCTTAGCATCTTGCAAGTCAATCTCTCTTCCGCCATTGTTTGGTTTGCTAACAGTAATATAAGCTTGCATATTATCTTCTGTAATAGTATATGTAATTTTAGCATTGTATACAGATTTTGAAGGGTCCCAATCGGCTATTTTTACATACTCGCCTTTTTGCTCATGTAAAATTTCTTTAGCTAAGTTGGAATCATAATGTTTAAGACCAGCTTCTATTAATTTTTTTTCTAAAGCCTTCATATCTTCAATTCTAGTTCCGTCAGCAGTAGGAGGAGAAACTTTTAAAAATACTCCATCTCTTTTTACCCTTACTACTATGCTTGTATCTTTATCTATAACAACACTGTCATCTTTATCCATATGCGAAACAGTAGAATAATCAACTGTATGACCGTATGTAATACTAGATTTATCATATTTTATATGTGTGTATCTTATTAAATAAGGAGTAAAATGAAGCTTTTTAAAAATACCTGTGCTTCTATCTCTAATGATTTTGTAGGATAGTTCATATACAGGACATTGAAATATAGCAGCTGCCTGATGCATGCCGTCTTCTAAATTCTCAACTTCCAATTCTATAGAACGCGAATTCTGATTATTATAAATATCTTTGTAAAAATCACTTTGTAAAATTTTTCTTTTTAATTCATTCATAAAAAACCACCTACTATAGTAATTGTTTTTTTATCTCTGAAAGACTGTATCTTAATTGCTGCACAGCCTTTGTGTGAAGCTGAGATACCCTGCTCTCTGATACATCTAATACCTTACCAATCTCTTTTAAAGTTAAATCTTCATAATAATATAATATAAGAACACTTCTTTCTTTTTCAGGTAATTTATCTAAAGCCTCAACAATCTTTTTCTGAACATCTTTCCTCTCAGCAAGATATTCAGGATTATTTTTATCGCTTGCTTTTAAAGTATCCATTATAGATATTTCATCAGAATCATCTCCATGATACCAAACCTCGCTTAAAGAAGTAGTAGATGCTTCTATAGAATATCTCATAGTTTCATTAATTTTACTCAAAGGTATACCCATAGTATCTGCTATCTCTTGAGAGTTAACATTGCGTCCTAATTTACTCTCTAAGAACTCTCTCGCTATTTCTATATCTTTTATCTCTCTTCTTATAGACCTTGGAAGCTTGTCTATTTTTCTAAGCTCATCATAAATAGAACCTTTTATTCTTGTTGTAGCATAAGTTTTGAATTTAACTTCTTTATTTGGGTCATACTTATCTATAGCATCTATTAACCCCAAAGCACCATAGCCTACTAAATCATCAAATTCTATATCACGAGTAGCTTTCATATTAAAGTTTATTTGATTAGCAACATATTTAACCAAATTAGAATATTTTATCACTAATGCTTCTTTTATATGAGGAGAGAGTGTCTTTTTATACTCAATCCAATACTCCTGCTCATTATCATCTGTAATATTTGGTATTATGCCTTTCTTATTCTTTTTCATAATGGTACTCTACTTTTTATTTTTTTATTTACTTTCTTTTTTCTCTTCTTTAGAAAGCATAGTCCTCACTGCTTTAGCAACCTTCTCAGGGTCTTCCCTTACCTCCCTCTCTAAACTAACCGCATCAGCAGTTTCTTTCTTAAGAGGAAAATAATCACTCGCTTCTTCCATATTGGAATTATCAGTAACGGAAGATATTATGTCGCCTATATCTCCCATATTATGATAATCTACTTTTTTATTTTTATCAACATTTATATTATCAATACTAGGCACTATATTATTATCTTCAATTTTAAAATCTTCAGTTGTATCCATATTTCCAGAAGAAGTTTCTAAAGTTGTATTTTCATCACTAATATTATTTTCTACAGGATTATTAGTAGGAGTATTAGCAATATTATTATTTGTATTTTCTTTAATTTCACTAATTTCTTCATTAGCTGCTGCTTGAGTGCTATTTGCATTACTATCAAAAACTCCAGAAGATTCTATAGCATCAGATAAAAACTTTTTAAGAACAATAGCTAAAACATACAATATAATACCAGTAATTACTGTAGATATAAAAGCCCTCATAATAGACACATCTATTCTATTTCTAAACAAAGTAGAAAATAAAAAAGTAAATATAAAAGATAAGCCCATTACAATAAGCGACAATTTACCAAAGTTACTGGAAAAATAATTTTTTACCTTAGCCATAAAATCATTCATAAATAAAACCTCTATAATTTCAATATTTAATAAATTCTATTCTCTTTTCTACTAACAAAAGCAAATAAAGACTCCATAAAACCAGATAGCCCCTTAGTATCTCTCTCTTCATCATATTCCATATCAATAATTCTCTTAGCTATGTTGTATATAGAAATAGAAGCATGACACTTATTATCATACTGATAAAAAGGAAGCTGCTGTGAAACAGAATAGGCAATAGTCTTATCTTCAAGTACATACCCCAAATACTTAATATCCATATCCAAATATCTCTTACTCACCTCTATAATTTTATCACCCACTTCCTTACCTTCTGATGCCTTAGTTACTCTATTAACTAAAATTTTAATATCTGCCTTAGGGTCTTCCGGAGCTATAGATTTTATTACCCCATAAGCATCAAGTATAGCCGTAGGTTCCGGTATAGTAACAACAATGTTCTCATCTGAAGAAAGTAAAAAATACAAAACATTATCAGATATTCCAGCCCCAGTATCAATTATAATAATATCTGCATCATTTAAAGAGTCCATGCTATTTATTAATTTGGTTAAACCTCTGCTCGACAAGTTTGCCAAAGAAGAAAAACCCGAAGCACCGGCAATATATCTAATTCCATAATCAGTTTCAAGCACAACCTCATGTATTTTTTTAGTACCCTTTATAACATGATATAAGTTATATTCAGGTATAGTACCCAATATAACATTAACATTTCCAAGCCCAAGATCCGCATCTATTAGAAGTACATTTTTTCCAAGCTGCTGCAATGCTATAGCCAAATTAATAGCAATATTAGTTTTACCAACTCCGCCTTTACCGCTAGTTACGCTAATTATACGCTGAGGACGCTTATCTTTTACTTCCATCATTTTTCTTAATTCATCTGCTTGATCTTTCATAATTTTTTATAATTCCTATATAAATTAATTTTTTATTTTTAATTTCCAAATAAACCTTCTAACATTTTATGAGCATATCTTTTGGCAGGAGCAATATCCTTAGGCACTCCCTGACCATAAGTTACATAAGTGATAGGTACTTTACTTTTTGATATAGCACATAAAGATGAAGCTAAATAATCGGTTTCATCTACCTTAGTTAAAATAATACCTTTATAATTTGCAGGTTTAAATGCATTCATAATTTTTAGAGCATCTTTATATTTAGCAGTGGAGCTCATTACAAGCTGAACGTCCATATCAAATCTTCCCACAGTATTAAAATATTTAGACATAGCTATTATCTCTTCAACACTCTTAGGAGAACGTCCCATAGTATCTATAAAAAGTAAAGATGAACTGTCTAATTTGCGTATTTCTGCTCTCAAAGCTTCAGGAGTGCTGGCACTTGTAAAAGGCACTTTCATTATGCTTGCATATCTTTGAAGCTGATCAACTGCTGCTATTCTATAATTGTCTATTGTTACAAATGATACCCTTCTGCCTGATCTCATATATTGAGCTGCTATTTTAGGTATTGTAGTAGTTTTACCAACTCCAGTAGGACCAACAAATACCACTATCTTCTTTTTAGCACCTACATCTATTCCATTTGCAAGGAGCAATCTGCTTGAAAAATATTTCTCTATCTCTTCTTTTATAACATCTTTAGATTGAAAAAATCTTGCATTGCTTGATGTAAGTAAATATTCTCTTAATTCAAGCAAAACCTCTTCCGGAAACTCTCTCTGTCTTAAAAAATTAAAACTTTCTTCCATGCCGTCTGCAGCAGAAGAATCTTTAGCAATAATATTTCTATCAGAATATGAATCATCATCATCATCTTGATAAAAATTATTATTAATATCATTGAAGTTATTTTTAATAATAGAAGAGTTTAAATTATTATCTTCTCTTCTATAGCTTTTTATTTCTTCTATAGTGTTTTTTAAACTTCTCTCTTCATTTTGAAATATATTATCATAGCTATTATAAAAATTATTATTTTCTTTTTTTGTATAATTTGAAGAGTTAAAATTATTTCTATCTATGTTTGGAATATTATTTTCAAAATATTCTTTAACTATATCTTTTAGCTGATCCTGAACTATTCTTTTTACATTTGCTTCTATGCTGTCAATATTAGAGTTATTTTTTTGATTGTTTTGAGGATTATTATAAGCAAAATAATCTTCTTCTTTACGAGTATCTCTGCTATATGAAGTGTCAGAATCATTTAATAAAGAATTTCCCATCATACCAAAATTATTATTAAAATTATTAAAACTATTATTTACTTTTTTTTCTTCAAATTTTTCTTCAAATTCTATAGGCTTAAAAGTTTTACTTTTATTTACAAGTTCAGCATTTTCAAATTCAGTGATATCTACAGTAGCAGTATTTTTTTTAGCCGTTAAATTTTCACTTCTTTCACGTGCAGATTTTTTCAAAGCATTATTAAGATTAATTAATCTCTCAGCCATCTCACTAGCATCTAACACTTCTGTTTTATGCTTATTCATTTCTATTCTATCGCTATTTAATTTGTTATTATAACTCTCTTCTTCTGTTACTGCATTAGTTTCTTTATCAGCATTCTTTTTATCATATATAGAGTTATTTAGCATTATTCTAATCTCATGCTCAGTTTTCTTTCCCAATCCCAAAAAACCGCCGACTTGAATATCTTTACTAGACAATATATAAAAATTGCTTCCGTACTCAACTCTCGCCTTAGCAAAAGCATCTGTCTTATCTTTTCCTCTGATTGTTCTTATATCAACCATCTTAATAACTCCCTAAAATTAATACTGCTCTAAAACGCCTATAGATACTTCAAATTCTTTTTTTATAATGCCAAATATATTTTTCCTTCTTAATTCTCTTATACTTATAATAAAATAATTTTCTCCATACTTATCCCTAGCCTGTTTTTCAATTTCTTCTCTGTTTTTTCCAAAGATTTTTATAGTCTTCATAATTATAACTCCAATAATATTTTATTAAAAAATTGTTTATTTTATACTAGCAACACCCATTACATTATACCCTTGTGCTATCTCGGTTGTTGCCACTACTTTATACTTACCAATATTTTTAGCAATAAACTGATACAAAGGTCTTCTTATTATAGGTGAAACCAAAAATACTATTTCAGTAACACCAGAATCTTGAACTAATTTTATAGCGTCTTTAATATTTCTTATAAGAGCCTGCATACTTTCAAAACTCATAGCTATCACTTGAGAACCTTGTATATTTCCGCTGTCAGCTAAGTTTTGTGCTATATTGTTTTGCAGCTGCTGGCTTAAAGTAATGACTCTTATATTTTTTTGGTCATCAGCTATAAGCTGAGATATTTGAGGAGCTAATCTGCTTCTAACCAATTCTGTAGCCTGTTCGCTTCCCATAACAGTAATAGCATCAGCAACGCCCTCTAATATAGCAACACTGTTTCTAATAGGAATTTCCTCTTGAAGTAAATTCTGCAATACTTTTTGTATGTAGCCAAGAGGACTCTCATTATGAGGTTTAGCAGCAAGCACCTCTGATACCAAAGCCTTATTATCATCTTTAATAAGATCAAGCATATTCTGTACTTCTTCACGTCCGATAAGAAGATTAGCATTTCTCTTAATTGTCTCACTAAAATGTGTAGCAATAACTGCAGTGGGCTTAAATAACATAAATCCTTTTCTCTCTGCTGTATCCTTATCAGCAACCCTAATCCAATAAGCAGGGAGGCCAAAAGTAGGTTCTTTTACTTTTTCAGAGTCTTCAGTAGGTCCTTCATTAGAATTAGCATTCAAAGCAAGAAGCATATTAGGACGAACAAAACCTCTTGCCATTTCTGTGTTGTTTATACTAATTGTATATTCATCTGGTTCTATAGCCTGATTATCAACTATACGAACAGGAGGTACAGATAAACCAACCTCTAAAGCAAGCTCTCTTCTAACCTGAGTTACCCTATGTATTAAATCTCCGCCCTCATTTTCCATTGCTAAAGGAACTAATGATACACCAATAGACAATTCTATCTTTTCTATTTTTAATAAAGGACTAACATCTAAAGGAGCATTCTGAGGCTGTTCCTGAGCTTCTGCCTTAGTGCCGTCTTCGTTAAGACCAAGCTCTTGCTGTTCTTTTCTTAGAGCATAACCTGCCAAAAATAATGCTAATGCTATAACAAATAATGCTATCTTTGGAAAGCCGGGTAAGAACATTAAGAAAAATGCAAAACCAGCACCAATAAATAAATTTTTAGGCTTAGCAAAAACCTGTACAGCAATTTGAGTAGACAAATTATCTTCACTGCTGCTTCTAGTAACAAGCAAACCAGTAGCAAAACTCATAAAGAAAGAAGGTATCTGACTTACCAAACCATCACCCACAGTAAAACGAGTATAAGCATCAGCAGCCTGAGCAAACGGCTCTCCTCTCATTGTCATACCAATTATGAGACCGCCAACTATGTTTATAATAGTTATTATGATACCAGCTATAACATCACCTTGAACAAACTTTGAAGCACCGTCCATTGTACCATAAAAATCACTCTCGCCTCTTATCTTTTTTCTTTTCTCTTCTGCTTCTTTGTCTGTAATAGCTCCAGCCTGAAGTTCGCTTTCAACAGCCATCATCTTTGAAGGCATACTGTCTAATGCGAATCTTGCTGCAACTTCTGATACTCTCGTAGCACCTTTAGTAATTACTACAAACTGAACTATTATAAGTATGATAAATATTACAACACCCACAACTATATTATTGCCAACTACAAACTCAGCAAATGAAGTGATAACCTTACCATTAAAATTAGCCCCCTGTGTAAGTATTGCTCTTGTTGTAGAAACGTTTAATGCAAGTCTAAATGCAGTCATCACCAAAAGCACAGAAGGAAATACACTAAACTCACTAGCACTCTTTATACTCAAAACCATAAGAAGTATAAGCAAAGATATAACTATATTTATGATAAGGAGAAAATCCAAAATCATAGAGGGAAGCGGTATAATAAGCATCATTATTACCATAACCGCACCTATAGCAAACATTATATCGCTATGCCTACTAAGGTTTGTAGGTAATTTTATAGAATCTAAAAGCGATTTAGCATTATTAATAGTTGCCACTTTTCATTTCCTCCTATATAGCCCTTGCCATTTTTTCATTACGTATTCTATATACCTCGCCAAGTATTCTTGATACAACATGAAACAACTTCTCTGGTATATACTGCCCTATATCCACATTATAATAAAGTTCACGGGCTAAAGGTTTATTTTCTACTATTTCTACTTCATGTTCTTTTGCTATTTCTTTTATTTTTAAAGCAATATTATCAACACCTTTTGCAGTTACTATTGGAGCATAATCTCCGCTTTGATATTTTAAAGCAACGGCAAAGTGTGTCGGGTTTGTGATTATTACATCTGCCTCTGGTACTGATTTTAGCATTGTTCTGCTTACAATCTTTCTTGCCATTTCCTGCAGCTGATTTTTTACTAAAGGGTCTCCCTCCATCTCCTTAAACTCTTCTTTCATCTCATGCTTTGTCATCTTTAAGCTGTTAATATATTGCTTTCTTTGAAAATAATAGTCCACAACGGCAACTATTATCATAAATATCATTACCTTTCCTATCATCTCTAAAACTATAAAGAAAAATACATTCATAGCCTGAGCTAATTCCATATGAACCATGTTAAATAAGTCGTTGCGTCTGCCATTTATTGTTGTAAATGTTAATATAGCAATAACAAGCATTTTAAAAAGTATTTTAGCTAAGTTCATTAAGTTTTGAGAAGATATAAAAACTCTCTCTTTAAAATTTGACCAAGTTGGTGCTATTCTTTTGAAATTTGGTTTTAATTTTTTTGTAGTAAACAAAAACTGTGTTTGTGCTAAATTTACTCCAACACCAATAATCAATGCTGTAAGCAAAACTATACCAGCTGTTTTTGCTATCAATAAAACTATTTCTATAAATATATCAGGCAGCCCGTCCATAGTCATTGTTGCATCAGCATTTGCAATTCTATTTAAAACATCAATAAAAAATTGTGATAATGTATGAGTAAGATAACCTATAAGCAAAGCTATTAAAACAGTAGTAACACCCAATACTAAAGTTTGATTAATTTCTACAGAGTTTACAACACGTCCCTCTTCTTCTCTTGCTCTTCTCTTTTTTCTCTCTGTAGGAAGTTCTGTTCTTCCTTCATCTTCAGCGGATGCAAATAAAGTTAGTGCAAAACCTCTGCCTGTTAAACGCAAATATTTTCTATAAAGTTTAGCTCTTATAGAAATAAATAAATCTTTTACTTGTAAATGTTTCATCAAAGAAGCAAACATTATCATACCGTGCCTCCTGACAAAAAAACAAATAAATTATTAATATCTGCAATTGTGTTTTGCATTATCTTCATAAAATTAGTAATTAGCACAGGAATAAGTATATAGTACGCTACAATTCCAACCGCTATTTGCATAGGGAAACCAAGCATTAATACATTCATTTGAGGAGCAGCCTTTGCTAACAATCCTAAACTCAATGAAAGTAAGAACAAAGTAAGCATTATAGGCAAAGCAAGTGATAAAGCAATAGAAAACATAGAACTCATATAATAAATCATTCTGTCTATCACACCTTGAAAAGAACCTAAAAACACTGCCTTTGAAGCATCGCTCAACACCGGCATAGCTTTAAAACTATTATACAAAGTTCTTATTACCCAATTCTGACCATCTATGGCTATAAATATAAGTATTACAACTAAAGCCTGAAGCTGACCTAACACAGGAACAGTAATTTGGCTTATAGGGTCAACTGCCTCAGATATACCAAAACCCATTTGTATCTCAAAGAAATTAGTTGTAACCTGAAAAGCTAAAAATATCATAGACATTAAAAAGCCAATTAACAAGCCTATCAATGCCTCATTCAACAAACTTAAAAAATACTCTAAAAAAGTAGGAGCTGCTTGAACCGATGTATTTGCTACTAATGGAAAAATTGTAGCTGTTGCAATAAATGCTAATCCTGCTTTTATAGTATTAGGAATAACATTAGAAGAGAACATAGGGGCTACTATGAGTATAGCCAAAAATCTTACCATTATGAGAAGGTAAATCTGAAAGAAATTAACAAAATTATCCATCTTCTAAATATTCCGTATTTATTATTATCTTGCTATAGCAGGCAATATATTAAAAAGCCTAACCGTAAAACCGCTTATATAATTTATCATCCAAGAAGATAAAAAATATATAACTGCAAGCATAGCTATCATCTTTGGCACAAAAGTTAAAGTTTGCTCTTGAATACTTGTAGTAGCCTGTATAATAGATATAATAAGACCAACTATTATAGAAACTCCTAAAACAGGAGCAGAAAGAATCATAAAAGTCCATAAAGTTTGCTGTACTAAAACAATAATAGAAGTATCATTCATAACTCACCCTCTTATTAATTTTCTAATTAAAACTTTGTACAAGCTGCAATATTAAAAGCTTCCAACCATCAACAGCCACAAACAATATTATTTTTAAAGGCAATGATATCATAATTGGAGGAAGCATTATCATACCCATAGCCATAAGTATTGAAGCTACAACCAAATCTATAACTATAAAAGGTATAAATAAATATATACCCATCTTAAACGCTATAGTAAGCTCATTAATAATAAATGCAGGCACTACAACTATAGTTGGAATCTTTGCTAAATCTTCCACAGACTGAATATCTCTTAATCTAACATTGCTATCACTAATACTTAAAAATAAGTCCAAACTCTTCATACCGTTTTCACCTCTTAAAGAGTTAAACATAAACATTCTTATAGGCTGTATTCCTCTGCTGTATAAATCATTAACCCCTATAGTTCCGTTTAAATATGGCTGAAGTGCTTCGTTATTTATCTGAGTTAATGTTGGCATCATTATAAAAAATGTTAAAAACAAAGAAAGCCCCATTATTAATGCCCTTGGAGGTGTTTCTTGTAAAGACAATGCCCTTTGAACAAAACTTAAAACTATAGAAACTCTCACAAAACTTGTAGTCATTATTATAATAGACGGAGAAAGTGAAAGTATAGTAAGCAAGAACAGTATTTGCAGCCCTAAACTCACTTGCTGAGGTGTTTGAGCTTGTGTAACATTCAAATCTATTGTAGGTATAGGTATTTGCGTTTGAGCATAAACAGTAACAGGAGCAAATAAACATAATACAATAATCACAGCAAAGAACTTTCTCATTTTTTTATTATACTCCAAATTTTTTTATTAAATAAAATCAAAATTATACCGTTGATATATAAGGTAACATATTACTATAAAAAGTCAAGTATTATGTTAACTATTTTTTAGCCAAAACTAAATAAAAAAAATATCACTTAAAGCAAAAGACCAAATAAATAGCAGTTATAATAAACCCCATTCAAATAAAAAAAATTTCTTATTTCCCCTTCTCTTTCAAAACCAAATTTTTTATATAAAGCTATAGCTCTGTCATTATCAGCTCTCACGTCTAACTCTATCTTTTTTAAATTATTAGACTTACAATAATTTATTGTGTACTCAATGAGTTTTGAAGCTATTCCACGCCCCCAATACTCTTTTAAAACACTTATTCCTAAACTAACTCTATGCTTTACCCTCTTTTTATTAATTCCTCTGATGCTGCATATTCCAACTATTTTTTCATCAATCTCACACAAAAACATCCTCTCTAATACTGATTTCTCTATTGTCTGTATAAACTCTCTCTCTTTCTCTACACTAAGCTCCCTCTCATCAGATGCACATATTAAAAAATCACTCTCATCTGATACTTTTTTTATAAAATCAACAACATTTTTAGCATCTGTTATATGTACTTCTCTTATAATCATAGCAAGCTTCAAATTTATTATGTAAACTATAATATGATAACTCTTTTTTTCTTTTTGTAAATACCGTTAAATATTTTTTTAATAAAAAACCGAAAAAATACAAAACATTATACAAAAACTAATTAATACTATTTTATAGACTATATACCCAAATATATATAATACCAATCAATAGCTAATCTAAAGATTCCACTCTTATTTATACAAGTTCAGTTTAAAAATTCCATATTTATTAATCTTCTTCCAATAGATATTATTAATAAATTAGCTAAGTGTATATAAAATATTTATTCATATCTTAATATTATGTTTAATTTACATAATTAAAACTTATGTTTACTTAGAAAATACTATATAACAATATGAAAAATAAGTCAATAATTGTATATTAAATATTATGTTTAGGAGTCACAGATATTGCACGTTTTTTAGTTTTAAAAAAGTAGGTATTCCTTATAATATAAATAGCTCAAATTTAAAGGAATACCTATGAAAGAATATACTTCAAATCAAAGAAAAAATATAGTTCTAAAAATAAATAAAGTTAAAAATAAAGAAATATTAGCTTTAAAATATGATATTAGTATTAGAACATATTATTATTGGAAAAGACAATTAGAAACTTGTTCTATTATAAACCCTAAATCTACTACACCGAAAACTAATAAAAATAAATTGAAAGATAAAAAGATTATCAAAAGAATAGTTGAGATAAGAAAATTATAAGGAAAACCGTTCACAACTTTTTTAAAGAAGCAAAAAAGTATGAATAGATACTATGCTCTGCGGACTTCATCAATATGCTTTCTTTAATAAAATACATTATTTTCAAATTACTGCTATAAATTTAGATACGAGAATGACTTTCAGATATTTACACGATGAAAAAACCACCGATAATATAATAAATTTTATTAATCGAATGTTAGATTATTTTCCTTTTAGAGTTCATTGTTTACAGTCGAACAATGGTACAGAATTTACTTATCGCAAACATTCATTTGAAACAGAACACCCATTAGGTATATTTTGCAAGAAAAACTATATTAAGAGAGTTTATAATACAGCCGCTTCTCCTTGGTATAATGGTGTAGTAGAAAGTACACATAGGCTAGACTAAAAAGAATTTTATGACTTTTGTACTAAAGAATTAACTTTACAGAAAGCAAATAAAAACATACAAAAATATAATCATTTTTTCAATTATAAACGAATACATTCTGCTTTAAATTATGATACACCTTTTGTTTACTTTTATAAATTAAGGAATTCCTAACTGCAATATGTTTGGCTCCTGTGCACATAATCGTATATAGTAATATTGAAATAATTTATAATAGTGTTATAATATTTTATTTAAATAAATATATAATTTTTTTTTGGGGGAAGAATATGGATAAATTACCTGATATATTTGAAAGTTATGTGTTTAATGACAACGTAATGCAAGAAAAACTTCCTAAAGATATTTACAAAAAGTTAATAAAAACAATAAAGAATGGTGAGAGATTAGATTTAGAGTTAGCAAATGTAGTAGCTCATGCAATGAAAGAATGGGCAATAGAAAAAGGGGCAACACATTTCACTCACTGGTTTCAGCCTATGACAGGTGTAACTGCAGAGAAACATACTTGTTTTATAACACAAACTAAAGACGGCAAAGTTCGTATGGAGTTCACAGGTAAAGAACTTGTTCAAGGAGAACCTGATGCTTCGAGTTTTCCTTCTGGAGGATTGAGAAGTACTTTTGAGGCAAGAGGATATACCGCTTGGGACCCTACTTCTTATGCTTTTATTAAAGATAATACGCTATGCATACCAAGTGCTTTTTGTTCTTACAGCGGAGAATCTTTAGATAAAAAGACCCCATTACTTCGCTCTATGCAAGTTATAGAAAGAGAAGCAAAGAGAATATTAAAATTATTTGGTCATAATGATATCAATAGAGTATATACAACAGTTGGTGCTGAACAAGAATATTTTTTAATAGATAGAGACTTATATTTACAAAGACCAGATTTAAGATATTGTAAGAGAACATTATTCGGAGCTTGTCCGCCAAAGGGACAGGAATTAGAAGACCATTATTTTGGTGCTATAAAACCGAGAGTTTTAGAGTTTATGAAAGAGTTGGATAATGAACTTTGGAAGCTTGGTATTATTGCAAAAACAGAGCATAATGAAGTAGCACCCGGCCAATATGAACTTGCTCCAGAGTTTACTATAACCAATATGGCAACAGACCAAAACCAAATTACAATGGAGCTTATGAAGGTAATAGCAGAAAAACATAATTTAGCTTGTATTTTGCATGAAAAACCTTTCTCTGGTGTTAATGGAAGCGGAAAACATAATAACTGGTCTATAGCTACAGATACAGGTCTTAACTTATTTGAACCTGGTAAAACACCTTCAGAAAATAAGCAGTTTTTATTATTTATAGTTGCTGTGATGAAGGCAGTTGATGAATATCAGGATTTGCTTAGAGCTACAACAGCAAGTGCAAGTAATGATCATCGCTTGGGAGCATCTGAAGCACCTCCTGCCATAATATCAATATTTCTTGGAGACGAACTTACTGAAATAATAGAGTCTATGGAAAACTCAAAAAAATACAAAAAAAGAGAAGCTGTTGAAATGGAGATGGGAGTAGCCGCTCTTGCAAGATTTACAAAAGATTCAACAGATAGAAACAGAACTTCTCCTCTTGCTTTTACAGGAAATAAATTTGAGTTTAGAATGGTAGGCTCTAGCTTGTCTGTATCTGGACCTAATATTGTATTAAACACAATAGTAGCCGAAGCATTATCTCAATTTGCTGATATATTAGAAAAGTCTTCAGATTTTGATAAAGATTTAGAAGAGCTATTAAAAGAAAACATCAAAAAACATAAAAGAATAATTTATAATGGAAATAATTATTCTGATGAATGGGTAAAAGAAGCTCATAAAAGAGGTTTATGCAATTTAAAAACAACCCCTGAAGCACTTGAAACATTTATATCACAAAAAAATATAGACTTGTTTACAAAACATAATGTTTTAACAAAGGCAGAAGTTCTTTCAAGATATGAAATAAGCTTAGAAGAATACACTAAAGTAATTAATATTGAAGCACTTACTTTAATAGATATGATTAATAAATATATTATTCCATTTTCTTTAGATTATATCGAAGAGCTTGCTAATATATGCGATAAAAAGAAAAATGTAAAAATAAAATACGATGTAGAAAAAGCTCTATTAGATAAAATAACTAATTTAACTAATAATCTTTATGATAAATTGAAAATATTAGAAAATTATTTATCTGAAGCAAAAAAGATAAATAATATATCAAAATCAAGTGTATTTTTTAGAGATAAGGTATTTGCTTGTATAGAGGAAATGCGTCCTATAATAGATGAGCTTGAGAGAACAGTTTCTAAAAAACATTGGAAACTTCCAACTTATGGCGATATGTTATACAGTTTAGCTTAAAGAATATAATATTAAATAAGGCTTGCAAAAAGATATTATTTTGCAAGCCTTATTAGAAAATCAATAATCTATATCAACTATTCTTCCTCTTCTAGTTATTTCTAACTCTATACCATTACTAAGCTCTACATGATACAAACCATCGTCCATCTCCACTTTCCAAATTCTTGCTCTTGGAAAACGTCTTCTAACAGCATTCTTAACTGCTGCAGGAACTTGATTGAGAGATATAATCCAATCTGCAAAAAGAGAAGAACTTCCTATTATAGAAAAAGCAAATAATAAGCAAAATAATTTCTTCATAAATACTCCTTTTTATTTCTATTATGTTAAATTAACTTATAATTATATTATAGTATAATTTTCGAGTAATGTCAATTTATTTTACAAAAAATAGTAAAAAATTTACATTTTTTTGCTATTTTTTAACAAATTTAGATAAAATTTTACATTTTTAGATTGTATAATAAAAAAGGTTTACAAATAAAAATTTGCAAACCTTAATATATTGTTATTATTTTACTAAATTATTATTTATGATATGCTCCGACAGCTTCTTTTATATCATCATCAACCATAATAGAGTTCATACTATCTTTAGCAGAACGAGCAAAGAACTCTAATCTGTTTACAGTATTAACTTCACTAGCACCAGCATCCATATCCAAATAAAGAAGATTGAGATTAGGATATATAGTTTTAAGTCTAGTTTCAATACCGCGGGCTATAATATGGTTAGCAATACAACCGAAAGGCTGTAAACAAAGAACATTATTAATATTCTCTTCAGCAAAAGTAGCTATCTCACCAGGTAATAGCCAAGCTTCACCGAATTGATTTGTCATAGCAGTAACTTTAGCAGCATTTTCAGCAATCTGTCTTATATGGTGCACAGGTCTAAATCCTTTAAACTTAGACATTATTTGATTGATAGAATCTATTCTCATGTCTATAACTTTTTCAGATAATTTAGAGCCATAATATTTTAAAGATGAAACCTCTCTTGCATTAGTCTCTTTATTAACCTGAGCACTTATAATCTTTTGTACAAAGAAGTCAAATACAGGAGGAACTATAACTTCTATACCTTTAGCCATTAGCCAATCACAAACATCACCATTAGCAAAGTTGTTGTATTTTACATATATCTCACCAACAAGTCCTGCTTTAGGCAATATTAAGTCTTTAGTTTCAATGGCATTAAACTCTTTAACAGCCTGTTTTAATAATTTATCAGTATCATTGAGGCTAAAATCTCTTGGGTGTAAAGCTATATATTTATTAGCAAGAGCCAAAGATTCTCCTCTATTAACCTCACGTACAGCCGTATAATAATACATTGCAGATATAGCATCAGCATAAGGCATAGCAACAATACCCTCTTTCATCATATCAACCTTAGAGAGTTTAAATCCCGGCTGATCATTAATAACAGTTAAACCCACAGTAATAACAGGCACATTAGGATAACCAGCATTAATTAACCCTCTCTTAATAAGCGAAGCATAATTACTAGCCCTGCACTGTCCGCCTGTTTGAGTGATGCCGGCAGCTATTTTGTCAGGGTCATACTTACCGCTTTGTACAGCTTTGACAATATCTCCAACTATTATTGTAGCAGGGTAACATATATCTTGGTTAGCATATCTCAAACCTGTTTCTACAGAGTCTATATCAGGCTCTGGAAGAGCTATTGTATCATATCCGCTTCTTTGAAGCAGAGTTAAAATCATAGGGTCATAGAAATGTCCGAATTTAGGTACAAGTATTGCACGCTTATCGTTTTTCTCATATCTTTTAATAATAGTTCTTTGCGGTTTTTCTTTTGGAAAAAAATTACCTTTCATTTTCATACTTTCTATCATAGAACGTATTCTGAGTCTTATACTTCCGGGGCTTGAAATCTCATCAACTTTTACCAAAGTAGGGTTTTTGCCATAAGCATTAAGTATTGATTTTATTTCATCAGAAGTAGTAGCATCAGGTCCGCAGCCGAAACTATTAATTTGAACTACTTCAAGTTTTATATCTTTTTGTTTAGCTGCCCATAAAACAGCTTTAAACATCTTGTTAGGATAAGACCATTGAGTTAATACTTGAACATCAGCAAGAGATTCATCAATATCAAGACCATCTTCTGTAAGTACATTAATACCAAATGAAGCAATAGTTTCAGGTATTTTATGATTGATTAGCGGGTCTATATGATAAGGTCTGCTTACTATAAGTATAACAGGTGTTTGTGTTTCTTTAGCATGCTCTATTATCTTTTTGCCTTCTTCTTTTAATTCTGCTTTTACTCTCTCTTGTTCTTTTAAAGCTAATTTGAATGCTCTGTCAAAATCTTTTTTATCTATACCAAGTGTTTTTACAAAATAAGCTTTACATCCTTTATAGAGTAAATCTTCATTTAGGAATGAAATTGTCGGAGCATCAAAAGCTATACCATATTTAGTTAATGGGCTTATAGAACTGTCTATTACATCAGGATAACCAGTTACAACAGGGCAGTTATAACTATTGTCGCTGCCATCATTTTCTTTTTTCTCTAAAACAACAGAAGGATAGAATATTCTGTCCACATTAGATTCTATTAAATCATATATATGTCCATTAGCTATTTTAGCAGGGAAACATATATTATCGCTCATAACAGTACCAGAGCCTTTCTCAGCTATAGCCATGCTTGAAGGAGATGATAATTGTACTCTATATCCGCATTCTACAAGTATAGTAGCCCAGAATGGGAAGTTTTGATACATATTAAGTACTCTAGGTATTCCTATAACGCCTTTTATATCATCTGTAGCAGGTGCTAAAGGTCTGTCAAAGAGTAAAGAAAGTTTTTTCTGAGTAATATCCATACCATAATTTCTTTCTTTTGAGCCTTTGTTAGTAAATATTCTTTCACATTTATTGCCTGTATAGAATGATTTACCGTCTTTGAATTTTAATCTTGTAACAGTACAAAGGTTTTCACAGCCTTTACAAGTAAGCTGTTTTCTTTCATAATCATTAGCTTCTTGTAAATTATCTAAACCAATAAATGTTGTATCTTCTTTTTCTTTATTGTAGGTATCCAAAGCAAGCAAAGCACAGCCATAAGCTCCCATAAGCTCTGATATATCAGGGCGAATAACTTTTTTGTTTAGGAATTTTTCTACAGAACGAAGTACAGCTGCATTCTTAAAAGTACCGCCTTGAACAACTATATGCTCACCCAAAATAGAAGTGTCTGTAATTTTTAATACTTTAGTAAAACAGTTTAATGTAACACTCTTAGCAAGACCTGCAGAAATATCAGCAACAGAAGAGCCTTCTCTTAAAGATTGTTTTACTTTACTATTCATAAACACTGTACAGCGGCTTCCTAAATCACAAGGACTTGCAGATTCGCAAGCAATATTAGCAAAGGTCGCTACTTTATATCCCATGCCGCGTGCAAATGTTTCTATAAATGAACCGCAGCCTGATGAACAAGCCTCATTTATTTCAATGTTTTCTATAATGCCGTCTTTAATAAATATAGCCTTCATATCCTGTCCGCCTATATCAAGAATGAAGCTTACATCTTTATCAAAAGCCTTAGCTCCTCTATAATGAGCCATAGTTTCAACAATGCCTTCGTCCATATTGAAAGCAGCTTTTATTAAATCTTCTCCATATCCTGTAACAGCAGTTCTTGCTATATTTATTTTTATATTTTTTTCATCTAATTCTTTTTTTATCTCTGTAAGTCCTTCTGTAACAGCACCTACTGGATTTCCATTATTGTTTCTATAGTGTCTTAATACTACTTGTCCTTTATCATCAATAATAACTATTTTTGTAGTAGTAGAACCAGAGTCTATACCTAAGAATGTGTTTTTGCCATTAACAGTTGATGCATCAGCAGATTTTACTTTATCTTTGCTATGTTCATCTACCCATTTTTCATATTCTTCCTGACCGCTGAATAATGCTTCTCTATGTTTAGAATTAGTTATTTTTACATCAGAAGAAATGTTTTCTACCAACTTTATAAAATCAGAAACTTTTATAGCTGTTTGCTCTTCATCTTCACCAAAAGCAGCTCCTATTGCAGCAGTTAATTCAGGGTGATCAACTGTATACATATCATCTTCTGTAGCATTCAAAAGAGTTAAAAATGTTCTTCTTAATTCTGGAAGGAATGTTAAAGGTCCGCCTGTAAATAATATTTTAGGCTTAATCTCAAAACCTTTAGCAAGCGTATTAATTGTTTGAACAGCAACTGCTTGGAAAATACTTTTAGCAATATCAGTTTTTGGTATGTCGCGGCTAATGAGAGTTTGTACATCTGTTTTAGCAAATACACCGCATCTGCTTGCCATTGGGTAGATAGATGTTGATTCTTCTGCAAGTGTTGAAAGTTCTGATGGATGAACATTAAGAAGTGTTGCCATTTGGTCTATAAAGGCACCGGTTCCGCCTGCACAGTTACCATTCATTCTTATATCTGCTTTAAAATTATCATCAAACACTATTATTTTTGCATCCTCTCCGCCTATGTCAATCAATGTTCTTCCATAAGGATAAATCTTCCTAATAGCTGTTGAAGAAGCAATTACCTCTTGTACAAAGCTAATGCCTGTCTTTTCACTAATACCCATACCAGCAGTGCCTGTCATAGATACTAATAATTCTATATCTCCATGGTTAATTTCCAAATCTCTTAATATAGAGAGTAATGTTTCTTTAACATCAGCATTGTGTCTAGTATAAGTTTTAAATATCATATTGTTTTTATTATCATATACAACCATCTTTGCGGTAGTTGAACCAATATCAATACCTGCTTTATAAATAATTTTCATATATTTTCTCCATAAACAAAAATTAAATATCTATATTAAAAGCCATAAACTTTATCTTAGTCTATAACCATATTATGCATATTTACTTGGATAATATTTGTAATATGTTTCTTTATATGCTCTTCCGGTATATTGCCGTATGACAGTATAACTATTACATCATCTTTTTTAGCTAAACGTACATACTTGCCATTTATGCTTATTATACCAGTATTTGCTATTCCCTTTATAACCTCAGCTTCAAATCTATTATTATTGCTAAGGTTAATTATAGATACTATATCCCCCTCAAGTATATCTGATTTATCCATTAAAGTTTCATCTATGGTAATTGAATCTTTGAAATTAAGATCAGTTCTAGTTACAGTCAATCTATTTATTTTAGATTTTATTACTTCTCTCATCATAATAAAAATAATTTTCCATAAATAAAACTTACAATTATTGTACTTTTCTAGAAAAAAAAGTCAATATAATGTTTGGTACTATTCACTTATAATAGTTAATATACACTATTGTATTTTTGTATATTTTTATACATTTCATACATATTTTTTAATAAACATAACTATTGAAAAACATATAAAAATTTTTTATAATTAATTGCATAAAAATACTATTTATATTAAAACAAAAATAGTATGAAAAAATATTATTAAAGGAGTTGAAAATGAAAAAAAACATTTTCACAAGCTCCATCGGCATTATAGTATCTGGTGCCATTATTGGAGCTTTAGCGGCTTGGCTTTCTGTAATGGGAAACCCTGCCAACATGGGAATATGTGTTGCATGTTTCACTAGGGATTTAGCTGGGGCTTTAGGGTTGCATAGGGCGGCTGCTGTGCAGTATATAAGACCTGAACTTATAGGGCTTGTTATTGGTGCTACAGTATCTGCTTTAATCTCTAAAGAGTTTTCTCCTAAAGGCGGAAGTTCACCTATTATAAGATTTATTTTAGGTTTCTTTGCTATGATTGGGGCTTTAGTTTTCTTGGGCTGTCCTTGGAGAACATTGTTGAGAATAGCTGGTGGAGATATTAATGCTATATTTGGCTTAATAGGTATTATTATAGGCGGAGGTATTGGAGTTTTCTTCTGGAAACAAAATTTCTCTTTGGGTCAGCCAAAAGCATATAATAATAAATTAGTAGGTTTTATACCGCTAGTAATATCAATAATACTATTAATATTATTATTAAAACAAACAAAATTCTCTGAAGGCGGAGCAATATTTTTCTCTGAATCAGGTCCAGGAAGTATGAAAGCTCCTTTAATTATAGCTTTAGTAGTTTCTATTATAATAGGTTTTATAGCTCAAAAATCTAGATTTTGTACTGTAGGCGGTGTGAGAGATGGAATATTTATGAAAGATTTCCATATGACTAAAGGTGTTATAGCTTTTATTGTTGCTGCTTTAATAGTAAATATTATAACAAATAGATTTAATGTTTCTATGGAAAATCAGCCTATAGCTCATACTAACATATTATGGAATACTGTATCAATGATTCTTACTGGTTTAGCATTTACTTTGGGTGCTGGTTGTCCGGGAAGACAGTTTATACAATCTGCCGAAGGAAATATGGACAGTTTTGTATTTGTTATAGGAATGCTTGTTGGTGCTGGATTTGCTCATAATTTTAATTTGGCAAGTTCTACTGCTGGTCCTACAATATATGGTATGTTTGCTGTTATTTTAGGTTTAGTATTTTGTATTATTATAGGATTTACTATGAAAGAAAATCAGTGATATGTTTCTTACTGTGCAGCAGGTTGTTGTCATTATATAATAAGAAATATACCATATAATAGGGATTATATAATGAACTCTACCGTTACGTTATATTATTAGAATGTATATTATAGTAATATAAAGTGGCGGTAGAGGTTATAATAACTTAATTTTGATTAATAAGTTGATTATAATAATTTGATATCCTTATAAATGATATTGTTAATCTTAAATAAAAAATATCAAAAAATGTTAAAGGATTTTTATGCAAGAGACTATAAAAATAGATACAAGAGGAATGTCTTGTTCGCAGGCTTCTTTTCAGGCTAAATGTGCAGCTATAAACAACACAGAATTAAACACAGTTATAGAGGTTTTAGTTAGCGGGCATTCAAGCTGTGAAAGTGTGATTCGCGGATGCATTAAATATGGATATGAAGGAAGTTTTGAGCATATAGAAAACGAGGACATATTAGTTACTTTAATTAAAAAGAAATAATAAAAAAAGAATAATAAACTTTTTTGACAATTTAATTATTAGCTATTATAATAATATTTAAGCGAACTTTTTTCGGAGAATACATATAATGCAATTAATAGACTTGGTAAAAAATGCAAAAGATTCTACATATAAATTACAATCATTAAGCACAGATATAAAAAATAAAGCATTATTAGAAATAGCTGAAAAATTAGAACAAAATAAAAACATTATATTTGAAGCGAATAAAAAAGATTTGGAATATGCCAAAAAACTTCTCGATGAAAATAAAATTTCTCTTTCTATGTTTAATCGTTTGAAATTAGACGAAAACAAAATGATAGATATTATTTCTGGTATCAAAGATGTTGTGAAATTGGAAGACCCTATTAATAAAGTATTATTAGAAACGGAGCTTGATGATAATTTATTATTAAAAAAAATATCTTGTCCTATTGGTTTAATTGCTGTAATATTTGAAGCTCGTCCTGATGTTATATCTCAAATATCTTCTTTATGTATAAAATCTTCAAACGTTGTTATACTTAAAGGCGGTGCTGAGGGAGAGAATACAAACAAAGCGATATTTAACATCATTAACGAAACATTAGAGAGTATTGAAGAGTTTCCAAAGAACTCAGTTAATTTGGTATTTACAAGAGAGGATATAAAAGAATTATTATCAATGGATAAATATGTTGATCTTATAATACCAAGAGGCGGAAACAGTTTAGTACAATATATAAAATCAAACACTAACATACCTGTACTTGGGCATGCTGACGGTATATGTCATTTATATATAGATGAATCAGCTAATCAAGAAAAAGCATTAAAAATATGTTTAGATTCAAAGGTTCAATATCCAAGTGCATGCAATGCTGTTGAAACTATACTTATAAATAAAAACATAGCTAATGAATATTTGCCAAAGCTTTATAATTTATTTAAAGAAAATAATATAAAAATGAACGGCTGTAAGGAAGTAAGAAAAATACTTAATCAATCAGATATTGCTGAAGTAAAAGAGTGGCATTTTGAATATGGAGATAAAGAGGTATCATTAAAAATAGTAGAAAATACAGAAGAGGCATATAATCATATAAACAGATACGGTTCTCATCATACAGATTCTATAATATCAGAAAACAAAGATAATATAGAAAAGTTTATGACTTATGTTGATTCTGCTAATGTATACTGCAACACTTCAACAAGATTTTCTGACGGGTTTAGATATGGTTTTGGAGCAGAAGTTGGGATATCAACAAACAAAACTCATGCAAGAGGTCCTGTTGGCTTAGAAGGTTTAACTATATACAAATACAAACTTTTTGGAAATTATCAAATAGTTGATGATTATGTAAGCCATAGAGATAGTTTTAAACATAAAAGAATAAAATAAAAATATAAACTAAAAGGCAAGAGCTTTTGATAAACTCCTGCCTTTTAATTTTTTTACTAATAAAGAATTATTTAGCACCTGCAGAAACAAGCATATTTATAATAGTCTTATTTCCTATTTCTTTAGCTAAATCTAATACTGTATAATCAACATTATTTATTTTTGCTATAGCATTAACATTAGCCCCCGCATTAATAAGCATTCTAACTGCTTCTGTATTATCTCCTAAAACAGCCAATAATAAAGCCGTAAATCCTTTATTATCTTTTAAATCAAGATTAGCACCTGCAATGATAAGCATTTTTACTGCTTCTGTATTATCTTTGTAAGCAGCCCATAATAAAGCCGTAAATCCTTCATTATCTTTTAAATCAAGATTAGCACCTGCATTGATAAGCATTCTTACTGCTTCTGTATTATCTTTGTAAGCAGCCCAGTATAAAGCTGTTCTGCCTTTATTATCTTTTAAATCAAGATTAGCACCTGCATTGATAAGCATTTTTACTGCTTCTGTATTATCTTTGTAAGCAGCCCAGTATAAAGCTGTTCTGCCTTTATTATCTTTTAAATCAAGATTA